>CAMTWF010000052.1:0-5406 GCA_947085355.1 uncultured delta proteobacterium
CAAGGTATAGCCAGGGAGTCGTCCACGTCCACGTCCACGTCCACGTCCACGTCCACGAGGGACAACCGCCACCACTTTTTGAGAAGCTACCTCGGCAGGGACCCGCGAAACCGAGATCGGCCCTACCTCGCGACCATCAGGCCGCGGAACGAGGCGGCGAGCCGGAACGCCCGGACCCCGGGCGCGCCGATCGGATACGCCGTGCTCGTCGCCTCGACCACGACCGGCGCCGCGCCGGGCGCCTCCAGCGCGCACGCCAGGCCGGTTCCGCGGACGAGGAAGGACATGCGGTAGGCGCCAAGGCCCAGCGGCATGCCGGCGGGTGTCTGCCTGATCTGCCGGCGGGTCGTACCGTCCCACGTCTCGATGTCCACCCTGCCGTTCATGGTCTCCACCACGCACGAGTACCACCGCACGCCGCCGGTGAAGATCCGCGTCGCGCGGGCCACCAGGCCGACCTTCCGCGTGATGCCCACGCCGGGACCGAACGCCGTGATGTCGAACGTCCCCTGCACGAACAGGTCGTCACCCTCGGCCCAGGGGTCGTAGAACGCGCTCACGTAGCCCTCCGCGGACGCGTCGGTCTGGGCATACGCATCGCTCCCGATCGCCCAGAGCCCGCCCTCCTCGTGCCAGCCCGGGTCGGACGGCAGCGCCAGGAACGGCTCGAAGCGTCGGATCAGGAGGCGCAGATCGCGCGCCGACGGCGGCGCGCACGCATCGCCCAGGCCGTCGAGGTTGGAGTTCTCCTGCCGCGGGTTGGACACCAGCGGACAGTTGTCGCAGTCGTCCACGATCCCGTCGCCGTCATCGTCGTGCGTGCCCGCGGCGCCTCCGCACGCGCAGACATCGATCGGATCGGGCAGGGTGTCCCCGTCCTCGTCGCCCGTGTCGCAGCGGTCGCCCAGCCCGTCCCCGTCGCAGTTCTCCTGGAGCGGGTTCCAGACGCCGGGGCAGTTGTCCAGATCATCCGACACGCCGTCGCCGTCCACGTCTCCAGGAACGACCGTTCCTTCGTCGCCGGCATCCTCCGGCGGGTCGGCATCCTCCGCGTCGGCCTCGACTGCATCGTCGTCCGTCTCGACCTCGGCCTCCGGTTCGACGTCCGCGTCCGCGTCCGCGTCCGGCCCGGCGTCCACGTCCGGACCGCCGTCGTCGGCCGGCGGCGGGACGTCCGCGTCCCGGCCGCTGTCGTAGGCGGGGTTCGGTTCCGTGCAGCCTGCCGCATGGAGCAACGCCAGCGCGGCGGCGAGAGTCCTTGCTGCACCGTGGGGCTTCGACATCTCTCCCCTCCTTCCTGGTCGGCCGCCCGCGGCCCGGAACGCCCCAGTCCGCGTCGGGCGAAACGTAGACTACGCGCTTGCGGGTCGCCACGTCCACCATTTCTCGGAGTTTCGGGTTTCGAGTTTCGGGTTTCGGGTTCCTCCAAACTCGAAACTCCAAACTCGAAACTCCAAACTCCAAACTGCCCCAACCCGGGTTGCCTTTTACCCGAGCGACGTAGTAGGCAACGTTCGGCTGCGCCGGTCCACGCGGTGCGATCGGGATCGACGGCGGCAGCGGGGGAACAATCGAGGTGATGCGCATGCGGACGCGCGTTGCTCTGGTGGTCATGGCGTTGCCGGCGCTCCTGGCGGGACGAGCGGCGTCAGGCGGCGACGCGCCGTGGGACGAGCCCGTACCGCCGCTCCAAGCGGCGCCGGCCGGCGCGGCGGCCTCGTGGGACGATCCGTGGGCCGCGCCGGCGGTTCCGCAAATCTCCGAGGAAGGCCTGGTCCGGTACTGGCCCGTGCTCGCTACGCTGGGGTTCGGCGGCGGCTGGGCCTTCGAGGGCACCACGCGGACCCGGGCCGGCGCTCTCGGCATCCACCCATCGGGGTTCCTCGGCCTCCTGCGCCACTGGAAGATCGATCACGGCCCGACGTTCTCCCTGCCGCTCGGCATGCCCGCGCTGGGCTACGAAGTGAACGCGGCGCTCGTGCCCGGCTATCAGGGGATCCACCGGGTGACGCGGGGGTTCCTGTGGGGCGCGGGCGTGAGCCTGCCCTTGCTCGTGGCGCCGGAGTTCCTGCCGGGCGTGGAGATCGGTGTGATGGCGGCGTACCGCATCCTCGCGGGGCTCGGCGCCTACGCCCGGATCGCCTACGACACGTTCTTCTGCACGGGCAGCCCCGGATGCTACTCGCTTACGACGTTCGGCGGCGAGGTCGGCGTCGTGCTGTACTACGAATGGTTCCGCCCGTGGCAGGGGCAGGCCGCGGCTGCCGAAGGAGCGATTGCGCAATGACCGACGGGTATCGCCGGAACGTGCGGGCGGTGAGCCTGGCGAAGGTCGCGGGGCTGGCATTCGTCGTCTTCGCCACGGCGGCGCCGCTGCCCGGGGACGCGCCGGGGTGCTTCGACGAGGACAGCATCTACCAGGATGAGTCGCCGGGGCTGGATGGCGCCGTGCTCAAGGGGATCTGCATCTTGCGGTGCAGGGAAGACTGTCGGTACCGGCAGGCTTGCAGGGTCGAGGAGTCTGGGGATGCCGTCCTCCGGGCGTGCTCCGAGGAATGCTCCACCGTGCGGTCCTGCGCCAGAATCACGCTCGACACCCTCTGCGCCGGCTTCGGCGACCCGATCGTGACCGCCAACGAAAGGGACGCATGCGTGAACGCGCCTCGCGACCTGGGGCCGTCGGGTTGCTGGTGCGATCTCCCGGCGCGCCAGCGGGCGGGCTGTTGGCCGGAGGAGGCGTGGGTTTTCCCCGCGGCGAGCGACCCGCCCGAGTGCCACAGGATCAACCTGTGCGACCCGAGGAACTAGCCGAATGCGTCTGCTTCCTCACGGCCCCACGGCTTTCCTGATCGCGGCGCTCGCCTCGGCGGGCTGCTGGACGATTGCCTCGCATGACGAGTACGACGCCTACCGCCGGATCCGCCTCGAGCCCGACGCGGTCCCCCGCATGGAGGCCGCCCGCGAGTACCGGCGGGCCTACCCCGACGGCCGCATGGCCGGCGACGTGGATGCGGTCGTCGCGGAGATGGACGACGCCTTCTTCTGGGCCGCCGGCCGCGACTCGCCGATGCTCCGCTTCTACCTGGAGATGCTCCCCGCCGGGAAGCACGTCGGCCCCGCGAACGAGATCCTGGCGGCGAACGCCTACTTCGAGGAGATCCAGCAGCGGATGCGGGACGAGCAGCTCGCGAGGATCGCGGAAGAGGAGGAGAGGCGGCGGCAGTGGCAGGAGCGTCTCCGCCTGTTCGTCAAGGACGGCTTCCGCGACTGGATCATGATCCTGGGCGACATGCGGCGCGCGTGGGGCATGGACATGGCGACGATTCAGCGCCAGTTCCCGGTGTTCCACCAGTACTGGGCGTCCGAGCCGCTGCCCGTGTGCGAGCCGGACGGGTCGGTGTGCCGCAAGCGGTACGAGGCGGCGTTCACGCTGTCGCCCGAGGGCATGCAGCCGTTCGAGCGGCGCCTGACGCTGACCGTGCAGCTCGGATTCCGCCAGAACCGCTTCTTCGCCGCCGCGCTCTTCGTGGACCGCGACGGGTTCATCACCTGGTACGAGATCGAGACGAACACCATCAACACGCTGCACGCCGAGACCCACGTGCGGCAGGTGGCGACCACGTACTTCGTCGAGTACATGAACCAGCTCATCACGGCCTCGTTCCCCGGCGGCGCCGAGATCGATCCGACCGACCCCAGGTCGGCCTACTCGTACCAGGTCGGTCCGATCAGGATCGACGTCATCGGCCTGTCGGCGACCGTCGGCCAGCGCATGGACGGCTTGCAGTTCGTGAACGAGCAGGTTCTGGCCGCAACGGGCGGCGCCGCGCCCCGGCCGGGCCCTCGACACCCGCCCGAACCTTCACCCCCTCCCCCCGCTCCATCTCCCGCCCCCGCTCCCGTTCCCGCTCCGGCTCCAGATCCATCTCCCGCCCCCGCTCCCGTTCCCGCTCCGCCTGTCCAGGACGATCCGTACGCCGACCTGTAGGCGGTCCAGGTCCAGGTTGGACCTGGCGGCCCCTGCGCGACGAGCGCAGATCCAGCGGCCCCGCCCATCCGTATCAAGCCGGCGTCGTCGGAGGACGGCACGGGAGGTACAGCGATGAAACGCAGCGTATTCAAGATGTTGGCGGCGGCAGCAGCAGCGGCGGCGATCGCGCCGGGGACGGCCGGAGCGATCGGCATCATGATCCCCAGCGACAGGTCGCTGGGCCCGCTGGCGATCGAATCCCACCGAGTCGAGATCGACATCACCGACCGGGCGGCCGTGACCAAGGTCGACCAGGTGTTCCGCAACTCGAGCGACAGGATCCTGGAGGCGACGTACATCTTCCCGCTGCCCGAGGGGTCGAGCGTCTCGCAGTTCGCGCTGTGGGTGAACGGCCAAAGGACCGAGGGGGAGGTGCTGGAGAGGGACGCGGCGCGGCGAATCTACGAGGAGATCGTGGCGCGGATGGTGGACCCGGGCCTCATCGAGTACATCGGCGGGAACCTGTTCCGCGCCCGCGTATTCCCGATCCCGGCCCGCGGAGAGCAGCGGGTCGAGATCCGCTTCACCTCGACGCTGGCCTACGAGTCCGGCCTGGTGCGCTACGTGTACCCGATGAAGACGCCGGGGCGCTCGGCCGAGACGTTGCGCGACTTCACGCTCACCGCCCGCATCGAGTCCGCCGTGCCGATCCAGAGCATCTACTCGCCGACGCACGAGGTCGACGTCACGCGTCGGAACGACAACCACGCGACGGCGGGGTTCGAGCGGCAGCGGGCCGATCTTGGCAAGGACTTCGTCCTGTACTTCTCCGTCTCCCGCGAGGACGTGGGCCTGTCGCTGCTGGCCCACCGGCCCGACCGGGAGGACGGCTTCTTCATGATGATGGTGACGCCGCGCAAGGACCTCGACGAACAGGAGGTGATGGGGAAGCACGTCACCTTCGTCGTCGACACCTCGGGCTCCATGTCCGGCGAGAAGATGGACGGCGCCAGGGAGGCCCTGCGCTTCTGCCTCGACCGGCTCGGCTCGGACGACGTGTTCAACGTGATCCGCTTCTCCAGCGACGTCGAGGCGCTGTCCGACTCCCCCATTGCGGCCTCCGCAGCCAACAAGGAGCGCGCCGGCGAGTTCGTGCGTCGCCTGCGCGCCCTCGGCGGCACCGCCATCGACGCCGCACTCGCCAAGGCGCTCGAACAGCCGATCCAGAGCGGCGTGCCGCACATGATCGTCTTCATCACGGACGGCATGCCGACCGTCGGCGAGACCGACCCGGTCCGCATCGTGGATCGCGTCACCAGCGCGAACGATCGCAAGTCGCGCATCTTCGTCTTCGGCCTCGGCAACGACGTCAACGCCAACTTCCTGGACATGATCGCCCAGCGCAACCGGGGGACCGCCGAGTACGCCCGCAGCGG
>CAMTWF010000053.1:0-14587 GCA_947085355.1 uncultured delta proteobacterium
AGGTCGAACAGCGGCGGGATGAGCGCCGCCCAGATCCGCCGTCCGGTCTCCCGGTACCTCAGGTGAGCCAGAACGCACGCACGGAAGAGCAGGGTCGTCCGCAGGTCGCGCCGGCCGGAAATGTACGTCACCGCATCCACGTGGACCGGATGGACCGCGAAGAGGGCGGCGGCGACCCACGGCCCGAAGAGCGCGGTGCGCGGGCCTCCGGCCCGCAATTCTTCTGGAGCGGCTTCGCCGCGAGGGTCCGCGGGGGTCCGGGGGGCGGTGAGGCGCGAAGCGCCGAACAGCCCCCCGGCACGAAGGAGCCGGCGGGCCAGGAGGAAGACGGCAAGCACGGTCAGCATGTGCAGCGCCAGGTTCATGATGTGGTACCCGACCGGGTCCTGTCCGAACAGGGCGCGGTCCAGCGCGTACGACAGATGGCGCAGCGGGCGGTACGCGCACGGGCCGCCGCCTAGCAGCAGGAGGCCCCGCAGCGACTGGACCGGTTCGTCCGCGCACCGCATGTCCTGCAGCAGCGTCACGTCGTCCAGGACGAACTCCCCCGTCATGCCGTTGTGGTAGACGGCCGCGGCCAGCAACGGCAGGGATGCAGCGGCCAGAACGATGAGCCGACGATCCCGCACGCCCCACAGGGTAGTCGAAGAAGCCGGCCCCACCAAGCCGGCCCCGCCGACTCCCGAACCTACAAGGTCCTCGATCAGGGTCCCGGCAAAGTCGCCGGGACCAGGCTTCGGGCCTCAGGCTTCAGGCTTCAGGTAGTAGCTTCTTAGCGCGGTGGCGCCGCAACCAAAGAGGGTTGTCCGGGTGGCGCAGCGGCGCCGCCGCGCTAAGAAGAAGATCCCCATCCGCCTTCGGCGGACCCCGAGGAATGGAACTTGCGCGGTCCAAGGATCACGGTCACTTGCGCGCGAGTTCCTTCGCAGCGGCCGACTCCCCGACGTCAACTACATTACGAGCCGGAAAGAGCCGGAAGAAGCCCCGCGGGCACGACCTCGGCTACGCGCGTCCTTCGATGAGTTTCGCCACGACGGTCGGATCGGCCAGAGTGCTCGTGTCGCCCAGCTCGTGGATCTCGCCGGCCGCTATCTTGCGGAGGATGCGGCGCATGATCTTGCCGGAACGCGTCTTCGGCAGGCCGTCGGCCCACTGGATCTTGTCGGGGGTCGCGATGGGGCCTATCTCCCTGCGAACCCAGGCGATCAGCTCGCCCAGCAGCGTGTCCGTCTTCGTCACCCCGACCTTGAGCGTCACGTAGGCGTAGATGCCCTGTCCCTTGATGTCGTGCGGCATTCCGACGACGGCGGCCTCGGCCACCGACGGGTGCTTGACGATCGCCGACTCGATCTCGGCTGTGCCGATGCGGTGCCCGGAGACATTGATCACGTCGTCGACCCGCCCGGTGATCCAGTAGTAGCCGTCCTTGTCCCTGCGTGCCCCGTCGCCCGTGAAGTACTTGCCGCGGAACAGCGTGAAGTACGTCTCGCGGAACCGCTCGGGTTGCCCCCACAGCCCGCGCGCGATGCCGGGCCACGACCTGTTGATGCACAGGCGTCCGCTCGCCTCGCCCGGTATCTCGTTGCCGAGCTCGTCCACGATGCTCGGGACGATCCCGAAAAACGGGAGCGTCGCGGATCCGGGCTTTTGGTCGATCGCTCCGGGCAGCGGCGCGATCAGGATCCCGCCGGTTTCGGTCTGCCACCACGTGTCGACGATCGGGCAGCGCCCGCCGCCGACGACCCGCCAGTACCACTCCCACGCCGCCGGGTTGATCGGCTCCCCGACCGACCCGAGGACCCTCAGGCTCGACAGGTCGTGCCTGCGCACCCACTCGTCGCCCTCGCGCATGATCGCCCGGATCGCCGTCGGCGCGGTGTAGAAGATGTTGACCTTGTGCTTCGCCACGACCGCCCAGAACCTCCCCCAGTCCGGGTAGTTCGGAACGCCCTCGAACATCACCGTCGTGGCGCCGTTCGCCAGCGGCCCGTACACGATGTAGCTGTGGCCCGTGACCCAGCCGATGTCGGCGGTGCACCAGTAGATGTCCCCGTCGCGGTAGTCGAAGACCCACTTGTGCGTGCAGGCGACGTAGGCCAAGTAGCCCCCGGTCGTGTGCAGGACGCCCTTCGGCTTCCCCGTCGAGCCGGAGGTGTAGAGGACGAACAGCGGATCCTCGGCGTCCATGACCTCCGGCTCGCACTCGGCGCTCTGCGGGCCGACGGCGTCGTCCCACCAGACGTCCCGGGCCGCGTCCCATGCCACGTCGATCCCGGTGCGACGGACCACGAGGCGCTTCTCGATGCTCGGCGTCCCGCGCGTGGCCTCGTCCGCGACGGCCTTCAGGGGCACCGGCTTGGCGCCGCGGAACGTGCCGTCGCAAGTGACCAGCACCTTCGAGGTCGAGTCGATGATGCGGTCGCGGAGCGACTCGGCGGAGAAGCCGCCGAAGACGACCGAGTGGATCGCGCCGATGCGGGCGCAGGCCAGCACCGTCACGGCCAGTTCGGGGACCATCGGCAGGAAGATGCAGACCCGGTCGCCCTTGCGCACGCCCAGGCTACGCAGCGCGTTCGCGGCCTTGCACACGAGCTCGTGGAGGCGCCTGTAGGTGAACGACACGCTCTCGGCCGGATCGTTCCCCTCCCAGATCAGCGCGACCCGATCGCCGCGCTTCTCGATGTGGCGATCCAGGCAGTTGTACGACGCATTGAGCTTCCCGCCGATGAACCAGCGGGAAGCGCCGGTCGCGAAGTCCGACTCCGAAACCGTGTCCCAACGGCGGAACCACGTGAGGAACGCCCCGGCCTGTTCGGCCCAGAAACCGTCGGGGTCGTCGATCGACCGCCGGTACATCGCGTCGTAGCGCGCACGACCCGAGATATGGGCCTTGGTCCGCAACTCGTCGGGGCAGGCGTAGATCGACTCCACGGCCGCCTGCGTCTGGTCGAGGGACATCCGAGCCTCCTCTCGCCCCCGCTCTTGGATGCGGCACTTGTAGCCGCGGGTGTCAGGCTTGGCAAGCGCGATCGGAAGCGGGAACCGGCGCCAGCGGCGGGTCGGGGGACCGGATCGCCAGCACGACGACGAGCGCCACGAGCAGGAGGGCCACGGCGACGGCGAGCGCGATTACGAGGCCGCCGGAGACGCCGGAACGAGGAGGCTGCGCGGCGGCCGGCGGCGGCGCGACCGCCGGCGCGGCGCGGGCGGCGCCGGAAGAGGCGGCGGATGCCGCCCCGTACGAGGCCGCAACCGGCACGACAGGCGCCGGCATCTGCATGACGACGGCCGACGGGCGCGCGGGCGTGGGACGATGGAACGCGCCCGAACCGTCGACAAGGGAGGCGAGGGCCTGCGCGAACTCGGCGGCGGTCTGGTAGCGCCGATCGGGGTTCTTCTCGATGGAGCGGGCGACCACGGGCCAGACCTCGGGGGCGAAGCGGCGTTCCGGCGCGCGTTCCGCGATCGGGATCGGCGGCGTCTTCAAGTGGTGCCCGATGAAGTCCACCGGCGACTGCGCCTTGAACGGCAACCTGCCGACGATCATCTCGTAGAAAATGATTCCCAGGGAGTAGATGTCGGTCCGCCGGTCGAGTTCCAGGCCCTGCGCCTGCTCGGGCGACATGAACTCCGGCGTGCCGAACACCATCCCCTGCTGCGTGAGGATCGGGCCGCCGACCCGGTGGCCGTCCATGTCGCGGATTTTCGCGAGGCCGAAGTCGAGCACCTTGGGGAAGTCCGGGATGCCGCCCTGCGTCGTGAGGATGATGTTCTCCGGCTTGAGATCGCGGTGGACGATCGCGGCGTTGTGCGCCTCCTCCAGTGCCCCGCAGATGTGGACGAGCACCCTGGCGGCGCGCGCCACGTCCATGGGGCCGTCGCGGCGCAGGACGCGCATGAGATCCGAGCCGTCCAGGAACTCCATGACGATGTACAGCTCCCGCCCCGTCTCGAGTTCGCCGTACAGGTACACGCGCACCGTGTTCGGGTGCGTCAGCCGGCTCATCGCCTTCGCCTCGCGCTTGAACCGGGTCACGAGATCGGGCCGCGCGGCGAGCCGCGGGTGCAGGATCTTCACGGCCACGAGCCGATCCATCGACGGCTGCTCCGCCTTGTAGACCGCGCCCATGCCCCCCTGGCCGATCTTTTCGGTGATGCAGAACTGCCCGAGGATCTCCCGGCCGATGTACGGATCCATTGCAGCCCTATATAGACCAGGGCCCGGCACGGAGGCAACGGCGCGGCCGGGGCGCGCGACCGGCGCGACCGTGCGCACCGCCGTGTCCCCTCCCGACGAGCCTTCGGCGGCCAGAGGCCGCCTTCAGGGCGAACGACCCGAGGCCCCCGAAGCGGGTCGGACCGGCCGGCGCTTCTCCGAACACCTCCTCGGCGAGGCCGGCGACGGCCGCACGAGTCGCCGGCGCCTCCACGGCGATTCGCGCGCCGGCCGGCCTGCCGAGGAGGATGGCGGCCCGGCGGGGCCCGCGACTGCGAGGGCGACGACCTCGCGGCCGGACGGGCCGCCATTCAAGCCGGAACGCCGCTCCGGAGCACCCGAACCGCTCATGCCCCATGTCGCGCTGCGCGACGTATCGGCAGCGTCCGGCCCCGACGGCGCGCGGCTGTGCATCACGATCGGCGAGGGTTCCCTCGAAGGCCTGACGGTGGCATTCTTCCTGCGCGGGACGACGCTGGACGTGTCGGCGACCCCGCCGTCGGAGGAAGTCGCCGCGACGCTGCGATCGCGCGAGTCGCGGGTTCGGGAGGCGCTGGGAACCACGGGGATCGAGATGGGACGCTTCGAAATGCAGGACGGCGACTCCGGCACGCATCGGCAACGGACCGGCCCCGACGAGATCGACGGTCCCGCCGCCGCCCCGGCGGCGAGGGGTCCGTCGTCGTTCGGCACCGGTCGGGACTACGTGAGATGAGCAAGCCGGCGCCCGTCGTTTTTCCGCGAGTGGGGCGCGCGTTCGCCGCGGCGCGAGTGCATGCCCTGTGGTCGCTCCGGGGCGCGACGCCGGAGACGGATCCGCTCGCGGCGGTTTCGCGGCGCCTCGGAAGGCCCTTGCGGCTGCTCGGCGTGGACCCGGCGGGCGATCGGGTCGAGGCCGGCGCGATCTGCGTTCACGTCCGGGACGCGGCCGGGGTCGAGCGTTCCGTTCGGGTGTCCGGGTCGCTGGCGGCGGAGGCCGCCGCGGGCGCGCTGGGGGTGGGGACGTGGGCGCTGCCCGCGGGCGAGCCCCCGGAGCCTCTCATCGGAGTGCTCTCGGTTCAGGCGCTGCGGTGTCTGGACGCTTTGGCGACGGCGGGATGCGCGATGGAGTTGGTGGACATCCACGCGGCGGCGATGCCGCGCCCGGCCGACGGGGCCGGAATCCCCGTGTCGCTGCGGCTGTCGCTCGGATCCGCCATCGGGCGCGTCGAGGTCGACGTCGCCGCGGACCCGGCGTCGAGCGAGCGGATCGATTGCCTGCCCGCATGGCTGGAGTCGTTGCCGATGCCCGTGACGGCGGTCGTGGCCCGCGGCCGGATTCCGGCGGCCGATCTCCGCGGAGCCGCCGTGGGGGATGCGATCGCGTTCGACGAGGTCGCGGCGTTCGCGGGTCCCGGCGCGTCGGCGGGCGAAGCCGCCTGGCTGGAGGCCGCCGGAGCGCCGCGGCGATGCGGAGCATGGCTGATCGCGTTGGCGGACGAGGAGGCGCGCATCGTCGGTCGCAGCCCGGTAAGGCTCGCGCCCGACCACGGAGGGAGCAGACCGATGACTGACGGTGAAACACAGAAGGAACCGAGCGGCTTTGCCGCGAGGTTCCGCGGGGGTCCGGGGGGCGGTGAGGCGCGAAGCGCCGAACAGCCCCCCGGTGCAGCGGATCGTACAGTTGCTGTCGACGCGCCAGGCGAGCCGCTCGCGGGGCTGGACGAGGTGCCGGTGGAAGTGGCGGCGGTGGCGGGCCGCACGACCATGGCGCTGCGCGACCTGGCGGCGCTCGCCCCGGGCTCGGTGGTGCCGCTGGGCCGCGCGCCGGGCGGGTCGGTGGACCTGCTGGCGAACGGCGTCGTCTTCGCGCGCGGCCGACTGGTGGATCTGGACGGCGAGCTGGCGGCGGAGATCACCGAGATCCGCGCGACGGCTCCTCGCCATTCGGCGTCCCGGTAGGCGGGGCTGCACCCAACTCGCGGAGCCACCGTGCGAGCCCCTCGCCCGCCTCCCGGTGGACGCGCGCGTGCTCGGCGAGGATCGCCTCCCGGACCCGTGCCGAGACGGCCTCCGGGGCCTCCCCCTTGACCACGTCGATCGGCGGGCAGACGTGCAGGCGAGCGTAGGCCCGCTCGCGGACGACCCACGTATTCTTCGGCAGGGCGTTGCTCGTGCCGCCGATCGCAACGGGGAGCACGGCGGCGCCTGTCTCCGAAGCGAGCTGGAACCCGCCGGGCTTGAAGGTCCCCAGGTCGCCGGTCCTGCTGCGCGTGCCTTCCGGGAAGATGAGTACGGACAGGCCCATCTCGAGCGTCCGGCGGGCGCGCATCATGAACCGCGCCACGCTGGTCTTGCTGCCGCGCTTGACCGAGAGGTGGCCGAAGACCCACATCTGCCAGCCGAAGAACGGGACGAGGAAGACCTCGCGCTTGCTGACCCAGCGGTAGAGGATCGGGAGGTGCGAGAGCAGCAGGATGTCGGCGAAGCTCTCGTGGTTGGACATCACGACGTAGTGCCGACCCCGCTGCAGGTTCTCCAGGCCGGTAACGTCGACCCGCCAGGTCGGGCACGCGCGCGCGGCCGTCCGGCACCACAGGCGGCTCTCCCAGAGGTGCGGGCGCCGCCGGCGGTCGAAGGGGATCGTCACGCAGAGCGCGAGCGTGAGCGGCACGAAGGCGAAGGTGAGCAGAGCGATGAAGGTCCACCAGCACGCCGACAGGATGACGTAGCGCATGGTCGTCGAGGAGCTACTGCGGCACCTGCGGCGGTCCGTGGCCCGCCGGCGACGCCGGATCGTCTTCGACGGCCACCGAGACCTCGACCTCGCGGCCGCCGCGGATCAGGGACACGACGATGGAATCGATCCGGGACAACGCCGTCCAGATGCGTTGCGCGTCCTCGGGCCGCTCGACGCCGATCCCGTTGACCGCGACGACGATGTCGCCCTCGCGGATGCCGAGCGGTCCGCAGCGCAGCTCGCGGGAGATGGCCACGACCCGGTGGCCGACGAAGCGCGCGCCGGCGCGGTCGAACACCGGCTCGACTTGCACTCCTGCGAGGAACGCGGGGATGCCGCGGTCCAGAAACGCGCGGAGTTCGCCCCGCGGCACCGATGCAGGGACCGACCCGGTCGGCGCCGCAGCGCCCGGGCGGGACGCCTCCGCCGGCGCCGCGATCCGGGCAGGCTCCGTCGCGGGCGGAGGTCCCGAGCCGCAGGCGCCCAGCACGACAACCGCGAGCAGTTGCACCCTTGTCATGGGTAGTAGCAGCACCTGAACCCCACGTTCGGGAAGGAGAAGGTGCCCGAGCCGAGCGTGAAGTCGAACGGGCAGGTGAGGCCCGGGGCGGAGTTGTTGCTGGCGCCGCCGCGGATCTCGTAGTAGGTCGTGCCGCTCACCACCCTGCTGGTCCGCGTCCATTCCTTCACGTTGCCGCTTGCGTCGAAGATCCAGCTGTTGGACGGCGGGAAGGCGGCGGAGTTGCGACACCCCGTCATCGTGCCGGTGGCGAGAATGTCGTCCTGGTCGCCGGCAACGCCGGTGTTCGTGTCGAAGTCGTTGCCGTTGCACGTGTTCGCCGCGTAGGTGTTGCCGTACGGGTACGTGTAGTACGTGGCGGCGCCGCTGAGTTCGCACGCCAGTTCCCAGTCCCAGGCGTTGCAGAGACCCCAGAACCTCCCCGTGCCGTCGCACGTGCCGGTGTTGTTGAGGCGGCAGCAGGCGTCGCGGGCCTGCGTCCACGTGATGTCGGTCCACGGCAGGACGCCCGTCCTGGAACAGACCCTCTGATTCGTGATCGTACCGGCCGAGGTTGCCGTCGCGTCGGGGCGGGAAGCTTCCCACCGCATCACGTAGAAGTTCCGCGTGCTCTCGCGGACGCCGTCTCGAGGACGATTCGCGTCGACGGCCCCCTGGATCTGCACGGCGCCCCAGGCCGCGAAGTTGTCCTGTGCGATGCCGTTGTCGGTCTGGCCGTCGCAGTTGTCGTCGATGCCGTTGCACGATTCGGCGACGGAGGCGCCCGGCGTGGCGTTGCAGACCTGGTTCAGGCCGTCGGCCGTGCAGACGAAGATGCCGGTGCGCTGACACCCGCCGATGCCGGCGGTGCATGAGTCGGCGGGGTCGGTGGGGCCGTGCCTGACGCCGGGCCAGTTCTCGTCGGTGGCGCCGTCGCAGTCCTCGTCGACGCTGTTGCACCTGGTTTCGGGCTGGATCGCCCCCGTGGCCGGGTCGACCACGACCGGCGAGGGATACGTGCAGTACCACCTGATCGAGCCCAGGTAGAGCCCGCAGCTCACGGTGGCGGCGGCGCAGGCCCCGCTGGTGACGCAGATCGCGGACGGGGCGGGCCGGTTGGCCGCCATGTCGGGGTCGGCGGCGTCGACGAGCGTGTCGCAGTCGTCGTCCCTGTTGTTGCAGGTCTCGGCGCCGTTGTAGGTGCAAGCGTACTCGCAGCCGTCCGCGTGGTCCCCGTTGGCGTTCCAGAAGCCCCAGGCGCAGACGCCCACCTGGCACACGCCGCCGACGCAGACGTTCGTGGACACGTTCGGCAGGCGGCACACGTTGTTGCAACTGCCGCAGTTCCTCGGATCCGAGAGCAGGTTGAACCCCTCGTCGGTCTGGCCGTTGCAGTTGTCGTCGATGCCGTTGCAGATCTCCGGCACGCCGGGCACTTCGCCCACGCATACCTCGACGCCGCCGACACAGCCGGGCGTGCCGGGAATGCAGATGCCTGGCGGGGGCGGGAAGCAGGGGATCCTGAGAATCGGGTCGTTGTCGATGATGCCGTTGCAGTCGTTGTCGCGGCCGTCGCAGATCTCGGGGGAGGGCCTGACGCCCCCGATGCAGTCGAGCGTGCCGGCCACGCACCTCGAGACGCCCTGGCGGCATTCGCCGATGGCCGGGCCGCACGCGACACCTGCCTCCGGATCGCCCTCGTCGGTCTCGCCGTCGCAGTCGTCGTCGCGGTTGTTGCATCGCTCTTCGACCGGGCCGACGCCGCCGACGCAGGCGATGCGCGCGTCCATGCACCGTTCGACGCCGAACTCGCACTCGCCGGCGTCGGTCCCGCACGCGCCGCCGCCTTCGGGGTCGCCGTCGTCGATCGCGCCGTCGCAGTCGTCGTCGAAGCCGTTGCACGTCTCGGCCGGCGGCGGGTCGCACGCGGGCGGCGTTCCGGTCGTGGGGCCGCACTCGTACTCGCAGCCGTTGGCGTTGTCGCCGTCGACGTTCCAGTAGCCGCAGTTGCAGATCGGGGTCGCGCAGGACCCGCCGATGCACTCCGCGGTGGCGTTCGCGTAGCGGTAGCGGCACCTGTTGCCGCAGGCGCCGCAGTTGTCCTCGTCGGTCATCTTGTCGACGCAGTCGTCGCGGGTGCAGTTGCAGTCGTCGTCGCGGTTGTCGCAGGTGATGTCGCAGTGGCCCGTGCACGTGGCGGGATCGCAAGGTTCGGTCAGCCTGGGGTCCCTGACGCAGTAGTATTCGCAGCCGTTCTCGCACGCGCCGTCGCAATCGACGAAGTTCGGGTAGCACGCGGTACACCGGCACTCGCCACCGGCGCAGGCGACGAGGGCATTCGCGGCCCCGCACCTGTTCCCGCAGCCGCCGCAGTTGGCCGGGTCGATCAGCGGGTCCACGCACGCGTCCCCGCACGGGACGAGCGGCAGGTCGCACTCCGGAGGCGTGTAGTCCGTCTCACCGTCCGTCTGGTCGCCCTCGGGCGGGGCGCCGTCGTCCGTGGGCTGGAAGTCGCCGCCGGTTCCGTCCCCGTCCGTACCGTCCGGGAGCCCGGCGTCCCCGCAGATTCCACCGACGCAGTACGGCTGGATCTCGCACCCCGGCGCCGCGGACAGGGCGACCGACAGGGCCATCGCCGTTGGCAGACAGTACCGGTTCATCATGTTGCCTACTCCTTCCGTCCGCGTCCGCGGCTCCTGCGCCGCAGCGCGGCTCCGATCGCCGCCAGGCCGAGCAGTGCGAGCGGCCCGCCGGCGGGCGAGCCGGCGCCGGCGGCCGCGCAGACGCAGCCGCCCGTGCCGGTTGCAAGCACGTGGCTCCCGGCGCCGCCCGCGGCATCGCCGTCCGGAGCGTCACGCGCCCCGTCGCCGCCGCCGCCGCCGTCGCCCGCGTCGGTCCCCGGCTCGCCGGGATCCGTGTCGGTCACGCACGTCCCGCGCTCGCAATGGTAGCCGTCGGCGCAGCGGATGTAGTGGCATTCGTGCTCGGTGCAGTCCCCGCCGCGGCACACGAGCGGCCGCTGGCACTCGACGACCTCGCACGGCGTCCCGGGGGCGGACTCGCACACCCCGCCGACGCACTCGATGCCCGGCGGGCACTCGACCCCGTGGCACAGGTCGGCGACGCACTCCCCGTCGAAACAGATCTCCCCGGTCGGACACACGTCGTCCGGCTCGCACGGCTCGTAGCACAGCCCCTCCCGGCAGAACAGCGGAGGCGCGCAGCTCACGGGGTGACACGGATCCGGCACGCACACCTCGTCCTGACACCGCCGGCCCGGCGGGCACCCCGTCACGTAGCAAGCCGCGACGCACTCGCCGCACAGGCATTCCGTCGGCGGCGGGCACGAAACACGGTCGCAGAGCGGCACGCAGTCGTTCCTTGTCGGGTCGCACCTGTCGCACTCCCCGCACGCGACCGGCACGCACCGTTCGACGCCGCCTTCGTTCTCGCAGTGTTGGCACGTCCCGCACGCGGCGCCGCCGCCGCAGCCGCACCGCACGCAGTAGCAGGCCATCGGATCGCCCGTCCGGCCGCACTCGCAGCACAGCCCCATCGGGCAGGAGAACTCGTTGGCCGGGTCGCACGGGAGCGCGCACGAGCAATCGAGGCACACGGAGGCGCCCGGGCAGACCACGTCTTCGTCGATCGCGCCGTCGCAGTCGTTGTCCGCGCAGTCGCACGTTTCGGGCGCCGGCCCGATGCCGCCGACGCATCGCACCGCGCCGTCGATGCACCGCAGCCGGCCGGGTTCGCAGTCGCCCCGGTCCTCGCCGCACGGCTCACCGATCGCCAGGCCGTCGTCGGTGAGGCCGTTGCAGTCGTCGTCGAGGCCGTTGCAGATCTCCCGCTCTGGGCCGATGACGCCCTCGCACACGAGCGCCCCCGACACGCACCTGTAGATTCCCGGCTCGCATTCCCCGAGATCCCACGTTTCCGGCGCCGCCGGGTTCCATCCGCACGGCACGCCGCCGCCGGGGTTCCCCTCGTCGGTGGCGCCGTCGCAGTCGTCGTCCCGCAGGTTGCAGACTTCCGGCCGCGGGGGGGTCTCGCCTTCGCACACCCAGGCGCCGGCGACGCACCGTCTGGTGCCGGGCCGGCATTCCCCGACCGACGACCCGCATGTGGTCTCGGCCAGTTCCTCGTCCGTCAGGCCGTCGCAGTCGTCGTCCAGGCCGTTGCAGTCCTCCGCCGCCGGCGTGCGCTCCCCCGTGCATACCATCCGTCCCCCTACGCACCGCTCCACGCCGTCCTCGCAGATCCCGATGCGGCGGGTGGCCGGCGGGCCGGTGTAGCACGTCGCGCCGCCGCCGGGGTTCCCCTCGTCGGTCTCGCCGTCGCAGTCGTTGTCGCGGCCGTCGCAGATCTCCGGCACGGGCAGCACGCCGCCGTCGCACACGAGCGTTCCGGCCACGCACCGCACGGTGCCCGGACGGCATTCGCCGATGGCGCTGCCGCACGGAGCGCCGCCGCCCGGGTTCCCCTCGTCCGTCGAGCCGTTGCAGTTGTCGTCGAGCAGGTTGCAGATTTCCGCCGTGCCGTTGTAGCCGCCGATACAGGCGCCCCAGGTCCCGGTGACGCAGACCTGGGCGCCGAGCTCGCACACGCCGACGTCGGTCCCGCACGTTCTGGTGAGGCCGTCGGTCATGCCGTCGCAGTCGTTGTCGCGGTTGTCGCACGTCTCGGCCGACGGGCCGGCGCCGCCGGTGCATGCGCCCCACGCCCCTCCGACGCACGCCTGGCTGCCGTACCGGCATTCGCCGATGTTGGAGCCGCAGGCACGCGTGCCGAGGCCCTCGTCCACGCGCGTGTCGCAGTTGTTGTCGCGGCCGTCGCAGATCTCGGGGACGCAATCGGTGCAGACGAGCCCCTCGTCGGTCTCGCCGTCGCAGTCGTCGTCGATCCGGTTGCAGATTTCGTCCGGCACGGGGCCGCACCCGCCGCAGGCGTTCAGCACGCCTTCGTCGACGCGCGTGTCGCAGTTGTCGTCCACGCCGTTGCACGCCTCGCCGGGGTCCGTGCACAGCGTTCGGCCGGTGATCGGCGGCGAGGCCCGCAGGTTGCAGTACTTGGTGAACCCCTCGTCGGTGAGGCCGTCGCAGTCGTCGTCGAGGTTGTTGCAGATCTCGGTGAGCACGGTACCCCTGACGATCTCGAACAGGGCGACGGCCAGCTCGTTCTCGTTGGTCGGGACGTAGGCCGTCGTGGTCGTATCGAAGCACCTACCCTCCAGGGCCATGGCGTTCAGCTGGGCAAGCCCCGGGCTCCCGTAGCCGATCACGCAGGTGCGGATGTCCTTCGTTCCGCCGCCCGTCCTGGCCGTGGTGCGCAAGGCCCTCACGGCGCGAGCGGGATCGTTCGGCGGGCAGTTGTCCTCGCCGTCGGTGAGGAGGATGACCCGATACGGACGGCAGTTCCAGTACGGATCCGCCTGGAGGACGGGGCCGAAGTACTCCCTGGTCCTGTCGAGCGTCCAGGCGATGGGGGTGGGGCCGTCGGAGCGCAACTCGCGCTCGGTGGCGCTGATCGGGGTGTTCGCGCCGGAGTACTCGCGGTGGTCCATCCACATGAGGACCTCGTTCGCGCTCTCCTCCCCGAGCGGGACGACGCGGTAGTCGGTGACCGTCGTCGAGCTGCACTCGCCGTTGTAGCGCAGCACGTCGCGCGCGCCCGCGACCTGGTTGCCGAAGTACCAGTCCATCAGCCGGCCGCCCGACACCCAGTACTGGGGGAACTTCGTCAGGCCGAAGATCACGTCGCCGGTGGAAGACACCATGCGGTACATGGCGCTCTTGCAGGGGTAGAGACGGCTGGGGTTGGCCGCGGTCCCCGTCCCCGGGCAGCACCAGCGAGTGCCCCAGGGGTCGCGCGAGCCGTCGCCGCTGGTGTTGTTGCCGTCGTAGTCCCAGTTCATGCTGCCCGAGGTGTCGAAGACGATCATCATGTACGGTTTGATCTGCGTCTGCGCCGCCGCCGGGCCGGACCACGACACGGCGACCAGCAGGACCGACAGCATCCACCCAGACAGCCAACGTCCCTTCGTCTCGGCCATCACGACCTCCACCTCTTCGCGAACGACGGGACCGCCGTCCGGGTACCTCGACGCTGCATCTTTATAGCACGCCGCTCACGCCCGCGCCAGCGACCTCCGGATCCTGTTCCCCGGCGGAATCGCGTACTACGCCGAGGGCGATACGGCGGAGCAGCCGGACCGGATGGATCTGCTCGCCGATCTGCTCGATGCCGGCATCCATCCGCGACTCGACCGCGGCTTCGCCAAGCGCGCCGCAAGCGAGATCCGCGCCGGAGCGGCCGCCCTGCGCGGCGCCGTCGACGCCGGCCGCCCGGCTCGCGTGCGCGTGGAGATGCTCGAACGGATGAAGACCGCCGTGGCCCGCGCCGGCCGGATGGAGATCGCGCACGTGAAGCGGCTGTACCAGGCCGCGCGGTTCACCGAGGCCGATATCCACACGGTCATCCCGGATCGCCCGCGCAAGACCGCAAAGAAGCCCGAGCCGACCTGGCCCGGCCGACCGGCCGGCCTGGATTCCCCTCGACGGCTTGTCGCCGGCTTCTCCTCCGCCCTCGGCCCAGTCGCTCGATCCTCCGCCGGCGCCCCATCCGGCGCGGCGCGCCGCCGGCGGTTTTGTTTGCGCCGGGGGGCTGTTCGGCGCTTCGCGCCTCACCGCCCCCCGGACCCCCGCGGGACCTCGCGGCAAAGCCGCGAGGTCCCGCCGCGCCGGGGGGCTGTTCGGCGCACGGCGTCTCACCGCCGCACGGCGAAAATGACCGGCACGGCCGTGGGCCGCCGGATCGCGGTTCGCACGTGCGTGGGCGCGGATTTGTGCCGACCCAACGGGGTCCCACACGGCGGCGGGTCGAGCCCCGATCTTCTCGCCACCCGACACACACGGCTCCGCCGCCCGGCCTTGGGGTCCCCGCCCGGAATTCACTCGCGTGTGAGTCGGACCGGCACGTAGAGGAATGCCGCTCCGGCGCGACGCACAATCGGCCCTGGAGCGCCGACACGGCGATCTGTTGCATGTGTGGAATCGCCGCCGCCGCCCCGAAACCGTGCCCGTGACACGTGTTGGTTCCGGATCGCCGCACCCGCCGTTCCGCCGGCGTTCGTGGGATCCGGCGGGAGGGAGAA
>CAMTWF010000054.1:0-8505 GCA_947085355.1 uncultured delta proteobacterium
ACGTGGACGACTCCCTGGCTATACCTTGCCGTCGATCACGTCCACGTCCACGTCCACGTCCACGGTCTTCGAGATGCCGGAAGGCTGCGCCGCTGCCACCAGCTTTTGAGAAGCTACGTTCGTCGTTGAACCTCGGAGGTTCGTCGTCGAGGCTCCGAGGTTCGTCGTTGAACCTCCGAGGTTCGTCGTGGAGCCTCCGAGGTTCGTGGTTGAACCTCGGAGGTTTGTGGTCGAGCCTCCAAGGTTCGTCGTTGAACCTCCGAGGTTCGTCGTTGAACCTCCGAGGTTCGTCGTTGAGCCTCGGAGGTTTGTGGTCGAGCCTCCAAGGTTCGTCGTCGAGCCTCGAAGGCTGCGTCATCGGATATCCGAGGTGCGTTGGGCGGGTCCGTTCACGGCCCATCGTGGACGTGGACGACCCTGCGTCCGCGGCCATGGTCGTCGCCGCAGCCGTGGGCCGTGTCGGTCAGCGTGACCACGGTTTTCGATGCTGTCCCCCAGGATTTCCGGTCACGCATCGTGATGGAGGGGGGTAGATCGCCATCAACTATCGTGCTCACATCCGGGCACCGAATCTGTTCGCGGACTTGCCGGTTGCCCCGCTGGAGCTCGCGACGCTCCGCCGTCGCCGTTTCCCGTTTCCCACACGTAGGCCCGGGAAACGGGAAACGCCTCCTCGACCTCTCCGGGCCGGCAGGGAGTAGAGCCGAAGACCGGGCAACGCCGGCGAGCGCCCCGGGACCGCAGACGGATGCTCCCTGCCGGCTCTTCTACATCCGGAGCGGGAGCAAACGCGCCCCCGCCCCCTTGGGGGGGCGGGCGGGGGGTGGGGGGATCAACCGCCTCGTCCATCAACTACCGTGACCACATCGCCATCAAGAAGCGTGCTCACGCTCACATCGACACGCCGGGCGCGCCCCACCCAGAGAGGCTAGCCACATGTTGAACTGACGTTCGCGGGCACAGGTCTCACGGAATCGGCCACGTCAAGCGATTTCCCCTTCTTGCCGTTGTGCTTGGAACAGAGGGGGATGATGTGCCAGTTGCGCTCTGTAGATCCGTCCTTCTGCACGTGTGCGCCGACTTCAGGACGCGCAGTACACGAGACATCGGGACAGCAGTTGGGCAGCGCTTGACCGCTGAATTCCTTCGTGAAGCCACGGCATCCCGAAATCCGAAATCCGAAATCCGAAATCGCCAGGTCCGGCGTTCCTTGACTTGGATCGCGCGACCGATAGCATCGCGGCTTCCGGACGGCCGGCGGCGCGACAGCGCGCCGGCCATGCAGGAGCGATCGTGGCGGAACCCAGACCCGTCAGGCTGGTCGTGCCCAAGGGGCGCATGTTCGACTCGGTGCGGGAGGTGCTCGCCGAGGCCGGGCTCCGCATGACGCTCGACGAACGCTCGTACCGCCCCAGGGTGGACGATCCGCGCTTCCGCGTGAAGGTGGTGCGGGCGCAGAACGTGCCGCAGCTCGTGGAACTCGGCGCGCACGACATCGGCTTCGCCGGGTACGACTGGATCGTCGAACGCGAGGCGAAGGTCGAGGAACTGCTCGACCTCGGGCTCGACCCGGTCAGGCTCGTGGCCGCCGCCGTCGGGAGCGAGACGATCGATGCGCTGAGGTCCCGCCGGATCATCGTCGCGTCCGAGTACGAGCGCATCGCGCGGCGGTGGCTGGACAGCCAGGGTCTCGACTACGCCTTCGTGCAGTCGTGGGGGTCCACCGAGGCGTTCCCGCCGGACGACGCGGACGTGATCGTCGACAACACAGCCACCGGAACCACGCTCGAACGGCACGGCCTGCGGATCCTGGCGGAGATCCTCCGCTCGTCGACCCGCCTCGTGGCGTGCCCGGCATCGCTGGATGATCCGTCCGTCCGGCAGGTCGTCGAGGACCTGTGCCTGACGATCCGCGGCGTGCTGCTGGCGCGGCGCAAGGTGCTGCTCGAGATGAACGTGCCGAAAGCCCGTCTCGACGAGATCCTCCCCCGCCTGCCGGCGATGAAATCCCCCACCGTGGCCCCGCTGGCCGGCGAGGACGGGTACGCCGTGAAGATCGCCGTCGACCGCGACCGCGTCGCGTCGCTCATCCCGGAACTCAAGAAGCTGGGCGTCACCGACATCCTGGAAATGCGCCCGACGAAGATCATCCCGTGAGCAAGGGTCGGCGGGCGGCGGGCGGCGGCCGGCGGGCGGCCCCGGGGAAGCGGGGCACGGCAGCCGGCGGCGCGCTTCCCGTGAGGCCGCGGCCCGAGGCCGCGGCGATGACGCCGTACTCGCCGCCGGTCGAGGGAAGGCGCGGCAAGCTCCGCCTCGACTTCAACGAGAACACGATCGGCTGCTCGCCCGCCGTGATGGATGCGCTGCGGCGCCTCCCGGCCGAGACGCTCGCCGCGTACCCCGAATACGGCCCGCTGCGCGAGGCGCTCGCGCGCCGGCTTCTAGTGCCGCCCGAACGAGTGCTGCCGACCGCCGGGGCCGACGAGGCGATCCACCTCCTGACCACCGCCTTCGTGGGCCGCGGCGACCCGGTGGTCTACCCCGTCCCGACATTCGTCATGTACCGGTTCTGGGCGGAGCTGGCCGGCGCCCGGATCCGCGAGGTCCCGTGCGGGGACGACATGTCGTTCCCCGAGGCGGGAGTGCTGCGGGCGATGCGCGGGGCGAAGCTCGCGCTGATCGCCTCCCCCAACAATCCGACCGGGGCGGTCGTGTCGATCCCGGGCGTGCGTCGGCTCCTGCGGGCCAATCCGCGCTGCCTCGTCGTGCTCGACGAGGCCTACCACGAGTTCCACGGCGAGACCGCGCTGCCCCTGCTGGACCGGTTCGCGAACCTGGTCGTGCTCCGGACGTTCTCCAAGGCGTACGGGCTCGCCGGCCTGCGGATCGGCTGCGCCGTCGCGCACCCGGTCGTCGCGGCGATGCTCGCCAAGGTGCAGTCGCCGTACAGCGTCAACGCCGTCGCCGCGGCGGTGGCGCCCGTCGCGCTGGCGGACCGCGGCCACGTGAGACGCTGCGCGGCCGAGGTACGCCGCGCCCGCTCGTTCCTCCGGCGCGAGCTGGCCGGGCTCGGAATCCGGTCGTATCCGTCGCGCGCCAACTTCGTGCTCGCCGAATTCGGGCCGCACGCCGCCGCGGTTGCGGAGGGCCTCCGCGCCGAGGGGATCCTCGTGCGCGACCGCAGCGGAGCCCCATGGCTGGACGGCTGCATCCGCCTGGGCGTCGGCACGAGGATGCAGACGGCGGATCTCCTCGGCGCCGTCGCCGAACAGCTCCGACGGCTGCGGGGCAGCGGGAGGCGATGACGGGGCGCTCCCGGCGCGCGCTCCGGGCGCCGGGGCGCCGATCTCTCGCGGCGACGTGGCGGCATCACGACGCCGAACGGTCGATCCGCGCGGAGGGCGAACGCCGCGGGCCGATCCGGCGGGCCGCGCTTTCGCGCCGCACCGCGGAGACGTCGATTCGATGCGCCGTGTCGCTGGACGGTTCCGGCAAGGCGTCGGTGGACACCGGCATCGGCTTTCTCGACCACATGCTGGCCTCGCTGGCGAGACACGGCCGCATCGACCTGCGGCTGCGCGCACGCGGCGACCTGCGCGTGGATCAGCACCACACCGTCGAGGACGTCGGACTCGTTCTCGGCCGGGCGATGCGCGAGGCGCTCGGGGACGCCCGCGGCATCCGCCGCGCCGGCTGCTTCCTGTTCCCGATGGACGAGGCGATCGGCTACGCCGCGGTGGACCTGGGCGGCCGCTCGCACCTGGCCTACGACGTGCGGTTGTCGGCGCGGTTCGTCGGGGGCCTGGAAGCGGGCCTCGTCGAGGACATGCTCGCGGCGCTGGCGAGGGAGCTTCGCGCGGCCGTCCACGTCGCCGTTCCGGCGGGCAGGTCGGACCACCACGCGCTCGAGGCCGCCTTCAAGGCGCTCGGCAAGGCGCTCCGGGAGGCGTTCGCGCGCGACCCGCGGGCCCGCGGAGGCCCTCCGAGCACGAAGGGGATCGTCGATTGATCGTCGGCATCCTCGATTGGGGCGGGGGGAACCTGGCGAGCGTCGAGCGGGCGCTGCGTCGCGTCGGGGCCGACACCGTGCTGTCGGCCGACCCGCGCGAGATGGAGCGCGCCGACCGGCTGGTCTTCCCCGGCGTCGGCCGGTTCGGCGACGTGATGGAGGGCCTGCGGGCGCGCGGCCTCGACCGGCTGCTGATCGATGCAGTCGCCGGCGCCCGGCCCGTGCTGGGGATCTGCGTCGGGCTCCAGGCGCTCTTCGAAGGCAGCAGCGAGAGCCCGGGCACGGCCGGGCTGGGCCTGCTGCGCGGCCGGGTCCGCCGCTTCGAGCGCGGCAAGGTTCCGCAGATCGGCTGGAACCGCGTCGAGCCCGCCGGCGCGGCGGCGGACGGCGCGATCGCGCCCGACCACTACTACTTCGTCAACTCGTACCACGCCGACCCGGAGGACGAGTCGGTCGTCGCGGGCTGGACAGACTATCATGGACGGTTCGCGAGCGCGGTCGCCTGGCGATCGGTGCTGGCGACCCAGTTCCATCCGGAAAAGAGCGGCCCGGCGGGGCTCGCGCTGCTGCGACGCTGGCTGGGCGAGGAGCCGTGATGCTCGCGAAGCGCATCGTGCCGTGCCTGGACGTCGAGGCGGGCCGCACCGTCAAGGGGCGGCGCTTCGTCGACCTCGTCGACGCGGGCGATCCGGTGGACCTGGCGGCGCGATACGACGCGGAGGGGGCGGACGAGCTGATCTTCCTGGACATCACGGCGTCGATCGAGGGCCGCGGACCGATGGAGCGGGTCATGGAACGGGTGGCGGAGCGCGTGTTCATCCCGCTGACCGTGGGGGGCGGGTTGGGCGACGTGGAGGATGTCGAGCGGATGCTGCGTGCGGGAGCCGACAAGGTCTCCCTGAACACCGCCGCCGTGCGGGATCCCGGACTGCTGACGCGCGCGGCCCGGCGGTTCGGGAGCCAGTGCGTGGTGCTGGCCGTGGACGCCAAGCGCGCCGGGCCGGGCCGGTGGGAGGTGTACGTCCACGGCGGGCGCACGCCGACGGGGAAGGACGCCCTCGACTGGATCCGCGAGGGGGCCGACCGGGGCGCCGGCGAGATCCTGCTGACATCGATGGATTGCGACGGCACGGCGGGCGGATTCGACCTGGAGCTGACGCGGGCGGCGTCGCGCGCCGTCGGCGTCCCCGTGATCGCGTCGGGCGGGGCGGGCGGCCCGTCGGACATCGCGGACGTGCTCACGCTCGGCGAGGCCGACGCGGCGCTGGCGGCGTCGATCTTCCATTTCGGCGTCCACGGGATAGGAGAGGTCAAGAAGTTCCTCCGGGGACGCGGAATCGAGGTGCGACCATGATCGTTCCGAGCATCGACTTGATGGGCGGCCGGGCGGTGCAGCTCCGAGGGGGACGGCGCAAGGTCCTGGAGCGCCGCGACGTCATGGGACTCGCGCGCCGCTTCGCCCGCTACGGCCCGATCGCCGTCGTGGACCTCGACGCGGCGCTCGGCCGCGGCGACAACCTGGCGCTGGTGCGGCGCATCTGCGGCATGGTCGAGGCGCGCGTCGGCGGCGGGATTCGCACCGTCGAGCGTGCGCGGGAGATCCTGGCCGCGGGCGCCTCGGCCGTCGTCATAGGCACGCGGGCCGAGCCGGAGTTCCTGTCGCGGCTTCCGCGGGAGAAGGTCATCGTCGCGGTGGACGCCCGCAAGGGGGAGGTGGTCGACCGCGGCTGGAGGCGCCGCACGGGCGTCCGACCGAAGGATCGCGTCAGGAAGCTCTCGCGGTACTGCGCCGGCTTCCTGTTCACCGTGGTCGAGCGCGAGGGCGGGCTGGGCGGGGCCGACATGGAGGCGATCCGACGGATCCGCGCGGCGACCGATCTGCCGGTCACCGCCGCCGGCGGGATCACGACGATCGAGGAGATCGTCCAGTTGGACCGCATCGGCGTGGACGCGCAGATCGGGATGGCGATCTACACGGGCAGGCTGGACCTCCCGGCGGCCTTCTGCGCGCTGATCGAGTTCGACAAGCACCCGTCGGGGCTGGTCCCCACGGCGGTCACCGACGAGAGAGGCAACCTCCTCACGTTGGCCTACTCGAGCCGGCGATCGCTCAAGGCGGCACTCCGTTTGGGCCGCGGCGCGTACGAAAGCCGATCGCGAGGCGAGGTATGGGTCAAGGGCCGAACGTCGGGCAACGCGCAGGATCTGCTCCGCGTCGAGACCGACTGCGACCGCGACGCGCTGCGCTTCGTCGTCCGGCAGAGGGGCGCCGCCTGCCACACCGGCCGCTACTCGTGCTTCGGGACCGGCGCGGCCCGATTCGACCTGCGCGCGCTGCAGGAGACGCTCGCGCGGCGCATCGCCGAGCGCCCCGATGGGTCGTACACCGCATGGCTGGCGCTCGATCCGCGGATGCTGCGCCGCAAGATCATGGAAGAGGCGTTCGAGTTCGTGGAAGCCCGGCTGCCGGAGGACAGGACGTGGGAGGCCGCGGACCTGCTCTACCTCGTGCTCGTCGCACTCGCCGTCGACGACGTATCGATCGACCGCGTGATACGGATGCTCGACGGCCGCCGGAGGTAGCCGAGGTGGAACCCCCCGCGGACCCTCGCGGCAAAGCCGCTCGGGTCCTTGTCGTCTTCGACATGGACGGCGTGCTTGTCGACGTGCGGCAGTCGTACTACCGCACGGTCATCGAGGTGGTCCGGCGGTTCACGGGACGGCGCGTCACGCAGGCCGGCGTGCACCGCTGGAAGCGCCTGTCGGGCTACAACGACGAGTGGAGACTCGCGACCGACTGGATCCGCTCCCTGGGCGGCCGGGCGACGTACGCCGAGGTCTCGCGGGAGTGCCGGCGCATCTACCTGGGCCGGCGATTCGACGGCAACATCGTCCGGGAGCGCCCGCTCGTCGCCCCGGCGGTGCTGCGGCGACTGTCGAGGCGGTTCGAGCTGGCGGTGTTCACCGGCAGGCCGCGCAAGGAGGCGCTGTACACGCTGGAGAAGCTCGGCGTTCGCCGCCTGTTCCGGCGGATCGTCGCCGCCGAGGACGTACGGCGGCAGAAGCCCGACCCCGAGGGGCTTCTGCGCATCCTGCGCGGCCGCGACCCCCGGTCGGCGCTGTACCTGGGCGACAACGTGGACGACGCGATCGCGGCGCGCCGGGCCGGCGTGCCGTTCCTCGGCGTGCTCCCCCTCCGCGGCGACGCGCGCCGCCTCCGCGCCGCGGGCCTCCGCCGCCTCGGCGCCCTCGACGTGCTGGGAAGCGCGCGCGATCTCGAACGCCGGCCGGCCTCGTACGCGTAGCTCGTGGACGTGGACGTGTCTCGTCGAGATGATCGAACAGGTCTCAAAGGGAATGGCGGAGAAGCCGCGGAAGCCCAAATAGATGAAACCCGGAATGCAACAGGTCGGGAAAAGAATTGCATCGATGCGGTTCTGAATTGCATCGACCATGCGCTGGATTGCATCGATGTAATTCAGAATGTAGTCGATGGGGGAAGAATCTTCATCGATACAATTCAGATCCCAGTCGATGAAAATCTGAATTGCATCGATATAATTCAGATCCCAATCGATTAGAAAAGGAGTTTCATCGATACAATTCAGATCGCAGTCGATGAGGTAAAGAGTTTCGTCGATACAATTCCGAACTGCATCGATCCGAACAAGAGTTCTATCGCGGAATACGTCGGAAGCTGCCCTACCTGCCCCGCTCGGCCTCGGTGTTGGTGATGATGTTCGGCGTGCCGTCCGGGCGCGCCAGCGAGGTCACCTCGCAGGTGTAGCCGGTCCATCTCACGGTCGCGACGCGCCAGAAGTCGACGCCGCTGCGGCGGAGCGTGACGGGACCGAACGTGGCGACTGGGTCGGCCGAGATCGTGGAGCAGTACACCCGGATGTGGACGGGAACCGGGCCATACCCGTCGTCGGACCAGTAGTGGACGCCGACGGTGTACACGTGCCCGACGACCGGCTCGTCGATGTTGATGTTCTCCGGTCCGTGTCCGTCCACGTCGTCGAGGTCCAGGCGCGGGTCGTCGAGTCGGCCGGGTGCATCCCAGGGGAGCACGTCGGGAGGATCGCAGTTGGCGTAGTAGCAGTCCAGCGTCCAGTGGAACCAGTTCGGGGCGCTCGGGTGGATCATGTGCAGATCGACGTCCGTAGGGTCGCACGGCAGCGGCGTCGTCGCGCAGGACCTGTCTGGCGGGTTCCAGTACATCTCGATCCGCAGGCCCTCCGACGGCATCGCGGTCAGGCGGAAGGTGCACGAGGCCTCGTTCCCGTCGTCGTCCCCGACGGTGAGCCGGATCACGTAGACTCCCACGACGTCCGCCGTGAACGTCGGGACCCGCGCCGTCTCGGGCGCCGGCGGACGCGCCGCCGAACCGCTCGGCCTCTCGACCAGCTCCCACCGGTACGACACGACGACGCCGTCGTCCTCGGCGCGCGCGCCGGACAACTCGACCGTGTCCAGGGGGCGGATCGTCCTGTCGG
>CAMTWF010000055.1:0-27301 GCA_947085355.1 uncultured delta proteobacterium
CAGGCCGGTCGCCGAGGCGCGGTGCTGGCGCCGTTCCCGGGCGGGACCGGGGGGGACTTCGGCAAGACGCTGGGGTTCGGCCGCGACCCGCTGGAACTGGTGCCGCTGCTGGCCGATCGGGCCACGCGCCCGTGCGACGTCGGCCGGTTGTCCTACGTGGACCACGGCGGCCGTCCGGCCGTCCGGTTCTTCCTGAACATCGCGAGTTTCGGCCTCGGCGGCCTCGTCGACGAATACGTGAACCGCTCGTCGAAGATGCTCGGAGGCCGCCTCTCGTTCGGCCTGGCCACGGTCCGCGCGCTGACGCGCTTCCGGCCGCAGGCGGTCCGGCTGCGGCTGGACGGGCGACAACCAGTCGTGCGGCGCATCTCCGTCGTCGCCGTCGCCAACGGAAGGTACTTCGGAGGCGGCATGAAGATCGCGCCCGAGGCCCGCGTGGACGACGGCGTGCTCGATATCGTGACGCTGGAGGAGATGGGACTTGGCGACTTTCTGTTGCGAGGCCGGCGGGTATACCGCGGAGAGCACGTCGGGATGAACCGCGTGACGTCGGATGTCGCGCGGCGGGTGGAGGCCGAGCCGGTGGATCCCGGGGAGGCGGTGCTGCTGGACGTCGACGGCGAGGCGCCGGGACGGCTGCCGGCGACGTTCGAGGTGCTGCCGGGGCCGATCCGGCTCAAGGCTTGACGGATGGGCGGGGCGGTGAGGCGGCTGTGGCTTGCGACGCTCCTGTCGGCGGCGTCGGGTTGCCTGATCGTCCTCGGCGCTTCCCGGTTCGACATCGCGCCGCTCGGATGGATCGCGCTCGTCCCGCTGATGTTCGCGGTCGAGCGCGCGCGGTACCGCCGCGTCTTCTGGTGCTCGTGGATCTGCGGCCTCGCCGCCAACGCGCTCGGGTTCTACTGGATCACGGAGCTGCTGATCCGTTTCGGGCGCCTGCCGCTGTGGCTCGCGGTCGTGTTGCATCTGCTGTTGTCCGCGTTCCAGGCTCTGGCGTTCCCCGCGGCGGCGCTGGCGGCCGTTTGGCTTCGCCGGCGGTCCGTGCCCATGGTCGTCGCCTGGGTCGGCGGGTTCCTGGCGTCGGACTACCTCTTCCCGATGGTGTTCCCGTGGTTTCTGGCGATGACGCAGCACGGGAACGTGCCGTTCATCCAGATTGCCGACCTCGCGGGCGTCGCCGGCGTGTCCGCCCTGCTGGTGGCGGTCAACGTCGGGCTCTGCGTCGGCGCCTGCCGCCTCGTGCCGGCCTTGCGGTCGTCGGCGCCGGAGCCGCCGGGTCGCGCGTTGTGGTCGTTGCGCGTCGTGGCGGCGGCGGCGCTGGCCGCCCAGGTCTACGGGTGGGTGCAGATCGCGGGGTACCGGGCGCGGCGCGAGGGGGCGGACGCGGTCCCGATCGGCGTCGTGCAGCCCAACATCGGGATCGAGGAGAAATGGGATCGGGGACGCCGGTTCGATCACATCGGGCGGCTCCAGCGGATGACGGCCGAGGTCGAGCGCGCCGGGGCGACGATCGCGGTGTGGCCCGAGACGGCCTGGCCGATCGCTCTTTCGCACGATCCGCCGCCCGACGGCGGCCCGCGGCGCGACTTCGATCCGGAGACGCCGGAGCGCATACGGCGGGGGTTCCGCATCCCGCTGCTGTTCGGCGTCATCACGCGGAGCGCCGAACCGCCGCGGTCGTACAACTCGGCTTTCCTGCTCGATGCCGCGGGGAACCTGCACGGCCCGGTGTCGAAGAACGTCCTGCTGATCTTCGGCGAGTACATTCCGTTCCGGGACGCGCTGACCTTCCTGGATCGCTGGTTCCCGCGCGCCGGGTCGCTGGAGGCGGGGCGCGAGCCGGGCGTGCTGGAGGTCGGGAACCTCTCGCTGGGCGTGCTCAACTGCTACGAGGACATCCTGCCTCGGTACGTGGGGCGGATGATGCGCGAGCGCGAGCCGCACGTGCTGGTGAACGTCACGAACGACGCCTGGTTCGGCGACACGGCGGAGCCGCACCAGCACTTCGCGCTGTCGGTCTTCCGCGCCGTGGAGCAGCGGCGCGAGCTGGTGCGGTCGGTGAACACGGGGGTGTCGGGCCACGTGACCGCGGCCGGCGAGGTGCTCGCGTACACGCCGACCTTCCGGGAGGCCGCGTTCGTGGCGGACGTCGTGCCGTACGCGGGAAGGACGGTGTACGGCTTCGTGGGTGACGCGCCTGGCTACGCGGCGCTCGGCGCTCTCGCCGCCTGGGCGCTGTTGCGCGCGCGGCGGCGGCGGGGCTGAAACCGTTTTGTGCCTGACCCGGTCGAAAGGCCCCGCCCTGGGACCGCGGGCGTCCCGCCCGCCGGTGTTGCGCATGGCCGTCGGGTACAAGCCCTGGGACCGCGGGCGTCCCGCCCGCCGGTGTTGCGCATGGCCGTCGGGTATAAGCCCTGGGACCGCGGGCGTCTCGCCCGCCGGTGTTGCGCATGGCCGTCGGGTATAAGCCCTGGGACCGAGGTCCCGGCCTCCTTGACGCCCGCCGGCGATCGGACTCACCATGCCGGCTGCGCAAGACGGTCGCGAGGCAGGAGGTTCCGACGTGCCCCCTCGTCTGTTCGTCAGCTACAGCCACGACAGCGAGGCGCACAAGGAGCGCGTCCTCGCCTTGGCCGACCAACTTCGTCGTGACGGCGTCGACGTCCTCCTCGACCGGTACGAGGGGGCGGTCCCGGAGTACGGCTGGATCGAATGGATGGACCGCTCCATCGGCAGGGCCGACTTCGTGGCCGTCGTGCCGAGCCCGGCCTACGGCGCCAAGCTCGACCGCGAGGTCCCCGAGGGCGTGGGGCGTGGCATCAAGTGGGAGGGCGCCATCATCCGCAACGAAGTCTACCTCCGCGAGATGCAGGTCCGCGGCTTCCTCGTCCTCTGCTTCGAGAAGGCGGACCACCGGCACGTACCGCACTGGCTCGCGGGCGCCGCCCGGTACGATGTGCTCGACGACCGCGGCTGCCTCCGCCACGACCAGTACGAGAAGATCCTCCGGCACGTCCTCAACAGGCCGTCGGTACCCCCGCCGCCCGTCGGCGCCCCGCCGCCGTTGCCGCCCGCCGCACGTCCGGTGCTGCCCGGCCCCGCGCCGGCGCCGAGGCCTCCGCCGCAGATCGAGCTCAGCCGCCTCCCCGGCGTGGGCAAGGAGTTCGTCGCGCGCGATGCCGAGCTCGGCCTGCTCGACAAGGCGCTCGCGGACGACCACTGCCGTGTCGTCTGCCTCGACGCTCCGGGCGGCGTGGGGAAGACTGCGCTCGTGCACCGCTGGCTCAAGCGGCTCCAGGATGACGATTGGCGCGGCATCGAACGGGTCTTTGCCTGGTCGTTCTACAGCCAGGGCACGAGCGACACGCGGGTCGCCTCCTCGGACGGCTTCTTCGACGAGGCCCTGCGGTGGTTCGGGCACGCCGGGGAGCTGCCCCGCGACCCGGCAGACCGCGGCCGGCTGCTCGCCGGGCTCGTCGCCCGGCGGCCGACCGTGCTGATCCTCGACGGCCTGGAGCCGTTGCAGCACCCGCCCGGCCCGCAGGGCGGGAAGCTGCGCGACCCGGCGCTCCGGGCGTTGCTCGTCGCGATGGCCTGCGGCGGAACCCGCCTGTGCGTCGTCACGACCCGCCAGGCCGTGGCCGACATCGCCGGCCGGAGCGGGGTCCAAAGCCACCCGCTCAAGGCACTCCAGCCCGCCGATGGCGCCGACTTGCTCCGCCGGCTCGACGTGAACGGCACGCAGAACCAGCTCGAGGAGGCGAGCCGGGAACTCCGCGGCCACGCCCTCACGCTTACCCTGCTCGGGCACTACCTCCGCATCGTCCTGGACGGCGACATGCGGCGTCGCGGCGACGCGGACATACTCGATCCGAACGTGCCGCAAGCCGAGCACGCCGGCCGGGCAATGGACGCCTACGTACGCTGGTTCTCCCGGGAAAAGAAGCAGGTCGAGGTCGTCCTCCTCCGCCTCTTCGGCCTCTTCGACCGGCCCATCGATCGCGACGTTCTCAGCGCTCTGCTCCGGCCGCCGCCGATCAAAGGGCTCACCGAACCTCTGGTCGGGCTCGACAAGAGGGCCCTCGCCTTCGCCCTCGACCACCTGCGCTCCGTTGGCCTCGTCCTCTCCGGCCGAGCGGACGATCCGCTCGACGCCCACCCGCTGGTCCGCGAGCACTTTGCCCGCCGGCTGGAGGAGGAATCGCCGAAGGCATGGCGGGAGGCACACGAGCGCATCTACCGCCATCTCGCGGCGAGCGCGGCCCCTCTGCCCGCGACGCTGGAGGCTATGCAGCCGCTCTTCGCCGCGGTCGCCCACGGGTGCAGGGCTGGGCTGCATCAGGAGGTGTACGACGAGGTCTACCGGCGGCGGATCTGTCGAGGGAATGATGCCTTCCAGACCAAGAAGCTCGGCGCGTTCGGCGCCGACCTGGCCGCCATCGCCGGCTTCTTCGAGGGGTCCTGGACCGTGCCGGTGGCCGAACTCCGCCAGGACGACCGCTCCTGGCTCCTCAACGAGGCGGGCTTCTGCCTCCGTGCCCTCGGCCAGCTACGCGAGGCCCTGGCGCCGATGCGCGCGGGTCTCGACATGGACGTCACCGCCGAGAACTGGAAGAACGCGGCCATCGCCGGCTCGAACCTGAGCGAGATCCAGGTGACGCTGGGCGACCTTGCCGACGCCATCGCGATGGCCGAGCAGGCGGTGGACCATGCCGATCGGAGCCGCGACGAGTTCCAGCGCATGGCCCGCCGCGGGATGCTCGCCGACGCCTTCCACCAAGCCGGACGCCTCGGCAACGCCCGCACTCTCTTCGAGAAGGCCGAGGCGATGCAGGCCGAGCGCGAGCCGCAGCACCCGCGCCTGTACTCGGTCGGGGGCTACGGGTACTGCGACCTCCTGCTCCGCCCCGCGGAACCGCTGGCGTGGGGCCAGACCGCACCCGTGGGCCGGGATGCCGCCCGGCGGGCCTGCAACGAGGCGAGGGAGCGGGCAGCGCAGACGCTGGAGTGGGTCTCGCCTCGGGCTTGGCTGCTCGACATCGGCCTCGACCACCTGACGCTGGGCCGGGCCCACCTTGGGCTCTGGCGGCTCGCCGCGCAGGCAGGCGGAAAGGAGAAGGCCGAGGGCGCGAGCCACCTGCCGAATGCGAGGACGCATCTCGACGAGGCGGTGGCCAGACTGCGAGAGGCAGGACAGACGGACTACCTTCTCCGCGGCCTCCTCCCCCGCGGCGCGCTGCGGCGTCTTGCCGGCGAGTGCGACGCGGCGCGCGCCGACCTCGACGAAGCGTTCGAGATTGCCGAGCAGGGCGAGATGCGCCTGCACCTGTGCGACGCGCACCTCGGCCGCGCCTGGCTCGCGCTCGCGGAGGGCGCCCCCGCTGGCGCCCGGAAGCACGCCGGCGCCGCGCGGGCTCTCATCGCCGCGACCGGCTACCACCGCCGCGACGAGGAACTCGCGGCGGTCGAGGCCGCGATCCGGCTTGCAGTTGAGGCTCCGGTAGCACCGGGTGGCGCAACACCCGAAGGATAGCCCTCATCCGAAAAGCCCCCTTGCGCCGGGTTCCGCTCGATCCGGGCGGCCCATTCAGACCGTTTCGGTTGCTGGGCCACGCGGTCCGCCTTCGACTCCAGCCGATCCGCAACCCGGAACGCCGACCCGGCGAGTCTCCCGGTCCACCGCCGGAATCGGCCCACCGGCGTCGCGGATGGGCGCGTCGTTCGCTCGATCCGGCCCGGTATCTCCTTCCCGCAAACGGGGAGATCCTTCGGGAGAATGGGGAGATCCTTCGGGAAAACGGGGAGATCCTTCGGGAGAATGGGGAGATCCTTCGGGAAAACTGGGAGACCCTTCGGGGAAATGGGGAGCTCCTTCGGGAGAATGGGGAGGTCCTTCGGGGAAATGGGGAGCTCCTTCGGGAGAATGGGGGGCTCCTTCGGGAGAATGGGGAGCTCCTTCGGGGAAACTGGGAGATCCTTCGGGAAAATGGGGAGATCCTTCGGGGAAACGGGGGAGGTCCTTGCCGGAAGCGGGGACACCCTTGCCGGAAACGGGGGAGGCCCTTCCGGCAAACGGGGGATATCGGTCCGTGAGGCGGGTCGTGTCCGACGTCGAGTTCACCGAGACCCGCGGAGCAGGGGACGCGACAGCGGCAGCCCGCGCGGCTCTCCGCTCCGGCGTGGAGATGATCGTGGCGCTCGGGGGAGACGGGACGTATTCGGAGGTCGTCAACGGGTTCTTCGACGACGACGGCAAGCCGGTCGCCGAAATCGCGGTGCTGGCGCCGTTCCCGGGCGGGACCGGGGGGGACTTCGGCAAGACGCTGGGGTTCGGCCGCGACCCGCTGGAACTGGTGCCGCTGCCGGCCGATCGGGCCACGCGCCCGTGCGACGTCGGCCGGTTGTCCCACGTGGACCACGGCGGCCGTCCGGCCGTCCGGTTCTTCCTGAACATCGCGAGGTTCGGCCGCGGCGGCGCTACGGGTTCGCTGGCTCGATCCAGAGCGTGCCGAGTGCGATCTCCACGGCCTCGAACGGCTCGGCCCGGACCTTCTCGTCGTCGGCGTGCGTGACGACCAGCAGCCATTGCGAACCTTGGAGGCGGAACACCTCGAGCGTGCGCATCGCCGGATCGACGAGCCAAGCGTGCCGCACCTGCTCCCGCGCGTAGATCGGCAGCTTGCGCGTCCGGTCGAGCCGCGCGGTGCCCGGCGACAACACCTCGCAGATCCAGTCCGGGGCGAGCTCGAAGAAAGGCGCGTCCCGAAGCACCGGCAACCGCTCGCGCCGCCAGCCCGCCAGATCGGGCACCAGGATGTCCGGCCCGAGGTGAAGCTCCGGCTCGTCGATGAACACCCAGCCGCCGGGACCGCCGCCGGACCCGAGATGAAGCGGTCCCGCAAGGGCGCCGGTGATGCTCATGGCGGCGTAGCCGTGCCGAAACGCCGGGCGCGGCATGGTGATGAGTTCGCCGTCGATGATCTGGGCGACCAGATGGTCGGGAACCGCCAGCAGATCGTCGTAGGTCGCGGGCCGCCGGGCAGGACAACTCACGCGCGTTTTCTACCACGCCGCCCGGACCGCGGCAACGCGAGCGGCGGTCTTCGGGACTCCGCGATCCGCGGTCGGGCTCAGCCGCCGTCGTCACCGGAGTTCGCGGGTGCGGCGCTCTCGCGTCCGTGGACGATCCGGAGCAGGTCGCCGGGCGACACGCGCTCGCGCTCGGCCAGGCGCCGCGCGACCTCCTCGATCACGGCCCGGCGCGGCACGAGCATCTCGCGGGCGCGGGCCTCGGCCTCGGCCAGCAGGCGAGCGACGATCGCGTCGCCCGCCTGGGAGTCGTGGCGCTCGGCTGCGCGGGCGGGTCCCATGCCGAGGTCGAAGACCATTGCGGCAGCGAGGTCGCGGGCCCGGGCGAGCGACTCGCGGGCCGCGGTGGTCGGTCCGCCGAGCAGGATGTGCTCGGCGACCCGGCCGGCGACGAGTTCGACGAGCCGCGCGCGCAGGGCGGCCTCGTCCAGGACGCGCCGCTCCTCGACCGGCGGGCGGACCAGGGCGGCCTCGACGACGGGGTCGCGCGGGACGAGCGACGCGCCGCCCTCGTTGTCCGGGTGGTCGGGCAGGAGCGCGGCGGCGACGGCGCGGCCGGCCTCGTGGGCCGCCAGCAGGCGGCGCTCCTCGGGGCCGATGACGCGCACGGTCCGGAGCGCCGCCCCGGTGACGCGCCGCAGGGCGTCCTCGAGGTCCTCGCGCATGACGGCCGTGCGGTCGCGGCGCGCGGCGATCAACGCCGCCTCGTTGAGCATCGCGGCCAGTTCGGCGCCGACCAGGCCGGGGGTTCGGGCGGCGATGTCGGCGAGGCTCACGTCGTTGCCGAGCCGCACGCGCTGGGCGTGAACGCGCAGGATCGCCTCGCGGCCGAAGCGGTCGGGGCGGCCGAGCGCCACGACGCGGTCGAAGCGGCCTGGGCGCAGCATGGCGGGATCGATCGCGTCCGGGCGCGACGTGGCGGCCATCAACACGACGCCGGAGCGCGGGTCGAAGCACTCCAACTCGGCCAGAAGCGCCTGCAGCGTGCCGCCGGTCTCCCAGCCTTGCGGGTCGCCGCGCCTGCGCGGGGCGCGGCGACCCGGCGCCTCGAGGTCCTCGACCAGCACGACGCACGGCGCCGAGGCCGACGCGCGCTCGAACAGCGCACGGACGCGCTCCGATGCGTCCGCCGCCGACGCGCCGGCCAGCTCGGGCGCCGGGAGCCGCAGGAGCGGGACGCCCGCCTCGCCGGCCAGGGCGCGCGCCAGGAGCGTCTTGCCCGAGCCGCGCGGGCCGACGAGGAGCACGCCGAGCGGCAGGGCGGCGCCGAGCCGCCGGAGCCGGTCCGGCATCTTGAGGAGTTCGACGAGTTCGAGGATCGCGTCGACGGCGTCGTCGACGCCCGCCACGTCGTGCAGCTTCACGGCGGGACGCTCGGGCTCGGGGAGCCGGAAGGCCGCGTGGACGGCGGTCCTCGCGGCCGCAGCCGGCGGGCGGCGCCCTCCGATGAGGACGATCGCCACGAGACCTATCGCGGCGACGGCGGCGGCGGCGACGGGGCCGAAGCGGGCCCAGGCGGCGTCCGGCGCGGCCCCGGGCAGGAGGGCCGCGGCGGCCATCCCGATCGCCGCGAAGACGACGGCGACCAGGCCCAGCATCCACGGGGATTCGCCGCCGCCCCGCTCCGTGCCGCCCATGGCCCGCGCAGTACATCAAGGCGGAGCGCGGGGCAAGCCGGCGGCGCACGCCTTGATGTCCGAGTGGACACCTCGTAACATGTGAACGTGGTCGAGCGGGAGTCATGGGCGCGCATCGCGGCTTGCTACGCGCAGGCCTTGGTCTGAGGCGCAGCCTCGCCTAGATCCGGTCACAACGCACCGCGTTGGGAGACGAGCCGCTGCACGACGTACTCCACACCTGCGCGCCGACGACGTAGCCGGTCGGGCATGCGGAGAAGGCGCCGCACTGGATGAACGACGAGCCGTAGTTCAGGTCGCAGCGCGCCGCGTTGGGAGACGAGCCGCTGCACGAGGTGAGCCACAGGGTGTTGGAGCCGACATGGTAGCCGGTCGGGCATGCGGAGAAGGCGCCGCACTGGTTGAACGACGTTCCGCAGTTCGGGTCGCAGCGCACCGCGTTGGGCGAGGATCCGGCACACGATGTGAGCCAAATCTGCGCGGCCACGTGGTGCGTTGTGCCGCAGGAGGAGTAGGCGCCGCATTGGTTGTAGGTCGAACAGGACCCGCAGCCGGTGCAGTCGCCCCATTTGCAGCAGGTCGCGCAGGTCCTCGTCTGGCACGTGTTGAAGCAGCCGGTCGAACTCGTGGAGCCTACCGGGTAGCAGTCCTCCGGGCTGGCGCACTCGCAACCGTTCGACCAACTGCGGTCGCAGTTGATCCGACCGGTGTTGCAGGCGCAGGTGCCCGAGGAGCAGAAGGCGTTGGCGCCGCAGTTGTTGCCGCACGATCCGCAGTTGGCGTTGCTGGTGAGCAGGTTGATCTCGCAGCCGTTGGCCCAGTTCCCGTCGCAGTTGCCGTACCCGGAGTTGCACGTGCAGGCGCCGGACGAGCAGTAGCCCTGGGCGCCGCACGAGAAACCGCACGATCCGCAGTTGGCGTTGCTGGTGAGCAGGTTGATCTCGCAGCCGTTGGTCCAGTTCCCGTCGCAGTTGCCCCAGCCGGCCATGCAGGTGCAGTTGCCGACGTTGCAGGTGGCGTTGGCGTTGCACCGGCGGCCGCACACCCCGCAGTTGTTCACGTCGCTGCCCTGGATGAACGTCTCGCAGCCGTTGGCCCAGTTGGCGTCGCAGTTGCCCCAGCCGGACAGGCAGCCGCACGCGCCGGCGCTGCACGTGGCGTTGGACCCGCAATTGTTGCCGCAGGTGCCGCAGTTGGCCGTGTTCGTCGGCAGGTAGACCTCGCATCCGTCGCTCCAGCTCGCGTTGCAGTTGCCGTAGTTGGCGCTGCAGGTGCACGCGCCGGAGGAGCACGAGGCGTTGGGGCCGCAGTTGTTGCCGCAGAAGCCGCAATGGGCGGTCGTCGTCTGGAGGTTGGTTTCGCAGCCGTTGGCCCAGTTGGCGTCGCAGTTGCCCCAGCCCGTGTTGCACTGGCACGTGCCGAAGGAGCAGTTTGCGTTGGCGCCGCAGTTGTTGCCGCAAGATCCGCAGTTCGCCGCGCTGGTCAGCAGGTTGACCTCGCAGCCGTCGGTCCAGCTCGTGTTGCAGTTGGCGAAGTTGGACAGGCAGGCGCAGGAGCCGCCCGAGCAGTTGGCGTTGGGGCCGCAGCGGTTCCCGCAGGATCCGCAGTTGTTCGGGTCGCCCAGCGTGTTCGTCTCGCAGCCGGGCGAGGCGTCGCAGTTCTCGAACCCCGCGTTGCAGACGCACGAGCCGCCCCCGCAGGTCGCCTGCACGCCGCAGCGGTTCCCGCAGGATCCGCAGTGGTTGGGGTCGAGCGCTATGCTGACCTCGCAGCCGTCGAACCAGTTGGCGTTGCAGTTCTCGTAGCCGGTGTTGCAGACGCAGGATCCCCCGGAGCACGAGGCGTTCAGCCCGCACCGGGTCGAACACGCACCGCAGTTGTTCGGGTCGGTCGTCGGGTTGATCTCGCATCCGTTCGACCACGACGAGTCGCAGTCGAGGTAGGGCGGCATGCAGGAGCACGTCCCTCCGGAGCAGGTCGCGCTGGGGCCGCAGTTGTTGCCGCAAGATCCGCAGTGCGACAGGTTCGTGAACGGATCGACCTCGCATCCGCTCGACCAGGACGAATCGCAGTTGAGGAAGGGCGCCACGCAGCCGCAGGAGCCCGCCGTGCAGGCGCCGTTGGGGCCGCAGGAGGTTCCGCACGCGCCGCAGTTGTCCCGGCTCGCGTACGAATCGGTCTCGCAGCCGTCGATGCGGCTCGAGTTGCAGTCCAGATAGGGCGGCACGCAGCGGCACGAACCGCCGGCGCAGGTCGCGTTCGGACCGCAGGCGTTGCCGCACGCGCCGCAGTGCGCGCTGCTGGTCGCTCCGTCGATCTCGCAGCCGTTGGCCCAGTCGCCGTCGCAGCTCAGCAAGCCGGCGTCGCATGCGCACGCGCCGGCCGCGCAAGCGCTGCCGGCGCCGCAGGCGTTGCCGCACGCGCCGCAGTGCGCGGGGCTGCCCGTGATGTCGACGCAAGTGCCCGAGCAGCACGCGCCGGCGGCGCAGGCCGCGCCGTCGGCGACCGGGGTGACGAGGCAGCGGCGCTCGGGGAGGCACCGGTCGGACGTGCAGGGATTGCCGTCGTCGCACTCGAAGTGATCCGTGCAGGTGCAGTCCCCGTCCTCGTCGGTCTCGCCGTCGCAGTCCTCGTCGAGGCCGTCGCACGACACGTCGACCGGCGCGGGAGCGGGCCGCGGGTTGCAGGGGTCGCGGCCGCGGACGCAGACGGAGTCGGTCAGACAGAGCCCGAGGCCGCACTGCCTGGGGACGTAGTTCTCGTCCACGAGGCCGTCGCAGTCGTCGTCGCGGCCGTCGCAGCGCGTCTCGGAGGCGTCCGGCGCGGGCCTGCACGGGGCCTCGCAGCCGTCGGCGGCGGCGCCGTTCTCGTCGGCCCAGCCCGGATTGCAGGCGAACGAGCACTCGCGGAGCGTACATGCGGGGGTGCTGTTGGGCCGGCTGCGGCAGATGTTCCCGCACCTGCCGCAATGGAGCGGGTCGAAGTCGAGGTCGTAGTCCTCGTCCACCAGGTCGTCGCAGTCGTCGTCCTCGCCGTTGCAGAACTCCGGCACGCAGGGCGAGCAGTCGCGGTCGGTGCCGTCGGTGCGCCCATCGCAGTCGTTGTCGAGGCCGTCGTCGCATGTGCGGCCCGGCGTCTCCCGGGTGGCCGTCGGCGAGCAGGCGTACTCGCAGCCGTCCACCGAACTGCCGTTGGCGTCGGCCCAGCCCGGGTCGCACGAGATGCCGCAGACGCCGCCGGAGCAGACTCCCGTGGCGTTCGGCGGGGCGCACACCTCGCCGCAGCCGCCGCAGTGCAGCGGGTCGCCGAGGAGATCGAAGCCGTCGTCCACGACGGTGTCGCAGTCGTTGTCGACGCCGTCGCACAGCTCCTCGCCGGTCGGCTCGCACGGCCCCACGTCGTCGCCGTCGTCCGCGACCTCGGGCGCCGTCTCCGTCGCCTCGGATGCCTCGCCCCATTCGTCGTCGGCGTCACGGTCGACCGAGTCGCTCCCTCCGCCGCACGCCGCCGCGACCGCGGTCGCGAGCCCCAGAACGACCAGACGCTTCGACATCACGCACCTCCAGGCGGTTTTCGCTTCGTTCACCGCACGCCCGGCAGCGTACCCCGCCGGCGGGGCATCGGCAACGCCGGGCCCGGCCCGGCTGCCGGAGCGCGCGGACCGTTCCTGGGGTAGCATCCCCGGCCATGAGACGCGTGCTGATCCTGGACGGGTCGGTGCATCGCGATGTCTGTCGGCCTCATGACGGCGTGGGAACGCTCATCGTCGAGCGATTCCTCTCGGCGTGCTGAAGAACGCGGCCTACCGCCTGCCGCAGGGTCGCGCGCTCCGAGACGCGGTACGCGAAGTTGCCCTCGTGGTCGATGGACGCCCGGAACGTGCCCTGCGATCCGACCCACGTGAGCGTCCCGTCGCGTTCGTACGGTTCCACGCGCAGCGTCGTGCGTTCCGGGATTCTCCCGGTCAGCGTCGCCGCGGCAGGCGAGTTCCCCCGCGTGCGGCGACCGCAAGGAGAATGAGCAGCAACGAGGAAGCGAGGGGCGCAGCTTGCCCAGCGACGGCGCACCCGCAACCCGCGCCGGCCGTGCCGTGGGAGGGTAGTTCGGCGGTCGGCGTCTCCTCCACGCACGTCCCCATTCGGCACACGCTCCCCCCCTCGCATGTGGCGTTGTCGTCCACGATGCCGTTGCAGTCGTCGTCCCGGCCGTCGCAGTCCTCCGGGGTGGGCCACACCGCGCCGGCGCACCGAGACCACCGGCCCGCGGTGCAGCTCTGCCGGCCGGGCTCGCATTCTCCTTCCGCCGTGCCGCACGACCTGGTGCGTCCTTCCTCGCAGGGGCACCCTTCGTCCGTCATGCCGTCGCAGTCGTCGTCCTCGCCATCGCACGTTTCCGGCTTGGGCCCGACCGCTCCTTCGCAGCCGCTCCACGATCCGCCGACGCATGTCTGATCGCCTTGCGTGCAGACTCCCTCGTCGGTGCCGCAGGGGCGCGTGTCGCCGGCGGCGCAGAGGCATCCCTCGTCGGTCGCGCCGTCGCAGTCGTTGTCGAACCCGTCGCAGGATTCGTCGGAGGGGCCGACGTGCCCGGTGCAGTCGTCCCATGAACCGCCGACGCATGTTTGGGCGCCCGAGCGGCACTGGCCGAGATCGACGCCGCAGGTGCGGGTCTGTCCAGTGGCGCATTCGCACCCCTCGTCCGTGATGCCGTCGCAATCGTCGTCGACGACGCCGTCACAGTTTTCCGCTGCTGCGGGGCGCCTGGCGGTGCAGCCGGTCCAGGAGCCGGAAGAGCATGTTTCCAGGCCGTCGCCGCAGATGGTCGAACAACTCCTGGTGAGACTCTCGTCTACGGAGGTGTCGCAGTTGTTGTCGATGCCGTCGCACACCTCCTCGGTGGCCCTGGCGGCGATCGCCCGGAGGACCGCTTCGAGCGACGTGGCGTCCTCGGCCTTGTGATAGCAGGGGTTGGGCGCGGCGGGGGTGCTTCCGGTCGGATCGCAGCCCGGGATGTACGTGCCGCTCTCGTGGGCCATCCTGTTGAGGGTCAGAGCATCGACGCCGGCGCCGAAACCGACCACGTGCAAGGCGGTTCCCGTGGCCCGCAGGGCGCGCGCTCTCTCCACGGGATGGAAGCGCGTGGCCGGGTCGTAGGGGTCGCACCACTGCCACCCGTCCGTCACCAGGACGGCGAGACGCCGCTTCGACGCATCGCGCATCGGAGCGTAGCCGGTCGCCGCGACGATGGCCTGGGCCATGGGGGTCCAGTTGCCGCCGGATGGCGGGGGGGTCTGGAGATAGGCGGCGATGGCCGAGGCGGTCCTGGGACCAACCTCGACCGCCACGCCGGAGACTTCGCAGCGATTCGGATTGGGGAAGACCAGCAGGCCGAAGTCGATCGACGACTCGAACGTCCGCGTGATGGCGCTCACGGCCCGCCGCGCCACCTCCCACTTGGACCCGCCGGACGCGGCCGAATCGTTCATGGAGCTCGACTTGTCCAGCAAGATGAGCAGCGTGGGAGGGGTGCACTGGGCCTCTGCCCTGCGCGCGCCAGAGGCGAGCAGAAGAACCAGCATGGCTGCCGGCCATTCGGGTCGCGACAGGCCGCGCGCCCCGCGGCCGGTTCGGTCGGTCACAATTTTTCCCGTACGTTCCGTCAACATTGTTGTCCTCCTGATCGGCAGCGCACCTCGCACTACGTGGCGCAGCCTCGGCGGCGGGCGTCCAGCCCCTACCTGGTCACCGTCAGCGTGAAGCTCCCGCATGCGTCGCTGGAGTAGCCATCGAGCCAGAGGTAGTAGACGCCCGGTTCGAGCGTCGCGGTGATGCGGCTGCGCACGCCGCAGTCGCCCGAAGCATCGTCGTTGCAGGTCACTCTGGCGGACGCCGCCGGGTCGTTGCACACCCGGCGAAGATCCAGGATCGTGTCCCAGTCGTTGCCGGCGCAGGTGTCGAGCGTGACCGCGCCGGTCGACTGCATCACGAAGTAGTACACCATGTCGCGGCCGCCGCCGCCGCGTCCGCAGGCCACCGCGTCGTCGCGGGCGTCCCACCACAGGGGCGGGCAGGTGTTGCCGGTGACGGTCGTTGCGGTGTGGATGTCGATCCACTTCGGCTCGCCGCAGGCGTCTCCCCCGACGTAGGTCGGAGCGGAGAAATAGATATCGATCGCGTAGTTCCCGGAGGAGCCGGCCGAGTAGCCGTCCAGGATGATGTAATAGACGCCGGCAGGTTGGTCGAGCAGCGTCAGTTCGCTGCGCAGCGTGTCGCGGGCGTCGTCGTTGCAGCCGACGGTGCTGCCGCCGCACAGGGTTCCGACGTAGAGAACGGTGTCGAAGGTCGCGCCGAACGTGTTGATATGGACGTCCGTTCTCTCCGCCAGCGTGTATCTCAGGACCACATCGCGGCCTGGCGCGCCCCCGCATGTCCCTTCGTAGTCTCCGCTGGCCGAGGCGGTGCTGCCGGTGAAGCGTCCCCCGCCGGAGACGTCGATCGGCGCGGCGCAAGAATCGCCGGCCACGCCGCCGGTCGTTCTGCACGAGCCGTCGATGCAGACCTGGCCGGCCGGGCAGACGTTCCCGCATCGCCCGCAGTGGTTCCGGTCCGATCTGGTGTCGACGCAGTAGCCGCTGCAGGCGGTGGAGCCCGTCGGGCAGCTCAGCGTGCACGATCCGGAGACGCACGCCTCGGCGCCCGAGCAGGCGTTGCCGCAACGGCCGCAGTTGCGCGGGTCGGTGCGGGTGTCGACACACGCCCCCGAGCATTCGTTCCGGCCGATTGGGCAGGCGCAGGCGGAGGAGCTGCACACCTGATCCGCACGGCAGGCGTTCGCGCAGCTTCCGCAGTGCGCCGGGTCGCTCGACGTCGACACGCACACCCCGGAGCATTCGATCTGGTCCCCAGGGCACAACACCCTGCACACACCTTCCACGCACGCCTGGCGCTCCGGGCAGGGGTTCCCGCAACGGCCGCAGTTGCGAGGATCGTTGCGGGTGTCGACGCAGGATCCCGAACAGTCCGTCAGGCCGGACGAACATCCCGTGCCGCTGCACGTCCCGCCATCGCACACCTCGCCGGCCATGCAGGGCCGATCGCATCCGCCGCAGTGTTGTCGGCTGGACGAGGTGTCCACGCAGGCGCCGCTGCAAGCGTCGAACCCATCGGGACAGACCAGCGTGCAGACTCCCCGCTCGCACGTCTCTCCATCGGCGCACGGGTTATCGCAGCGGCCGCAGTGATCCTCGTCCTTGGGGAGCTCCACGCAGCGCCCCGAGCACTCCCTGAAACCGGAGGGGCAGTTGTCCTGGCACGCGCCGTCAAAACATGCGCCGGAGCACGGGTTGTCGCAACGGCCGCAATGGTCAGGATCGTACCGGATGTCGACGCAGCGACCGCCGCAAGTCGTCTGGTTGGGAGGACAGCCTCCGCCGACGCAAAGGCCATCCACGCAGTTCTGGCCGGTTGCGCACCCGCGGTTGCAGCCGCCGCAGTGCTGCGGATTGAACCTGACGTCAAGGCACGGGCTATCCGGTCCTTCGCACCGTATGGTCCCCCCTTGACACCCCGGCGGTTGGGAGATGGCATCGGAAGGTGCGCAACCCGCGCCGAGTCCCAGGATCGCGATCGCCGACAAATACAAGAATCTCATCGGAACACCTCCCTCTCTTTTCGGCCGGATCACCGCAAGGCGATCCCCAGCCTGTACGCGCCCTCGGCCCCCCGATATCCATAGATGCGAACCACGCAGTTTTCGCCCGAACGAGTGGTCGTCTCGACTGACTCGGTGTTCCCCGTGCCCGTGGACGACGCGAGCGCCACTCCCGTCCCGGTCGTCAGATCCAGGTCGAGGTCGCCGCGGGAATGATCGAACGCGAGCGTCACGGCCAGGCGCCGTCCGTCGCCGGCCACGGCATAGTAGTCGTCGTCGCCGCTGCAGACGGCTCCGTCGATCTGGCCCGGCGAGATGCGGCGCGCCGCCGCCCGCGAGTCGTTTTCTTCGTGGACGTCTTCGACGCAGGCGGGCGTGCCGCCGCCGCCCCCCAGCGAGCACCACGGCGTCCACTGATGAGCCGCCTCGACGTCCTCGCTTGTTCCTCGCTGCGGGCACGCCTCGTCCTCGGTCCACTGGAGCCACTGGGCGGCGCGCCCCGTCGCCGCGGCGTAATCCCGGAATACGGCGTAGCCCTCGCCGCCGCGCGCTTTGAAGACCACCGGATCCCGGCAGCCGCCGGCCTGCAGGCTCTCGTTGTAGTCCATGATGATCCGGTACATCTGCGGCGTCGTGCGGTTCCAGCAGCAGGTCTTCGAGCGGGTGTAATCGAGCTCGGCGAAGACGTAGTCGGCGAACACGCGGTAACGCCTGTCTACCTCGGTCCGATCCGTCCCGAACCGGTCCCGCATCAGCGCGTACAGGTCCCGGAAAGCGGCCTCACGCGCGGTCCTGGCGGAACAGGACGCGGGATATTGCGACAGGTGGTCTCGCCTGGACTGGATGATCCTCAGCAGAAGGTCCCGTTGCTGCTCGGGTGACGCCTCGCCCAAAAGGACCTCGAACTGCGCGGGCCTGGCCGCGATTCTGTCGAGGTCCCGGTCGTTGATCCAACTCGCCTCGTCGGCGGTCATCCAGGCGTTCGTCCACGATCCGCCGACGTTCTTGGCGACGCGCCACCGCTTGAGCCCGCCGCCCAAGTCGGCGTACCCGGGTCCGCCGCCCGTGGCGTCGGTGAAATTCCGTCTGCTCTCGCCGGGCCCCTGCCAGATCGGCTGGATCGGCGGCAGGCTGCCGTACGCATTCTCGACCTCGATCCGTCCTCCCGCCATGCTGCGCGACCTGATCACGACCATGGTGTGACCGACGCCCTGGCGGGCCCAGCGGAAGAGCAGCGTGTCGCCGGCCCGCACCGCTTCCGGCGTCAAGTTGTACGTGTTGAGGCTGTCGGCGAGGTTGGCCGAACCGAGGTAGATGAGCGCCAGGCGGATGAAGTGGGCGGCCCGCTTGTTGAGATGGATCTCGTCGAGGTAGGCGCCCATGCGGGCGCCGGGACCGAGGAACGCCTGCTCGTCGCCGGTCTGCACACCCCTGGCCCGCAGCCGATCGTCGCGCGGCCACGATCGTCGATACTCGGACGGCGACATGGCCGAGTAGTCCCTGTATTCCCTGGCGAAGGCCGGCGCGCCGCTCCATGCGCCGCGAGACGTCCGGATGCCGAAGTGGCCGAAATGGACGCGCGCGGCGCCGTCGTGCCCGATGAGATAGAACGGCAAACCGTACCAGGCGGCGAAGGAGATCCGGAGCATGATCGCGGTGTCGGCGCAGTCGATCTTCGGAGCCGGCAGCGACTTGCCGAAAGGCGTGGTTATCGTGAATGTATCGCCGCCGTTCATCGCGGGCGTTCGCTCGAACGATGCGATCCAGCGGGCGAACTTCTGATCCCAGTTGAGCCCGCTGTTCTCACCCCAAGCGATCCCTGCGGCGCGCGAGGCGGGCGTGTCGGCGTCCTCCCACTGATTCCTGACCTCCCATACCGTGGTGTCGGCGTAGTTCCCCGCGACCGGAAGACCAGGGACGCCGGCGCTGTCCTCCTTCCCGAGCAATGGGCCGGCTTCCAGTTCGGGGGCCTCGTCGAACCCCGGCGCGGCGTCCTGGGAGCATCCCCCCGCCGCCATCGCCGCAACGGTTGCCAACGCGCGCCAAATCCTCCGCAATCTCAGTCTGCCCATCACTCCCTCACTGAGGTTTACTCCACAACGGCCCGGATCGACCAAGATACCAGATGGCCCACGTCGCGCCGAGCGTTGTCGGATACGACCAAGCTCCAGTCGCCGGCCACGTCGACGCCGTTGAAGTCCGCCAGCGTGAACTCGCGGACGATATCGTCGGAGGAGCCGCCCACGCGATCGTGGACGACGATGCCGGTTCCGAGGCGCCGCAGCTCCACTTTGAGGTCGCCGACGAACGGGTGGCGGATCTCAACGGCGAGCGCAAGGCCGCGAACCGTTCCGCGGTCGGCGACAGAGATCGTGCCGGTCACGCCTTCGGGGCGGTTGTCCGGGATCTCGATCCGTGTCGACGAACCACCGGTGACGGTCCTGGGGCCGGCCGCGGGCGAGCCGCCTTCGGCCGGCGTGTAAACCAGCGCCCAGCCTTCGATCGTCCCGGTGTCCACGTTGGCGGTGTCGGTGACGATCAAGTTCCACGCGCCGCCGACCTCGTCCCCGGCGAAATCGGGAACAACTATCTCCTCGAATAGATCGTCCGCCGATCCGCCGTCGCCGTTGTAGATCCTGGCCGCGCGGTCGCCGTGGCGCAGGTCGATCCGCAGATCGCCCACGAATGTGTGCCTTATGCGGAGGGCCGCTCGGAGCGTTCCGATGCGTCCCGAGGAGGCGACGTTGATCGTGCTGGTCGCGCCCGCCGGATTGTTGTCCGGTATCGGGAGGGGCCCCGATGCGCTCTCCACGCGCGTTTCGTTTCCGGCGGGCGGAGTCTCGGGCTGCGTCGAGAGCCGCACCAGCGTCTCGACGTGGGCGAACTTGACGTGCGGATTGCCTCCGCGGCCGTAGGTGGACATCACCGGCAGCCAGAAGAAATCCGGCCCCTCCTCGCCGATCCACTCGCCGCCGATGATTCTGTCCTCGGCGTCCAACTCGAGCAGGTAGTGGTATCTTGCGGAGACGCGGACCGATCCTTGCGGCCTGCGCCCCGGCGGCATCGAGTCGCTCACGTATCCCAGCGTCATCCGGACCTCGTAGAACCTGCGGGCGTCCGGGTTGAACGGGTACGTTTCGCCGGGCGGCAGCCCCAGCAGACGGAGCGCCTGCGCCAGCGTCACCTCTTGATGGCCGGTGATCTCGTAGTCCCGCACCGGATGGTTCCAGACCTCCTCGCCGCCCGACTTGTCCATGACGAAGGCGCGCCGATGGACGCCGAGCATGTTGGTCACGATGATGTGGAACGAACCTGCGTTCGTGTCGCGGCAGGCGGTGTTCGTCGGCCGGCCGCGCTCGTCGCGCGCAATCTCCCGGTCGTTGCAGCGCTCCCCCAGGAAATACGACCGGCTGCGGTTGAAGTATGCCTCCATGATCAGCGCCGTGATGTCGGAATGCTCGAACGTCACCCCGTTGATCGTCACCGGACGCTGCGGCTCCGGGGCCACCACCGACACGCCGGCCCACATGTGGCACTTGCCCCACCAGCCGCCGAGACCGTCCCAGTCGTCCGCCTCGTCCGTCGAGCCGTCCCGGTCGTCGTCCACGTCGTTGCGCGCCATCGTGTTTCCCCCGAACTGCGACTCCCAACCGGCGGCCGGGCCGAGACCGGCGTAGTAGGTCCTATCCCACGCGGATCCCGGGTACGAGAACGGCCGCAGGCTCATGAAGTCGGACGTCGGCGTCCACCCGTTGAAGGCCTGATCGTATTTCTCCAGCGGCGACAGGACGGAGGTTCCCTGCCATCTTTGGTTGAACCCGTCCTTTCGCATCGGAAACCAGTGGTCCGACCACGGAAGCCGTTCCGCCTGCCCGCTCCGCGGCAGTTCCTCCACCTTGTACTTGAACTCCAGCGCGAATCTGGCCGGGTCGTTCTGCCGGTTCCACCGGTCTTCCTTCCCCAGCTCGCCGGCCCCCTCGTCCTTGACGAACTCCGCCTCGTCGGCGCACCGGGTCAGGCCCCAGAAACACGCCGCAACCGCAACCATCGCCGCAATTCGTCCGCGCAACTCCATGATCTTCCTCCGACGAAAGACCGCTTGCCCAACAACGCCGACGACCGGTACCGCATGAGCCGCAGAGGTGTCAACATTGACGCACAGAGCCAGGAGTGTTAGGGAGGCGCCGGTTCGATGCCCGCGAGGGACGACCAGGCGGAGGACGCGATGAACAGAGTTGTTGGTGCGTGTTTGTGGATCGCGGCGGTTCCGGCCGCGGCGTGCGGCGAGGATCCCGCCGCCGACGAGTTCGGGAACCCGGCGACGCCGCCCGAGGAGGACGACCTGGTGGCGGAGACGGACGGGAAGGCGGACACGGGATACCTGTCGACGCTGGCCACCGAGCTGGAAGGCGAGTTCGCCGGCGAGGTGCGCCTCGACGTGTCGGGTGAAACACCGGAGGCCCGCGACCGGCTGCTTGCCGAACTGCGCGGCTCGCCCTGGCGCCTGAAGAACGTCGTGATCGATCAGGTGAAGTTCTCCAAGAAGATGCTCAACGCCGAAAAGCTCCACATGAACCTGTACTCGGACCGGGTGGAGGCGGAGGAGATAACGCTCGACGGGACGACCATCAGCATCCGGTACAAGGCGAGGCTGGAGTCGGTCGTCTCGCATCCGGAGTTGGAAAGAGCCGGCCTGTCGATCGAGCGCATCCTCGCCGACCCGACGACGACGCTGCGGCTGCCGGCCGATCCGCGCAACATCTTCGGCCGCGTCGCCGACCGTTGCGCCGTCGGTTTCGACCCGGGCGACTTGGCCGACTTCAATTACTTCTACTACTTCGATCCCGACAAGCCGGGGTGCGACATGCCTCTGGTCGAGGCGACCTTCACCGTCTCCTCGCTGGCGCCCCCCGCCGCGACGACGTACCCCGAGTACGACAAGCTGGCGGCGGACGATAAGGTCACCGTCTTCGTTGTGTTCGGCCAGGCGGGTCACGAGGCGGAAGTGCCGGCGTCGGACTGGGGGGTGCGCGAGTGGAACCAGTTCAAGCGGGAGATCTTCGAGCGCGGCTTTCGGAAGGCGAGCGATCTCGCGCCCGGGGAGCGGTTCGTCCGCGTGCGCGCCGGTATCGAGCAGGTGGTCGACATTGTTTCTCCGTACGACCTCAAGAACCAGAACGCCACCGACCGGAACGCCCTGTTCCGCAGGGCTCTCGGTCAGTACGAAATCATCCTGTACAACGGCCACTCGTTCTACGGCTCGTTGGACGTCCTCCGCGACTGCTCGGCCTACGCTCCGGACACCTACCAGATCGTGTACATGGGATCGTGCTGGTCGTACGAGTACTACACGACGCAGGTTTTCGAGTGCAAGAAAACCGCGAGCGATCCGCTGGGCTGGGATCTCGCCGACGTCGTGAACGATACCGAAGCCGGGTGGTTTCACAACAGCGCGGAGTTCGCCCGCATCCTCCTGACCAACCTGCTGGCGGGCGTCGAGACCGGCGGCAGGGATGGAAACCGCTACTACACGTGGTTCAACATCATCTCGGCGATGAACGAGTACGCGATCGAGACCTACCGGCGGTGGGGGACGGAGACGCACGAGATCATGGGCGTGAGCGGCGTTCGGAACAACCGGTACGACCCGGAGGCCACGCCTGGGAGCGGGGGCGCCCGCTTCGAGTCCGGCTCCGTCACGCCGATCCCGGACGACACTCCAGCCGGCGTGAGCAGCGAGATCGTCGTCACCTCGTCTATTCGCCCGCGGCGCATCACCGTCGCCGTCAACATCACGCACACGTACATCGGCGATCTGACCGTCGCCCTGCGCCGCAACGCCGTCGACATTCCCCTCAGGCAACCCGACCGCCGGGGTTGGGAGGACGATATCATCGGCGAGTTCGAGATCACCGACCCCCGATTGCTCGGCCAGGACGCCGCCGGCTCATGGTTCCTCCACGTCGCCGACACCGTCGCCCTCGATACCGGCAGGATCAACACCTGGGCGATCGCGCTGGCGCCGCAATAGGGCGAAAGCGCGTTCACTCCACCGGCAGTATCGTCGAGAGGTAGGCGCGTTCGTCGCCGCAGAACCCGCCGGGGCGCGCCGCTCCGATCTCGGCGCGCTCGGCGAAAGGCCGGTAGGCGCCGCTGTCCATCAGACATCCCTCGGCCGGCGGTTCGTTGTGGACCAGGTCGGCGGCGCCCCAGGGATGTGCGAGACCAAGACTGTGGCCGAACTCGTGGGCGATCGTGTCGCCGATGACGGCGCCAAGGACTCGGATCGCCTCGGCGATCGCCGCCGTCCGCGCCGGATCGCCCCCGTCGGGATACTCGCCCCAGACCACCTCTCGCCTCCGCACCGGGGCGAAGATCCGATCGAACTCCGGCTCCGGCGCGAGGTCTGGGCATACGATGCCGTCCGGCACATGCCTTGACCAGCAGAAGAACGACTCGATGAAGACGCCGCCGTATCCAGGGTATCCGTCTTGCTGCACCTCGGCGTTGCTCCCGCCGATGCGGTCGTGCAGCCGCAGGTTGCCCACGTCCTTGCCGGGCGTGTTGTCGTAGCCGAACAGGCCCCTGCCGTTCGGGTCTGGTCCGCCAACCTCAAGAACGGCATATCCCCCCGGGTAGTAGTCCGTCGGCCACTCTTCCCGAATGTCGATGTTGAAGCCGGCGTACGTCCGCTCGAACTTCTCCAACGCCTGCGCTCTCACCTCCGCCTCCACCGCCCGCAGCCCGAACAGGCGCAACGCCTCCGTGAAACCAGGCAGGAAGACGACCACCACGACCTGCTTGATCGGCCCCAGCGGAAGGTCCAGCGACGTCGTGAGCCCATCGACGCGGTCGCGGCCGTAGGCGATCGTCGGCGTCGCCGTGCCGGAGAAGACGCCCCGGGAGAATCCGAATTCGGCGGCCACGAGCGCGCCGTCGCGCACCACCGGCACGACGACGTACGCCAAACGCCCGCCATTCACGAAGGCCGGCACCAGCTCCAGGCTGCTGATCGGCAGAGAAGTCCCGCCGTGCGGCGTCAACGTGCCGTTCAGCCGAAGGGTGACCGTCTGGTCCGGATCGCCGCCGATGAACCCGGCGCCCTCGAATGTCACGATAGACCCGAGCGTCGGGCGGGCGGGACGGAAGCCGGCAACGAACGATGGACCCAGGCGGAGCCGCGCGGCGATGGGCGAAGACGCCGGCGTCCCCCCAAAGGCGTGCGTGTTTTCCACGGTGACGGTTCCCTCGAAGGTGCCCGGGAAGATCCCCGCGATCGTAGGACTGAACGGGAAAGTGGCGCGCGTGCGATCGACCTCCTCGACCGGCGTGGCGGCGATGCGGATTCGGGAAACAGAACGCGGCGCGCCGCGGTCTGGAGTGAATGTCCCGTCGAACACCGCGTAGGTGGTTCCCTCGGCCCCGGAGATGAATCCGTCCCCCGACAGCAGCATCTGCTCGTTCAGCGTCACCGCCTCGGGCGTCACCGATGCAAGCCGGGGGGGTATCTCGGTCACCAGGCGGAAGCCGGTCATGACGCCGGATCGCGGCGTGCGACGGCCGGCATGGCGCATCGCAACGCCCACTTCACCCGAAAAGATCCCCGACGAGCCGCCCAGACCGGCCATCAGATTCGAGTCGGTCGTATACCGGACTCGCGTCGGCGACTCGGCGCTCCCGGTCACATCGAAGTCCACGACGCGACCTTCGAATGTCCCGCTGAAGTAAACGCGCGGCTCCCCGCATGTTTCGCTGAAACCGGCCCCTGCAATCACGAACGTCGTGCCGAGGAGAACGTCCGGCGGCGCGATGACGCGGTCAACGGACGGTCCCAGCGAGCACGGATCCATCGTGGGAGGCTCGGCGGGATCGCACGACGCGGCGGCGGCGAGCGCCAGCGCGGACGAGAGAATGTGCGCTTGCGGCCATCGGTTGTGCATCACCCGTTGCAGCCGCACGGAAGCGTTCTCGTCAGCAGGATGGACCCGAGGAAGCAGCCGGCAGGCAGATCCACTGCATCGCGCCCGCGACGTCGCGCGCGCAGCGGCACCGGTACCCCGCGGACAGCCGGCACTCGTCGTCGTTCCAGAGGCAGTCGCGGAGGCATGTTCCCAGCGAGGCTCCGTCGACCCGGACGCACCAGGCGCCGGTCCCACACTCCGCGTTGGACGTGCAGCCCTCCCGTGCGCAGTATCCGCCGGGCCAGGTCAGACATGTGCGGTTTCCCGCGCAAGCGCGGAACGATGCGCATGCGGCGCCGGCGGCGCCGGATCCCGCCTGAGCGCACCCGCCGCCCGCGGGGAACAACTTGCATGCGTAGCCGGCGCGGCACTCCGAGGAGGACGAGCACGGATCGACGCAGTCGCTGGGGCCTCCCGCGCCTCCGGTCGGCGGGCAGAACGTTCCGGAGGGGCACGTGGACGATCCTGGCGTGCAGGCGTCGTCGATGCAGGCGCGTCCGTCGCACACGGTCCCCCACGGGCAATCCAGGCTCGATCTGCAGCCTCCGCCCGCCGCGACCCGGTGCTCCAGCATGTAGTCGCCTTCCGCCCCACGGTAGCCGAAGACGCGGAGGTAGTATGAACCGCTCGTCCCGATGTCCGCCTCGACTCGTTCCGAGTCGGTCACCCCCGCGGAAAAGGCGAGCCGGCGCAAGCCGTCGGTATCGTACAACTCGAGGTCGAGGTCGCCTCCGTCGATCAGTAGATCCGCCGAGAGTCGCTGCCCGGCCTCCGCCCGCACCACGAACCAGTCTTCGTCGCCCGCGCAGATCCGACCGTTCATGATCGTGCCGGCCGTCGGGATCCGCGTGGCGGCGCCGAACGAGTCGTTGTCCTCGAGGGCGTCGTCGGCGCAGCACGACCCGCGCGTGAAATCGACCGTCAGATCGTAGGGTCCGGAGTCGTTCATGAAGCCCCAGACGCGGATGCCGTGCCTTCCGGCGTCCACGCAGGCCGCAATCGTCTCGAATGCTTCGATGCCGGCCGATGTGCGCAGCGGAGCGCCGTCGGCCCTGAGGAGCTGAAGGTCGATGTCTGTCGTGTCGGCGTTCCAGCCGTCGATCAACACCTCCAGCGTTCCGGAGGTCGCCGCGGTCAAATAGAAGTAGTCCTCGTCGCCGGGGCAGATCGCCAGCCCGCCATGAACGTCGGCGGCAATTGCCCTGGCCGCCGTCCACGAATCGTTGTCTTCGAACCGGTCGTCGTCGGTGCATGTGCCAGCCGAGGAGCAATTCAGGTTTGGGGGCGCGCACCTCCTGAGGACGCGGCCCCCGACGGTGGTGACGTCGCGGCACGAGGCGGGAGGAGGACAGGCCGCGCAGTCGCCCGCGCAGAAGGGGAAAGGCGCGGCGATGCAGGCCCCGGATGCGCACTGGAGGTCCGACGAGCACCTCGCGCAGTAGCCCGTGGTCTCGCCGGCGCCGGCCATGACATCGAATTGCCGTAGGGACGAGTCCGTGCGGTGATCGCACGCCGTCCCTTCTACGTCGTCGTTGTCGGCGGCCGAGACCACGTAGTAGATGGTGGCGCGCGCGGCTCCCGAGAGGCCCAGATTCGGAATGAACGCCTCGAAGACGTCCCCTCCGACCGGGATGAAGAGCGTCTGTCGCATCGCGGTCACGTCCGGGCGGGACGGATCGCCGGGCGGCTCGGTCGAATAGTAGAGGATCGGCAGATCCTTCAGCCCGCTGTCGTCGCGCACCGTAGCCTCGATCCGGTAGTCCAGAGATGTCGCCACCACATCGGGAGGCGGCGGAGCGGCGGAGACGATCTGCGGAGGCGTCCCCGGACAGTCCTCGCGCCCCGCTCCACGCAGCACGATGATGTAGTCGTGGTGCACCGGCGAGTGCGATTCGTCCTCGGCCTCCAGCGCCAGCGTGTACCTGTCGGAAGCCTCGACTTGCGCCCTGGAAGGGCGCCATTGCCACTCCGCCTCTTTCCCTCGGGCGGTGATGACCGCGCCGGCGATGCCGGGCGGCCTTTCCCGGATCCGCACCTGGTCGGACGTGGAATCCTCGTCCTTGACCAGCACGTGCACGATCACGCTCGAATCGCGGGAAAGATCGTACGTGCCGCCGGCGCCCGGCTGGATGAAGACCGGAGCGATGTCGGATACTACGTCGATCCGTATCGACTCGGTGTCCGACGTTCCGCCGCCGTCGACGCGAAACGTGAAGAGGTGGCTGCCGACGTGCGACACCAGCGGCCGCCACCGGAAAAGGCCGCCGGCGCCGAGCGAGTAGATCGCCGCGTCGCTGCCGGGCAGCGAAGGCCCCTCGAACGAGAACGACAGGATCACGCCGGCAGGGTTGTGCACCGGCACCTCGATCTGGAGCGTCTCGCCGACCTGCGCCGTCTGGTCATCCAGATCCGCGATCTCCAGCACCGCCGGCTCGACGGCGCAACCGGCAGCGACCGCGATGCCGGCCAGCCACAGGCGCCTTCCGGAAACGCCGCGTTGTGGCGGGCCGCCGGCGCCTCCGCTTGTCGTTTCATGTCTTCGCAACATGCCGTAATGCTACATCGACCCGACGACGCCGACAACCTGTTTCGCAACAGTAGCCGTTCGCGTGGGGCCAACTCCACTCCCACGCGAAGGTCACGCCGCGCCTTGCCGTCGATTCTCACCATCATTGGCCCCCCGAGGCCCGAGTTTCTCACGAGGATTGACCGTTCACCCCTTCCCGGGGGCCGTAGTCGTGGTCGCCGTGCCTGCCGGCAGGCACGGCGACTACGCTTCCTGCCGGGGGTGAACGGTTACCGCACGCGCACGGCGAGCATTCGCACGCGCACGGCGGGCATTCGCACGCACACGGCGGGCATTCGCACGCGCACGGCGGGCATTCGCACGCACACGGCGGGCATTCGCACGCGCACGGCGGGCATTCGCACGCGCACGGCGGGCATTCGCACGCACACGGCGGG
>CAMTWF010000056.1:0-19210 GCA_947085355.1 uncultured delta proteobacterium
GAGCGGCGCGGCGGAGCCCCAGAGGATCGAGTCGCCGATCTCGAACCCCGGCGTCGCCTCCGCCCCGCGGTTGACGATCGTCGTCTCGATTCGCAGCGCGCGGAGGCCGGGCTCCAGCACGTACGCGGTGACGATCTCGATGTCGGCGTTGCGCGTGTCGACGCCGGTTGCGCGGGCTACCGCGGCGCCGGCGGCGTCGACGCCGATCTCGATCGTCCGGTACTCGGCCTGGCTGGGGAGCTCGCCGCCGAGGTGCAGGATCACCTGGGCCAGTTCGTCACGGCCGGCTGGTAGCGCGGCGGCGTCGACGATGTTGCCGCCCGATGCGGCGAAACCGAACGGCCGCTCGCGGATCCCCTGGACGACGAACGCGGCCAAACCGTTGTCGAGCCGCACGTCGCCGGCGCGGCCGGCCGCGTTCGGCCCTGTCAGCAGGTCGCCGGGGGTCTCGATCCGGAAGGCGCGGGCCGCCGGGGCCGGGGACCGCGGGCGTTCCGGCGCGCTCGCGACGACGGCGCCGGAACGTTCGGAGTCCCCCGACGGGCGCGGCGGCCTGCGGCACGATTCCGCCGGCACGAACGCCGCGACCGCGACGACCACGAGAAACAGGGTTTCGAGTTTCGAGTTTCGGGTTTGAAGCTGCTCCAAACTCGAAACTCGAAACTCCAGCTTCGACGCGCGGGACCGGCGCGCTACGCCGTCCGAAGCCCCTTCTCCTGGATCCACTTGCTGGTGAACTCCGCGGCCCGCGAATAGCTCGACTCGATCTCGCCGGCCAGGAATCGCTCGATGGCGCCCCCCACGATCATCACGCGCACGCCGATGTCGACCTCGACGATGCGGTTCATGCCGCCCGGCCCGGCGGGCTCGGCCCGGATGGACCCGGCGATCGATATCTTGTCCGGCATCATCGACGGGACGGTGCGGAACCTGTAGATCCCGTCGGCGGCGGTCCAGGCTCCGTTCTCCTCGTACGAGAGCGTTCCCTTGACGATCTTGCGGACGAATTCCGGCGCATTCTGCGGCGGCGTCACTCGGACGACCCGCTCGATCCGGTCCGGCGTCTCGCGCAGCGAAGCGGTCTTGTAGGACGGAAACCCGAGGTACCCGACGAAGAGTGCCTCGTTGTACGCGGGGTCGAAGAAGATGCGGCGCCAGAAGGTCTCCGGGGAGCAGTCGAAACGGTGGGTCACGACCACGCGCATGGGCGGCTACCTCGATTCCGAGTCCCCGATGCGGACCAGCAGCACGGTTGCGTTGTCCTCGCCGCCGGCGTCCAAGGCCGCGGCAATCAGGGCGGAGCCGATCGCGGGGAGGTCCGGGCCCTGCTTGGAGACGATCTCCAGGATGGCGGCATCGGTCACCATGCCGGACAGGCCGTCCGTGCACAACAAGTAGACGTCGCCGGGTTGTGCGTCGACGCGCCGCAGGTCCACCTTGACGTGCTCCTGCATGCCCAGCGCACGGGTGATGACGTTGCGCGGCAGCGCGGCGAGCTGTTCCTCGCCGAGGTCGGGCATGTTCTGCGCGTACTCGTTGTAGAGCGAGTGGTCGGTCGTGAGCAGCTCGATCGAATCGCCGCGGAGGCGGTAGCAGCGGGAATCGCCGACGTGACAGACGTACAGGCGGTTGTCGGCCCTCGACGCGACGACCGCCACGACCGTCGTCCCCATGCCCTGCCGCTCGGCCTCGCTCCGCGCGGACCGGAGGATCGCCGCGTTGGCGAGCTGGATGGCGGTCAGGATGCGATTCTCGTCCAGGGTGAGCGATGCGTCGAAATGGTGCGGCCACGTGGAGTCGGCGGAATCCGACGAACGGAAGAACTCCGCGATCGTCGCAACCGCCATGCCGCTCGCAACATCCCCTGCCTTGTGGCCTCCCATGCCGTCGGCCACCAGGTACAGGGACGACTCCTGGAGCAGGAGAAACGCATCCTCGTTGTGCTCCCGCTCCAGCCCGATGTCGGTGAGGCCGAACGCCTCGATGTCCATCCGGCCTCCTCCTCCTTCCCCCTCCCCCCCCCGTGGACCGACACTCTAGTACGGGACGCGGCGAATTCGTAGGGGGGTCCCGTCGCCGGGTGCATCCCCCCAACTGGGGGCGGTTCCGCCTGTGCCGGCGAGCATGGGGCCGGGGCGCGGGGCGTGAAAGGATCTCGCGCAGAGCCGCAGAGGGACGTAACCGTTCACCCCCACTGCGGGGAACCGCGTCGGTCGCCTACCTCACCCTCACCCACCTGGCCCCGATCTCGGCCCCCGGCGACGCCTCGATCCGCACCACGACCGGGCCGTCCGACTCGGGGATCACCCGGAGCATCTCGATGCCGCCCGACGGGATGCGCCCGTCGAATTCGCCCAGATCGGTGGCGACGGCGTTGCCGAGGAAGACGGCGCCGATGCCCGGGTAGGCGTTCGCGGCGTTCAGGGCGACGCCGCGCTGCGCCCCGGTCGTCGGGTCGGTCTGCGGATCGGCGAATCGGTGGCGGGGCGGCAACGGCAGCGGATTTCCCGAGGCGTCGACCCGGCCGTCGAGCAGCATCGCCGTCAGCCAGTCGGGCAGGAAATCCCGGCGCGACGCCCCGACGGCCGCCTCCAGCCACGCCATCCCCCTCAGGTCCGTCCGGTACTGCGACCGCAGGAACGCGAGCGCACCGCCGTCCGCGAGCGTTCCATCCGCCGCGACATCGATTCCGCCCAGCCGGTCCGCGAGGTAGCGCAGCACGAAGTAGCTGCCCGAACGGAACACCGAATCCAGACGGCGGTCGCGAACGCCGATCGAGGAGGGGGAGTCGATGCCGAGCGGCACGGTATAGGCGCCCGGGTCGTCCAGGAACCCCGGGAGCACCGGCACGACGTCGTGGAAGAACCCCGACAGGTCCGCCGCCAGGTAGCTCATCCCCTCGTTGAGGTACACCGCCTCCGCGACGTCGATGCCCAGCGCGCCGGCGCGGATCAGGTGTTGCAACTCGTGCGCCAGCACGCCCGCCGCGTACCCGACCCGCCGACCGGGGTCGAACCAGTCCGGCGGCGGGTTGAGGTAGATCATGTCCTTGCCGTTGCCGTACGGCGACGTGATGAGGTCGTGGGGGTTCACGTACCCGGCCGCCCCGAGGTCTCCCACCGTCGGGCTCAGCAGCACGGTGACCCGCCCGTTGCCGTCGACGTCCGGTTCGTCGTGCAGCAGGAATCGCTGCCGCGGCAGCGCGATCCCGCCGAACAGCCGCGCGATACCCGAGTAGAAACCGGGGGCCGGGTCGGGGAACGGGTTCGTCCGGTCGGCCCAGAACTCGACGCCCGGCCCGATCCATTCGAGCCTCGCCGTCACTTCGGCGACGTCCGAGCCGCCCGCGACGACGACGCGGAAGACGGCGGTGTCGCCGGGCAGCGGGTCGGCGAGGATCCGCGGGCCGGGATCGGCGAGCCGGCGCGCGCCGGGAAATTCGAACCGCCCCGGCAGGCACGGAACGGCGGCCGGAACGACGATCGGCTCGCGCCGCGGACCCGCAGGCCCCGCCTTGCCCGCCTCCCGCCGCTCGACGACGACGTCGTGGCGCTGCCGGAACGACAAGCCGCCGTCCCATAGGATGAGGACGTACTCCTGCCCCGGCGCGGCCACCACGCCGGTCGGCCGGGCCGGGTCCTCGACATCGCTCGCCTCGCCGGGTTCGAGGACGACCAGGACCGGATCGGGCGCGTCGACCGTCGCGTCGTCCGCGCCGTCGTCCGTCTCGATGCCTGCGTCGAAGCCATCGGGTTCCCCGTCGCGGCCGTCCTGGGGCGCCGCATCGGTCGCGTTCGCATTCCCCGCGGCCGGCAGGCACACCCGGCCGCGGCACTGCAAGCCCCCAGCGCAATCGGGGTCGCCGTCGCAGGGGGCTCCGGCGCCGCCGCCGCACCCGTATGCGAGCGCCGCGAGCACGGCAGCCAGGGCGGTCGACAGCGGTCCGCGCAAGGCGGCTAGAACCTCGCGCCCGCCCCGATGGCGAAGATGTTCATGGCGCCCTCGTAGCGGCCTTCGTTGATCACGGGCAGATCGGCATCGTCGCCGGCCAGCGCGGCGATCACCCGGGCGCCGCCGAGGGAGACGACGCGATCCGGCATGAAGAGGCGCAGGTACGACGCGGTCAGCTCCAGACCCCACCATGGCATCCTCACCGTCACGCCCCCCGACACTCCATAGGTCTCCCACTGGGCGTAGTCGAGCCTCGTCATGTCCTCGGGCACCGTCGACGTCTCGAACAGGAGGCCCCAACGGATCGAGAGATCCCCTTCGAGGAAGTTGACGTCGCCGCCAAGGCGCACGGCCACGGTGTCCTGCCAGTCGTGGGGCATGCCGAGGACTCCGTCGGTCGCCGGATCGCCGGTCGGGCGGACAGGCAACGGCGGCAGGTCGGGGTCGGTCGTTGGAACGACGCCGGTGACCTTCGTGCGGAAGTCGCGCACGCTGGAGTTCATCTCGTACGTGACGTTCAGCTCGATGTCGAACCACTCCCGCCGGCTGGGCGCCAGCCGGGCGATCGAACGCTCCGCGTCCGCGTCCTCCCCGACACCCCCCCCGGCGTCGCGGGGCCACACGAAGCGGAAGCCCGTGCGCACGACGAGCGCCGGCCAATCGAAGGAGAGCGTGGCCCGCGGCGCGTGCTCGCCCGCAGCCGCGTTGTAGCGGTCATAGCGGTCGCTGGCGACCGGGGACTGGTCGTCCACGCCGTAGGGGTTCGACACGGTGATCAGATCGCCCGAGGCGTCGATCCCGTCCGAGACGCGCGCCGAGAGGGCAAGCTCCAGGTATTTGAGCGGCCGGTACCAGATGCCGAACAGGCCGGCGGGCACGAAGGAGTCCCGGACGTCGATGTGCGATCGCATGTCGTTGATGGCGCTGCGGCCGGTGGCGGCGACCGCCGTGGTCTGGAAGACGATGTTCACGAAACCCGACTGGAAGCCGAGCCCCCACGAGAGGTCGTCGCCGACGCGCCAGGCCGCCGCCAGCGTCGGCCAGACGAAGAGGATGTCCACGAAGACGAGGTCGTACCGCTGCGGCGACGGCACCAGCGTTGGCTCGCCGAGGTTGTTCGTCACCGTCACCTGCGTCGGGAAGTCTGCCCGGCCGGGCGCGGCGGGACCGAAGAGGCCGAACCCGAAGACGAAGTCCGAGCCGAGGCCCAGGTCGGTGACGACCGCCATGAACGGGGCCGGGTGCAGCCCGGCCCGGTCCGAAACCTCCGGAAACGGGAGGCCGTTGACGGCGAAGCCGTTGCCGGGCGCGAAGTCCATCGTCCCGGCGCGCTGGTAGCTCAACGTGCGCAGGACGAGGTTCACGTCCAGCAGGACGTGGGTCCCCTCCTCCATCCGTCCCATCCCGGCCACATTGTAGTAGAGCGTGGAAGGGTTGTCGCCGCGGGCGACGAAAGCACCCGCGCGGCCCACCGCGGCCGCTCCGTTGGCGCCGTACTCGAAGCCTCCGCCGCGCGCCCCGGCCGCGGCGAGCCAGCAAACCACTGCGGCGACGGCGGCGGGACCGGCACGCCCGCGCCCCCCGAGCCTTCCATCCATCCCGTGCTTCGCGTTTTTCAGTCCACGCACGACGGCATATTGCGGCCACGGGGCGGTCCCGATCAATGCGCTCGGCTGACGCGGTGCGTCAGCGCCCCCGATCGGGCTTGCGTCTCCCCCAGCGGTACCTCCGCAGGTAGCCTTCGGCAACGTCCCGCTCGGGCAGGCCCAGCGCGCGGGCCACCTGCCGCAGGTAGCCTCGCAGGTAGACCTCCTCCGGCAACGCCCCGAATTCCTCCTCCTCGATGGCGCGGATGTACACGCCGCCCACATGCGCGGCCGCAGCGAGGTCCTCGCGCTCCATCCCCGCCCCTCGCCGGGCCTCGCGAAGCGTCGCGCCGGTGAAGCCGGCCTGGGCCGCATCGTTCTCCACGGCCGGCCCGGGCCCGTTCCGGCCGGCTGCCTCCTTGAGGCCGCGATCGTACGGGCGCCTGCGGCTCACGTCGGTGAGGGTCTCGTACGCCTCCTCCACGCGGGCCTGGATCCGCCGCATGTCGGCCGCGCCGACGTGGCTGCGGGTCGCGATGTGGCCGGTCGAGTAGACTTCGCGCAGGCGCCGGTACGCCCGGCGGACCTCGTCGTCGGTGGCGCCGGGATCGACCTCAAGAGCCTCGTAGAGGTTCTCCGTCCGGCCCGGTCGGCGCAGGCCCGGCCGAACGCCCGGCGCCGCGCCCTCCGGCGCGAGTAACCTGCGCGCGATCCGTTCGATCTCCTTCGCCGACCTGCTCGTCGGGGCATCGACCAGGAGCGGTCTGCCGTGCCGTATCGTCTTCCACACCGCGTCGTCCGATTCGATCGCTCCGACGAACTGGAGCGGCACGCCGAGGACCCTGCGCGCCACGCTCTCCACGGCGAGCCCAAGGTCGAAATCGGCCTTGACGCGGACCTGGTTCACGACGAGTCCCGGCCTGAACCGCGCCAGGCGGCGGGCCAGCGACGCCGCCGCCGTCTCGTCGGTGTCCGCGATCCGCTCCAGCAGCTCCGCCGGCGTCGGGAGCGCACCGCGGCACGCGGAGAGCGTCCGGCGCACGAGAGCCCCGAGCGACGGGTCGTGGGCCAGGAAGCGGCGCGTCGCCTCCAGGAGAAGCCCCAGCGTGGAATCGACGCTCGTCGGCTCCGGGACGATCACCACCACCGGCGAGTAGGCGTGGACGAACAGGTCCAACTCCTCGCGCCGCGGCCACGTGCCGCAGTCGAAGAGGAAGCCGTCGTAGGCCGGCGCGAGCCTCGCGATCTCCTCGCGCCACCGCTTCCAGCCCAGCCGCGGCGAGCGGCGCCGGTCCGCGGGCCGGGCCGGGATCACGTCGAGCCCGGAGATCGGCGTCGTCTCGGCGAACCGGTCGGGAGAATCCCCGTCCCCGGCCGTCTCGGCCGGCGCGTCGCCGGCATGGCCGATCATCGAGTGCAGGTTGCCGCCGCCGCGGGCCAGGTCGACCAGCAGGATCCTGTTGCCGATCTGCGCGAGGAACACGCCGAGGTTGGCCAGCAGCAGCGAAGTCCCGACGCCGCCCTTGCCGCCCGCCGCGGCGATCGAGAGCGGCCCTTCGGCGCACGCGTCGATCGCCAGCTTGCGGAGATCCGTGCGGATCTGCCACCGCATGGGCGGCACTTTAGCAGCAGTCAGTGGTCAGTGGTCAGTGGTCAGATCATCATCCTGAATGCTGACCGCTGACCACTCTCTTTGTGATAGCCTCGACCGCATGAACGACACGACGACAAGGAGTTGCCCGGTCTGCTCCGGGCCGATCCCGCCCGGCAGCGACCGCTGTCCGGGGTGCGGCAAGCGCGTGGGCGGAGGCGAGACGTGCCCGTACTGCGGCAACGCCGCGGCGGCCGTGCCGTACTTCTCGCGCACCGGCGCCGGCGCCGTGCGCATGATGCTCGACGGGCTCGGGCGATCGGACGGCGGCGCGTTCCTGGCGGCGCACCGGAACGAGCTGGTCTGCGGCGTCTGCGGCGCGCATCGCCGCTTCGCCGCCGACGCGATCGAGGTGGTCGAGGCCGACCCCAGATTCGCCGCGGTCCCTCCCGACCAGGCGTTTCCGCGCGCCGCGCACCTCGTGGCGCAGGCGACCTGGCGCGCGCGTCTCCTCAAGGTCTTCGCCGGCGCCGCCGGCATCGTCTCGGTCGCCTGCCTGGCCCTCGGAATCCTGGCCGACTTGCCGCCGATCCGGATCCTCGCCGTCCTCGCCTTCCTGGGCGGCGCGCTGACGACCGCCGTGCTGCTGGCGGCCGGCCGCGGCATGCTGGCGGTGCGCCGCCGCGATGCCGAGGCGTTGCGACTCCGGGCCGTGGCGGACCTTGCCCGCACACACGACGGCGTCCTGCGGCTCGACGACGCCGCGGCGGCCCTGCGCCTGCCGCCCGCCCAGATCGAATCGTTCCTTTCGGCGCTCGTGCTCGTGGACGGCAGCCGGGTTCGGCTGGAGGTGGACGATCACGGGACGTTGACCTACCACTTCGCGGAAGGCGCGGCGGCACGGGCGAAGGCGCTGCCGGGTCCGTTGGATCCGCCTCCCACGTGACCCTCGACCCGCTCGGGTTGCAATGAGGGGCGCGGCGCGGTATTCGGCGGCCCGGACGGCCGGGGGCCGGCAGGAGGAAACGATGACGGAGAGCGCGTTCGAGAAGGTGGCCCGAAGGATCGACACGTACCGCGACGAGGCGATCGCGCTTCAGTCGAGGCTGACGCCGATCCCCGCCATCAGCCCCAAGAGCGGCGGCAAGGGCGAGCTGCGCAAGTGCCAGGCGATCGAGGAGCACCTGCGCGGCCTGGGGCTGACCGACCTCGAACGGATCGACGCGCCGGATCCGGGGGCCGACGAGGGCGTGCGGCCCAACCTGATCCTGCGGGTGCGGGGCGCATCGAGCGACCGGACGGTGTGGATCATGAGCCACCTGGACGTGGTGCCGGAGGGCGACCTCAAGAAGTGGACCTCGCCGCCGTTCGAGGTCCGCCTGGACGGGGACCGGATCTACGGCCGCGGCGTCGAGGACAACCAGCAGGGGATCGTGGCGTCGGTGCTCGCCGTGCGCGCCCTCCGCGACGAGGGCCTGGTCCCCGCCTGCGACACGGCGCTGCTGTTCGTCGCCGACGAGGAAACCGGGAGCGAGTTCGGCATCCGGCACCTCCTCAAGCGGAACGGCAACCTGTTCCGCCCGCAGGACATCGTCATCGTCCCCGACGGCGGCCTGCCGGACGGGTCGCAGATCGAGGTCGCCGAGAAGGGCATCTGCTGGCTCAAGATCGCGGTCCAGGGCAAGCAGTGCCACGGATCGACCCCGGGCAAGGGGATCAACGCCCATCGGGCCGCCGCGCACATGGTCGTCAAGCTCGACGGGCTGTACAGGAAGTTCGCCGAGAGCGACCCGCTGTTCGATCCGCCGACTTCCACCTTCGAGCCGACCAAGCGCGAGCCGAACGTGCCCAACGTGAACACGATCCCCGGCGAGGACGTGTTCTACATGGACTGCCGCGTCCTCCCGACCTACAAGATCGACAAGGTCGCGCGCCGGGTCCGCACCGTCGCGCGCCAGATCGACCGCAAGTTCGGCACGACGACGACGATCGAGTTCGCGCAGCGCGAGGACGCGGCGCCGCCTACTCCTCCCGACGCGCCGGTGGTCGCACTGCTGGCGAAGGCGATCAAGGCGGTGTACGGCGTCGAGGGGATACCGAAGGGGATCGGCGGCGGCACCGTGGCCGCGCACATCCGCCGCGCCGGCTGCGGCGCGGCGGTATGGGCGCGCCAGGACGAGACCATGCACGGCCCGAACGAGTACGCGCTCCTGCCGAACATCCTCGGCGACGCGAAGGTCATGGCCCACGTGATGCTGCAGGCCTGACCGCGGGCGCCCGCACCCCCGCGGCCGGAGGTCGAACATCATGCCCAAGCTCTCCAGCATCCTCGATGCCGTCAAGCCGTCGCCGACGCTGGCGATCACGGCGAAGGCCAACGCCATGCGGGCCGAGGGAGCCGACGTCGTGGGGTTCGGGGCCGGCGAGCCGGACTTCGACACGCCCGCGCACATCCGGCGGGCCGCCGTCGATGCCCTCGATGCCGGCTTCACCAAGTACACGCCCGACGCCGGGATCGCCGAGCTTCGCGACGCCGCGGCCGCTCGGGCGTCGGCCGACCTCGGCCTGCGCTTCACGCGCGACAACGTCGCGATTACCGTGGGCGGCAAGCAGGCGATCTTCAACTTCCTCCTGGCCGTGCTGGAGCGCGGCGACGAGGTGATCGTCCCGACGCCTTGCTGGGTCTCGTACCCCGACCAGGTGACGCTCGCCGGCGGCACGCCGGTCTTCGTCGAGACGACGGCGGCCACGCGGTTCGTCCCGACGGCCGGGGCGCTGGAGGCGGCGGTGACGCCGCGCACGCGGGCGGTCATCGTGTGCTCGCCGTCGAACCCGACCGGGGCGGCGTACTCCGACGACGATCTGACCGCGGTCGCCGACTTGGCCCGCCGGCGCGACCTGTGGGTGCTTTCCGACGAGATCTACAGCGAACTCGTCTTCGATGGGCGCCACCGGTCGATCCTCCACGTCGCGCCCGATCTGGCGCCGCGGGTATGCGTCGCCACGGGGTCGAGCAAGACGTACTCCATGACCGGCTGGCGGGTCGGCTGGGCGATCGCGCCGCCCGCGGCGGCGAAGGCGATCGCGATCCTGACCGGCCACACGGTCTCCGGCGCCGCGTCGTTCGCCCAGAAGGGCGCGGTGGCGGCGCTGACCGGCCCGCAGGACGACGTCGCCGGCTGGCGCGAGACGTTCCGCCGGCGGCGCGACAGGATCGTGGAACTCGCCCGGGCCGTGCCGGGCTTCTCCTGCCTGGTCCCCGACGGCGCGTTCTACCTCTGGGTCGACGTGCGGGGCGTGCTGGAGCGCCGGCCCAAGGGGATTGCGACGGCCGACGCATTCGCCGCGCACCTGCTCGACGACGCCCGCGTGGCGGTGGTGCCCGGCGGCGCGTTCAAGGCCGAGGGGTTCGTGCGGCTTTCGTTCGCGACTTCGCTGGAGCGGATCGAGGAGGGCCTGCGGCGGATCCGGGCGTCCGTCGAGTCGCTCCTCGGCCCCGGCGCCGGGCCCCGTTGACGTAGATCTGCCCCTACGCTCCGCCGTCCCGGCCGCGCGCGCCTCCGTCCCGCCGTCTCGCGTCGCCGTCCCGGCCGCTGGCTCCGCCGTTCCGGGCGGTCCGCACGGGTCCTCGGGGCCGCGCTCCGGCTTCCGACGGGTCCCTCCGACCGGTTTTCGGGCGCCCCGTCCGGACCGGAGCGGCGCCGACCGGTTCCGGCGGCCCCGCCGTCCGGTTCAACGGACACTCGCTCCGGTTCCGGCGCCGGGAAGACAGGCAAACTCCCAATCGTGGTCGTGGTCGTTGCGGACGTCCGCGGCGTTCCGCTACCACAGCGGGTGTTCGAGCGACAGGTACACTAGGAGATCGACGTTCCCCCCTTCGGGCCAGACCTCGATCGGCGAGGACAGGCCCGGGACGATCTGGAGGCCGCCGGGAACGTCGATCGCGAAGCGGACGCCGGGGTTGAGGACGAGCGCGTCGTGCCTTCCGGTCGAGCCGTCGTCGTGCACGTGCTCGTTCGAGGCGAACACCGTCTCCAGGAGCACGTTGAACCACGTCAGGGGAAACCAGACGAGCGCCGTGCCGGCATTCGCGTCGAGGGTTGTGGCGGTGCGGCCCTCGAGGGAGAAGGCGTTCGGCGTCACCGTCATTCCCCCGTTGACGTGCAGCGTGAACCACTTCCCCAGGTCGATGCTGACCGGGAGGTTGATCTGCACGCCGACGACGCCTCGCCCCGCGCCGGTCTCGTAGTCGCCCGTCGGAAGCACGATCGACAGGCGCGGGGCCATCGCGATCCAGCCCTCGCCGCCGACCCCGAGCGCCTGGATCCGGTAGTTCAGGAGGACGTCGCCGATCTCCGTCGCCCCGGGATCCGCATCTCCCGCCAACGGCACGGTCACCGACCACTGGTGCAGGTCCGTCGGCGCGGGCCACTCCTCCGTGAACGTGTAGCCCCACGGGAACTCCTCGCCCGGCTGGAACTGGAACACCTGGATGTGCTGGACCACCCCGGGTTCCTGGTTGTACGCCTCCTCCAGCAGGAAGAGGTTGTCGCGGATCTTCGCGGGCGGTTCCCCCCCTGGGGCCTCCTCTGCGACGACGGCGACAGCGGCGAGCACGAGACTGGAGACGAAAGATCGGCGGTGCATGGAACCTCCTTCCCCCGCCCCGGCGCGTCCGGCCGGGTCGGGGATGCGGGACCGCATGTCGGCCCCGAACTGGGCTCTGGGTTCCGTGACCGCTGGCCGCAGTGACGACGTCTCCCCCTACGACGGACGGTCCTCCACCCGCCGGACGTAGATCTCCCCCGCGATCTCCTCGTCCAGCGCCAGTGTCGTCTCGCCCACGCTCACCACGAACCCCGGCAACGTCTGGTGCAGGCGGATGACGATGCCCGGCGTCACGCCGAACGCGGCGAGACGATCGACGCGCGCGTGCTTCTTCGAGGAGACGAACACCACGCGCGCGGTAGTCCCGATCGGAATGCGCGGCAGCGGCACGACGAGCGGCCCGATCTCCGCCGCGGGACGCTCGCAGCACGGGCCCGGCGGGATCGGACGCCCGTGGAAGCACGCCCGCGGATGCCCGAGGAACGCGCAAACCGAGTCGGTCACTTCGGACGACAGCAGATGCTCCAAGCGACACGCATGCTCCTCGCTCGCATCCCCCCCCACCTCGAACACGACGTAGAAGAGCTGCTCCGCCAGGCGGTGCCTCCGGATGAGCCCGCGCGCGTGCGCCTCGCCCGCGGGCGTCAGCGCCACCTCGTCCTCGCGCCGCTCGACCCAGCCCCTCCGCTCCGCGTCCGCCACCGCCTCGGCCATCCGCCCGTGCAGGGCCTCCTGATCCTGGCCGTGGAATTCCTCGTTGCCGAGCGCCGTTTCCGGCGCGGTCGCGCGCACGCCGCCCGTCCCGCGCTCGCGCAACGTCCAGATCAGCTCCAGCAGTTCCTCCGCAAGCGGGTGCTCCCGGCCGTTACGGGCGGCGCCCCGGCCGTCCTCAACCATGGGTTCCTCCTCCCTTGCCCCGAAGCAGCTTCTCCAGCCAGCGCGCCGCCGGCCCCGGCCGCGGGAACTCGTGCCCGCAGTTCGGGCACCTGACCACCGAACAGGACCCCGCCATCGGGCAGCCCTGACGGCAGGCATCGTACTCGGCCCGCGTGAAGGGGTGGCCGCAGAGCGGACACGCCGTCCGGATTCGAGACGCCGGATCCCGGCCGTCCGACGGGGAGGCGCCGCCCCGGGCGTCGCCGTCCGCGGCCTCGGGCCGCCCGGTGTCCTTCGTCATGTCACCCATCCGAGCACCGCGTTGACCGCGCCTCCCACGAGAAAGGCGATCGGGAAGACGAGCGCGACGACGGCGGCGGCCACGCGCGCTCCACGCTCCTTCCAGATCATGAAGAAATTCGCCACGCACGGGATGAACAGCGTGATCGTCACCATGGAGACCACGATCTGGATGTCCGTGAGCTTCCCCTGCTCCGCCATCTGGAACAGCATCGTCGCCCCGTAGTCGCGCCGCAGGAAGCCCATGAGGAACGCCTCCGACGCCTCGCGCGGCAGCCCGAGCAGGTGCGTCACGATCGGCTCGCCCGCCCGGCGGATCGTGCCCAGGGCGCCGGCCTCGTGGAGGACGAAGAGGATGAACGTGCCGAGCACGAAGAGGGGGACGGCCTCCTTGAGGTACCACTCGAGCCGCGCGGCCGTCTTGAGTGCGACGTTCGCCAGCAGCGGTCGCCGGACGGGCGGGATCTCCATCAGGAAGTCGGAGCGATCCCCCGGCACGACGCTCGCCGCGATTCGGCCCGCGACGAGCAGCGTGGCGACGATGGTGCAGGCCCAGACGAGTCCGAGGCCGATCCCGACGCGCGGGAACATCGCGAGGATGACGCCGAGCTGCGCGGAGCACGGGATCCCGAGCGCGAGGAGGAACGTGACGAGAACGCGTTCCTTGCGGGTTTCGAGGATGCGCGCGGTGAGCGTCGCCATCGTGTCGCAACCGAGGCCGAGGACCATCGGCAGCACCGCCTTGCCGTTGAGACCCATCAGGCGGAACAGCCGATCGACCATGACGGCCAGACGCGGGAGGTAGCCGGAGTCCTCGAGGATCGCGAAGGCGACGAAGAACGTGCTTACGATCGGCAGGATGATGGCGAGGGCGTACGTCAGCGCCATCGTGAAGAGACCGTACGGCCCCACGAAGAAGTCACGGACGATCCGCCACGGGATCGCCGAGAAGACGTCCCGCAGCCACGGGTTCACGGCCCCCTCGAAGAGGTCCTCCTCCAGCAGCCCGACCAGCGTCTGGGCGCCGAGCACGCCGACGAAGCGGTAGACCAGGTAGAGGACGACGAGCAGGACGGCGACGCCCCAGACCGGGTGCATCGCCCAACGCCCGAACCGCTCGGCCAGCCGGCGCTCGACCGCGCGCCCCGCGACCGTGAGGCCCGTGAACGCCGCTCCGGCGACGCCCGCGACGATCGCCCACCACGGCGCCGAAGGGACCGCGGCGCCCGCGATCTGGGCCGCGAGGTACCCGAACGCCCCCGAGGCGCCGAGGCGCCAGGCGACGGCCGCGGCCCGGCCGGGGAATCCACGCGACGCGGCGAAGCCCCCCTGCGGCGCGTCGGCCCGTTCGCGATCCACCGTCACTACCCGCCGGACGAGGGACTCCGCGACGCGCATCCGCGCGGTCGCGAGGACCGCCGTGGCGCTCCCACGCTCGCCGAACGCCAACCGGCGCCGCTCGGCCGCCGCCACCTCCGCGGCTCGCCCGAAGCCGGGATCGTCGAGGCCGGCGCCAAGCGACCCGTCGTGGGCGAGCAGCAGCGTCGCGTGCCCGCGCGTGCGCCGCCCGGGTTCCGCGATCGCCGCGCGGACGGCCCCGAGCGCCCGTTCCACGTCGTCGGAGTACGTCGGCAGCGCGTCCCGGGCCGGACGCGGCGCCTGCGACGGGGGAGAGGCGAGGTAGGCGCGCGCCTCCGCGACGCCCTGACCGTGGATCGCCACCGCGGGGATCACCGGCACGCCGAGAGCCCGCTCGAGCGCCTCGACGTCCACCTCGATCCCGCGGGCGCGCGCTTCGTCGAGCATGTTCAGGACCAGCGCGAACGGACGCTCCATCTCGAGCAGCTGGACCGCCAGCGCGAGGCCGCGGCGCAGGTTCTTCGCGTCCACCGTCAGCAGGATCGGAGCGTCGGGCTCGCGCAGCACCATGTCCCGAGTGACCGCCTCGTCCTCGCCCGTCGGCGTCAGGCCGTTGACCCCCGGCGTGTCGATCACCTCGACCGCCCCGGCCGCCGTCCCGGCCGTTCCGCTGGTGACCTCCACCGTCGTCCCGGGGTAGTTGGATACCTCCGCGAACCGGCTCGTCAGCGCGTGGAACAGCACCGACTTGCCGACGTTCGGGTTGCCGACGATGAGCGCCTTCCGCATCATCCGCCGTCCCCCGACCGGCACTCGGGACAGAAACCCAGCAGCTCCAGGTGGTGGCCGGTCAGCCGGAAGCCGTGCTCCGCCGCCGCCAGATCCTGGAGGACGTCGATGGCGCGGTACTCGAACTCGACGACTTTGCCGCACCGCACGCAGATCAGGTGGTCGTGGTGTTCGTGCCCCCAGACCCGTTCGTACCACGCCACGTCCCTCGTCAGGCACGTCCGCCGGATCGCGCCGACACGCTCGAGCAGCGGCAGGTTGCGGTAGACCGTCACGAGCGACACGCGGTGGCCGATCCGCCGCAGCGTCGCCGCCAGGTCCTCCGCGCGGAAGTGACCGTCACAGATGAAAATGGCACTCATGATCTTGTCCCGCACCGATGTCAACCGGACCCCGGCGGACCTCAGGCTCGCTGCAAGAGCAGCCTTCCCGGCTGGGATATCGCGCGCCGTCGGACGTCCGGACTTCACCATCGCGTCGTCTCATACATGAAAGTCACCTGCATGTATACCGACTCCACCCGGTTGTCAATCTCGCGGCGAGCCCCCCGAAGTTTGGTGTCCACGTAAACTTCGGCGCCCGGAACGGATCCTTCGCGTACAAGAAGCTGCCGGATCGGATCGCTGCGATGCTCGCCAACCTCGTGAAGTCTCGGGACGCGAGGTGAGAACGTCCGCGTCCACAGGGGAGCGGGAGCGGAAGGCTGGCACGTATGGGGGTGAACGGTTACCGGCGGCCCAAGGGGATTGCGACGGCCGACGCATTCGCCGCGCACCTGCTCGACGACGCCCGCGTGGCGGTGGCGCCCGGCGGCGCGTTCAAGGCCGAGGGGTTCGTGCGGTTTTCGTTCGCGACTTCGCTGGGGCGGATCGAGGAGGGCCTGCGGCGGATCCGGGCGTCCGTCGAGTCGCTCCTCGGCCCCGGCGCCGGGCCCCGTTGATCGACTCCAGGTCGATCCCGAGCGTCCCGGCGGCGTCGAAGATGCGGTCGTCGCGGTAGAACTCGTCGTACACGATCCTGCGGATCCCGGCGTTGGCGACGAGCTTGAAGCAGTTCCAGCACGGGCTGGCGGTCGTGTACAGCGTGGCCCCCTCGATCCGGACGCCGGCGCGGGCCGCCTGGAGTACGGCGTTGGCCTCGGCATGGATCGTCGCCGCGCAGTGCCCGCCGTCCATCATGTGCCCGATCTCGTCGCAGTGGGGCATGCCGCGGATCGAGCCGTTGTAGCCGGTCGAGAGGATCATCCGGTCGCGGACGATCGCGGCGCCGACGTGCTTGCGGTCGCAGGTCGAGCGTCGTTTGGTCTCGTGGGCGATGTTCATGAAGTATCGGTCCCAGGAGAGCCTCGGGGCGCTCCGGCGCACCCGTTCACGGCGTCGCCCAGAGACGGATCGCGCCCCGGCCCCCGGCCCCCGGCCCCCGGCCCCCGACCCGCGCGGCATCAGTCCTGCCCGGAGCCGCCGCGGTCGGGTCCCGGGTCGCTCGCGCTCGGCGGCCGCGCCCCGGGTCCCTCGTCGTCGTCCTCGGGAAAAAGGATGTCCTCCCCGAGCACGGTGAGGCCCACCAGCGCCAGAGGTTTCCGCCCGACCGCGTCCTGGAAGTACCGCCGCAGTTCGCGCCGGCAGCGCTCGCGCAGCAGCGCATGCTGCGACCGGACGCCCTCCGGCGCCGACTCCACCGTCTCCCGCAACCGTCTGGACGCGCCGGCGAGGGCCCCGGCCGCGTTGTCGTCCCCCAGCACGCCGCGGCACGTCACGTTCGGATCGGCCGCCAGCCGGTGCTTGCGATCCAGCACGACGAACGCCACCGCGAGGCCGGAGTCCGCCAGCGCCCGCCTCTCGCGGAGGACGTCGTCGTCGACGTCGTGCGCGCCGTCGCGGTGGACGCGGCCGCACGGCACGGCGCCGCCGCGGCACAGGCCGGTCCGCGTCACCTCCGCGACCTGGCCGTTCTCCACCAGGAGCGTCTGCTCGACGCCGAGTTCCCGCGCAAGGCGGGCGTGCAGCGCCAGGTCCTGGTACGTGCCGTGCACCGGCACGAACATCCGCGGGCGCACGAGCTGGATCATCAGCTTCTGTTCCTCCTGGTGGGCGTGGCCGGAGGCGTGGATCCGCGGCCGGTTGCCGGCGTGCACGACCCTGGCGCCGAGCCGTGCGAGGTTGTCGATCATGCGGGAGATCGCCAACTCGTTGCCGGGAATGTGCCGGCTCGACAGGATCACCGTGTCGCCGTCGTCCACCGAGAGCAGCCTGTGCTCGCCGCCGCTCAGGCGGGTCAGCGACGATCGCGGCTCGCCCTGCGTGCCGGAGATCACCACGAGCAGCCGGTCGCGCGGGTGCGACGGCGCCTGCTCGATCGGCAGCACCAGGTCGGAGCGGAACTCGAGCGCCCCGAGGCGCACGGCGGCATCGACGTGCCGCTGGATCGATCGCCCGGCGAACGCCACGCGGCGCCCGTCCTGCCGTGCGCAGTCGAGGATCGCCTGGAGGCGCACCACGTTCGACGAGAAGAGCGCGATGAAGATCCGTCCACCCTCCGCCTCGGCCACCGCGCGCCGGATCTCCGCGGCGACCTGCTTCTCGCCCCCGGTCATCCCCTCCTGCTCGACGTTCGTCGAATCCGACAGCAGCAGCGCCACCCCGGCCGCCCCGTACTCCGAAAGCCGCTGCAGATCGAACCGGCGGCCGTCGGGCGGATCCAGATCGACCTTGAAATCGCCCGTGTGGATCACCGTGCCGATGCTCGTCCGGATCGCCAGCGCCGTCGAGTCGGGGATCGAGTGCGTGACGCTGATGGGCTCGATCTCGAAGGATCCGACGTGGAACGGAGACCGCGGAGCCGTCGGGCGGAGGTCGGGCGCGTACCCGAGCGGGTACTCCGCCAGCCTCGACCGCGTCAGCTCCAGCGCCAGCGGCGGGCCGTACACGGGGACACGCACGTCGGCCAGCAGGAACGGGATCGCCCCGATGTGGTCCTCGTGCCCGTGCGTCAGGACCACCGCCTTGAGCCGCTTCCCCAGCGACAGGGCGTACCCGAAATCGGCGTGGATGACGTCGACGCCGACCTCCTCGTCGGGGAACGTCAACCCGCAGTCGATGAGGATGGCATCGTCCCCGTCCTCGATGACGAGGGCGTTCATCCCGATTTCGCCCAGCCCCCCGAGCGGCACGAGCCGTACGCACATCCTGGATGCCATCATAGGCGAGGGCGGCTCGCCATGTCACCCACGAATTTTCACCTGGGTGCATCCACGATATCGTGGGGGTGACCCCGGGATGTTTCACCTCGTGGTGCCGCGCCCGGCCCTGGGACCGGCTCAGGGCGGGTGCGACACCGCGAGGCGGCGGTTTGACCCTGCGCTCGATACGTCCTAGGCTCTTTTCGTGCGCAACGTGTATCTCGACACGAACGTCCCGAGTTTCCTGACCACGCCCCGCGGGGATTCGGCGTCGGTGGTTCGCCGCACTCCGATCGTGTGCACGCCAGAGGCGCTCATCGAGGAGGATTCCGATGACCGGTGAACTCGACCTGGTCGAGCAGATCCGCGCAGTCCGCCGACGACTTTGGGAGAAGCACGGCCCGACGACCGAGCAGTTCTTCGACTGGATTCATTCGCGGGAGGCGCAACACCCCGAGAAGCTGGCCGTGCCGCCGCGCGACCTCACCGACGACGAGATCGAGGAGATCGTGCGGATGACGGGCGGATAGCCGGCCGCGATGTAGCTTCCTGGCGCGGCGGCGCCGCAACCAAAACCGGGCCGGCTGCAAGCCGGCGCAGGGTCCCGGCAAAGTCGCCGGGACCCTGCGTTCCGCCGCGGCCGCTTGCCCCGCCGGCTCGACCGCCGCTAGACCGGCCGGGGCGCGGAGGAGATCGATTGCGCACGACGGACCGGTTCGCGGACGGGCGGAAGGCCGGGAACGTACGCTCCGCGGCCGTCGCTGCGGCGATCCTGGCCGCAGCCGTCGCGGCGGCGGCAACGGCCGCGAGCGCCGGCGACGACCGGCCGGAGTGTAACGAGCACTGAAGATGTCCGGGTCATAAGCACTTAAAGATGTCCTGTTTGGCCGGCTGCCTGGTAGGTGGCCTGGATGAGCAGCATCGAGACGCAGGTGGCCCGAAAGGCGAGGGAGATGACGAGGACGGAGATCA
>CAMTWF010000057.1:0-2251 GCA_947085355.1 uncultured delta proteobacterium
AATCGTCGCGCGGCGCGGCGATTTCCCGGTCTGTCCGGACTCTCAACTCTCGACCCTTGACTCTCGACGCGCGGCGGCGCCGCTGCGCCACCCGGACAACCCGCTGTGGTTGCGGCGCCGCCGCGCTATGAAGTTACGACGCGGTCGTGCAGCTCTACGGGATCACGCTGGACGGTGTCGCCGTGGCCACCCAGGAGTTCCGTGCAGCCGCCACCGCCCAGGGGGCGCTGGCCCGCGAGAAGCTGCTGCGCATCTCCGACGGCGGCACCTACTTCATCCGTCTACGTCTTGAGCCCGATCTTCCGCAGGAATGCCTTGCGCTGATCGATCTGCTCGGGTCCCTCGACGCCCAGCGGCGAGCCGCCGTCGATCACGCCGAGGATCCCGCGGCCCTGCGCCGTCTCGGCCACGACGACCTCGACGGGGTTGGCCGTGGCGCAGAAGATCCGGCACACCTCGGGCACCTCCCGGATCGCCCGCAGGACGTGGATCGGGAACAGGTTGCCCAGCATCACCAGGAACGAGTGGCCCGCCCCGATCGCGCGCAGGTTGCGGACGGCGAGATCCTCCAGTGCTTCGTCCGTGCCGGCATGGCGCACCAGCCTGGGCCCGGACGCCTCGCAGAACGCCACGCCGAACTTCGCTCCCGGCGCGGACGTCATCACCGCCTCGAAGAGGTCCTCGACCGTGCGGATGAAGTGCGACTGGCCGAGGATCAGGTTCACCTCGTCGGGCTTCTCGATGCGGACGGTCGCGATCTGCACGAGGATCCCTCCTTGTTCCCGTCCACGTCCACGATGTTCGCGGGGCGTGGGCGGACACCCTACGTCTGGAAGATCGACACGTCGACCCGCTTGCCGCGCGCCCGCCGCTTCTCGACGAACCGCGGGATCGCGCGCGTCGCCTTGAACTCGCCGACCAGATCGCCCGTCTCCGTGGCGCTCGACGGGACGAACTCGAAGATCGGGTTGAGCGCCCACGGATCGCCCTCCTCCGAGGCGCGCTCCGAGATCCGCCGCACGCGGCTGCTGCCGTCCATCAGCACGGCGACCTCCACGACGATGTCCACGAGACGCCCCAGGCGCGTCTCGGGCCCGCCGGCGGCGGGCGGCGGCGGGACGCTCGACCGGCCCCCGGATCCCCCGGCCAGCGCCACCGGGTCGTACCGCTCGGCCTCGATCCCCAGCAGTACGGCGCCCATGCGCGTCCGCACGAGGTCGACCAGCGGGACGTCACGGGCGGCGTCCGCCGCCTCGATCGCCACGAGCCCCGGCTGCATCCAGCGGATCGCGTCGAGGACCCGCGCGGGCGAGTCGTCGCTGTCGTCCAGGATCGTCTCGCGAGCGGGGCCGGCCGACATTGCCGCCACGACGGCGCGGGTCGCCGGCGGCGCCGCGCCGGGCGCGCCGATCCAGACGGCGCGTTCGTCGGGGCCGAGCGTTCCGAGCAGCGCGCGGACGATCGCGGCGCGCGGCGATCCCTTCGGTCCGGTCACCGCCACGGTCTGCCGGGCCTCGATGCACATCTTGAGGAGCGTGCCCATCGGGACGGAAAGCACGCCCGCGTCCGCCAGCCGGTCCAGATCCTCGGGGAACGACGCGGGCCGCTCCAACCGGACAAACGCGCCGCGCAGGCCCGCCCCGCCGCTCGCGCCGCTCGCCTCGACCCCGGGCAGGTCCGGATGGCTCCCGCGGAACGTGTCGACGAACGCGCCCCGACCCGGGGCGCCGGCCGCCGCGGCGAGCCGCCGCGCGATGAGCGACAGAAGCGGCGGGTCGAGCTTCTCCGGATCCCGATGCCAGCGCCCGCCCTTGCGCTTGAAGACCGCCCCGTCGGGGTAGATGGAACAGACCTCGACGGACGCATCGGCGATCAGGTCGGGCAGCGGGCCGAGGCCGAACACCGCGGAGGTGAGCCGCGCGACGAGGGCGTCGCGGTCGAGGGTTGGGGATAGGACGTTCTGCGATTCGAGGATAAACAACTCGTCCATGATGGCGCTGCGGATGCGGGTTTGCAGGTCGGGATCGGCGAACACGGCGGGCTCGGTCGAGTCGATGCGCACCACCTCGTCGATCCGGGCCAGGGTGCGCGCGCGGACGTCTTCCTCCGACAGCGCATCGATCTCCGGCCGGGGCGCGCGTCGGGCCGCCGCTTTCTCCTGGGCCGGCGCCGCTGCAGGGGCGGCCCGCGGTCGCGGCGCCGACGCCTCGTCCCGACCGGCACGCTCCGGCTCGGACGGCCTCGAAGGAAG
>CAMTWF010000058.1:0-9879 GCA_947085355.1 uncultured delta proteobacterium
CGCCCACGTCGGCTACTTCGGCACGTTCGACATCCTGACCGCCGTCGCGGCGATCGAGATGACGCTCGCCGATCTCGGCCGCCCGGTCGAGCCGGGGGCCGGGGTGCGGGCAGCCGAGGAGATCCTGCGGGAGGGGAGGGCGCCATGAGCGTCAGGGTGCTGGTGGCTGACGATCTCTCCGACGGCGGGATCGCCGTCCTGCGGGAAGCCGGCCTCGACGTCGAGGTGCGGACCGCGCTCAAGGGGGACGCGCTCCGGGAGGCGCTGCGCGGCGTTCACGCCCTCGTGGTGAGGTCTGCGACGAAGGTGGATGCGGCGGCGCTGGAGGGAGCCGATTCGCTGCGCGTCATCGGGCGGGCGGGCATCGGCGTGGACAACGTCGACGTGCCGGCGGCGTCGCGCCGCGGCATCGTCGTCATGAACACGCCGTCCGGCAACGCGGTGACCACCGCCGAGCACGCCATCGCCCTCAAGATGGCCCTGGCCAGGCGGCTGCCGCAGGCGCACGCCTCCGTCAAGGCGGGACGCTGGACCAAGACCGGGCTCCGGGGCGTCGAACTGTGCGGCAAGACGCTCGGCGTCGTCGGCCTCGGCAACATCGGCAGGCTGGTGGTCGAGCGGGCGCTCGGCCTGCGGATGCAGGCGATCGCCCACGATCCGTACCTGCCGGAGGACGTCGCCGGAAGGCTGGGGATCCGGTGCGTCCCGTTGGACGAGCTGCTGCGGACCGCCGACGTTGTCTCGCTCCACGTGCCGCTCACGCCCCGGACGCGGAACCTGCTCGACGCCGGGGCGCTCGCCCTGATGAAGCCCGGGGCGCTGCTGATCAACACCGCGCGCGGCGGAATCGTGGACGAGGCGGCCCTGCACGATGCGCTCGCGTCGGGCAGACTCGGCGGCGCGGCCCTCGACGTCTTCGCGTCGGAGCCGCCCGCGGGCAGCCCGCTGCTCGGCCTGGACAACGTGGTGCTGACGCCGCACCTGGGCGCCTCCACGGAGGAGGCGCAGGAGAGGGTGGCGGTGGAGATCGCCCGCCAGGTCGTCGAGTTCCTCGGCCGCGGCGCGGTCCGCAACGCGGTCAACATGCCGCCGCTGCCGCCGGAGATGCGGGCGCAGATCGAGCCGTACGTCGAGCTTGCGGCGATGCTCGGCTCGTTCGTCGGCCGCATGTGCGAGGCGGGCCTGTCGGCGGTCGAGATCGAAGCGGAGGGCGACGTGCTGGCCCCCGCCCTGCGGTTGCTGGCGGCGGAGGCCGTGGCGTCGCTGCTGCGGGGGCACGTCGAGGGTCCCGTCAACGCGGTGAACGCCGCGATGCTGGCGGCGGATCGCGGGATCAGGGTGGCCGAGATCCGCAAGGCCGGCGGGACGGAGCGCGGCGCCGCCGTCGCCGTCGCCGCGTACGGCGGAACCTGGTCGCGGCGCGTTCGCGGCGCCGTCGTGCGTGTCGGCGGCGCCGTCGAGAAATGCCTGGTGGAGATCGACGGCGTCCGGATCGAAGCCGGCCTGTCGCCGCACATGCTGCTGATCCGCAACGACAACCGCCCCGGCGTCATCGGCGCGATCGGCACCGTCCTGGGCGACCGCGCCGTCAACGTCGCCGGCCTGCGCGTCGGGACGCTCCCGGGCGGTGCGGAGGCGATCCAGGTCTGGAGCCTGGACGCGGCGGCCCCCGACGACGCCCTCGAAAGCATGCGCGCACTGCCGGGCGTCCTGTCGGCCGTTGGCGTGGCGTTGTAGTCCGACGGTGCGGGGTGGCCGATGAGGTTCCGGGAAGCGTCGCGGCTGAGCCTTGCCGTCGCCCGCCAGGCGTGGATCCGCCGGCAGCCTTTCCTCCTCTACCTCAAGCCCACGGCGCGCTGCGACTGCCGCTGCGAGGTCTGCGATCGCTGGCAGCGCCCGAGCCGTCCGGAGGAGGAGATGCCCCTCGCCGCGGTCGAGGAGATGCTCGCGCGCTTCCGCCGCGCCGGCTGCCTCGTCCTTGCGCTGTGGGGCGGCGAGCCGCTGCTGCGCGACGACCTCCCGCAAATCCTGCGGGCCGCGAAGGGGCTCGGCTACCGCACGTCGATGTGCACGAACTGCAACCGCCTGCCCGATCGCGTCGACGAGGTGGCCCCGCTGCTCGACACGCTGCTCTGCTCGCTCGACGGGCACGGCGATCTCCACGATCGGCTGCGCGGCGTGCAAGGGCTGTTCGATCGCGCGGTGCGCGGCATCGAGGGGGCCAGGCGATTCCCCGGCTGCGACGCGAGGATCTGGGCGGCCTTGAACGCGCGCAACCGCGACCAGATCCGGCCGCTGGCCGGCCTCGCCCGTGAACTCGGCGTGGGGATCGAGTTCTTCCCGATCTCGCCGATCGCCGGCCACAACGATGCGCTGCTTCTCCCTCCCCGCGAGCGCGAGGATGCGTTCGCGGAGGTGCGGGAGCTGAGGCGACACGGCTTCCCGGTCCGCAACCCCTACCGCGCGCTCGAGATCATGCGCACCGGCCGCTCGTTCCGCTGCAACTTCCCCCGCATCTCGATCCACGTCGACCACCGCGGCACGGTGCACTCGTGCGAGGATCCCCAGGGCACGCCGCTCCATGCGTGGGGCCCCTGCGCCGAGTTCGACCCGGCCACGGTCTGTCGTGGGGACGAGTTCCGCCGGGTGACCGAGCGGCTGGCCGACTGCAACGGCTGCCGGCTCCCGTGCGTCGTCGAGATGTCGGGCTCGCTGCCCCGCGCCCTGGCGGGGATGTTCTTGTCGCGCAGGAGATGACTTCCGCGGACCCGGACCGGCAGCCTGCCCCCCGCGTGCCGGTTGCCGCCCGCGGCGCCGAGGCGCGAGGGGCTGTACGTCGCGCGCGCGAGGCGCTACGGTTTCTTCCGATGCGGCGGCATACCGATTCCGAACGGGCGGACGTGAAGGTCTCCTTCTCGTGCAACAACCGCTGCCGCTTCTGCGTGCAGGGGGACAAGCGGTCGAGGTACCCCGACCGGACGACGGCGGAGGCGAAGCGGTTGCTGGCGGAGGCGCGCCGGCGGGCGGATTCCGTCGTGTTCACGGGCGGAGAGGCATCGATCCGCGCCGATTTCCTCGAGCTGGTGGCCGAGGCCCGCCGGCTCGGCTTCCGGACGATCCAGCTCCAGACCAACGGGCAGATGCTGGCGTACCCGGCGTTCGCGCGGTCGTGCGTCGAGGCCGGCGTCACCGAGGTGTCGCCGGCGCTGCATGGCCACGTGCCGGCGCTGCACGACTGGCTGACGCGGTGCGACGGGAGCTTCGCGCGCACGGTGCGCGGCATCGAGAACTGCCGGGCGGTCGGCCTTCCGCTGCTCACGAACACCGTGGTGACGCGCCCGAACGTGCGGCACCTGGCGGAGATCGCGGACCTGTTGGCCCGGCTCGGCGTCGCGCAGATGCAGTTCGCGTTCGTCCACCCGGTCGGCACGGCCCAGACGTCGTTCCCGTCGATCGTCCCGCGCATGGAGACGGCGGCGCCGAGGTTGCGCGAGGCGATCGATCGTTCGCTGGGCGCCGGCATCCGGCCGATGACCGAGGCGGTGCCGCTGTGCTTCCTGCACGACCGCGAGGAGTACGCGGCCGAGTGGGTGATTCCCGAATCGGTGATCTTCGACGCCGAGGGGACGATCGACGACTACCGCGCCTTCCGGGTCGGCGAGGGGAAGGCGAAGGGACCGCCGTGCCGGCGTTGCGTTCTGGATCGCGTCTGCGAGGGGCCGTGGCGGGAGTATCCCGAGCGGTTCGGCTGGGGCGAATTCCGGGCGAGGCGCGATCGGCGGGCGCGGGAGATCGCGGCGGGGCCGTTGGGCCGGGACTGATCGGATGGCGGCGCTCGGCTACATCCAGGTCACGCGCATCTGCAACCAGCGATGCCTGTTCTGCTCGAATCCGGAAAACCGGCGGGTGCTGGACATCGGCGAGTACGACCGCGAGGTGGAGGACCTCGTCGCCACGGGCCACGACGGGGTGCTCCTGACGGGCGGCGAGCCGACTCTGCACCCGGAACTGCCGGAGATGGTGCGTCGCGCCGCCAGGGCCGGGCTGGCCGCGCGGATCATCACCAACGGCCAGGAGACCGCCCGCCGCGGGGTCCTCGAATCGCTGCGCGAGGCCGGCCTGCGCCACCTGCACGTCTCCCTGCACTCGCACCGCAAGGCCGTGCAGGACAGGATCGCCAGGAAGCCCGGATCGCTCGATCGGGCGGCCCGCACGATCCGACGCGCCGGCACGCTCGGAATGGCCGTGGACGTCAACATTGTCCTGTGTTCGCTGAACCTGCCGGCGCTGGACAGGACCGCGGCGTGGATCGTCCGCTCGTTCCCGCACGTCCGGCACGTCGTGTTCAACGGACTCGACCCGCACACGAACAGGATCGCGGACAACCCGTGGATCGTCCCGCGCCTGGCCGACATCGATCTGCCGCTGGCCGGGGCGCTGACACTGCTTGACGCCGCCGGCCTGACGTTCCGGGTCGAACGCGTCCCGCTCTGCTACATGGGGGATTGGGCGCACGTGTCGACGGAGACCCGCAAGATCGTGAAGGGCGAACAGCGGGTGATCCACTTCCTGGACGAGAAGGGGCGCTATGCCGCGACGTCGTTCAGGCACGACAAGGCCCCCTGCTGTCGCGTCTGCACGGTCGACGCGATCTGCGCCGGGCTGTACTCGCTCGACAAGCACTACTCCTCGGAGGAGCTGTACCCCCTGTTCGTCGATCCCGAGGCGATCGTCCGGCGGCTGACGGCGGGCTGACGCGGGACGGACTTGACACCCCACCCGGTTCTCCCTAGCTTCGGTCTCCGGCGGCCCGCGCAAGATCCGCGAGAAGGAACGGAGAAATGGATCCCAAGGTAGACAGCAAGTCAAACACCGCCGGCATACTGCTGGACGAGACCGTCTTCCCGCGACCGGTCGGACTGGCGGCCGCCTACCGTTTTCTGGAGCGGTGCTACGTGCGCCTGGAGCAGCGCCCGAGGCGCCGGCTTCACGTGCGCCTGAAGGGGAAGGAGAAGCTCGACGAGTGCGCGCTCCTGGCGCTTGGCGAGGAGTTCGGCAACGAACTCGTGCACCAGCTCATGCGCCACCAGGTTGCGGAGCGGACCGAGCAGCTCCGGTCGATCATCGTGGGGCGCGCGCTGCTGTCCGCCGAGCCGACGCAGGCCGAGCCGACGCAGGCCCAGGATGCCTCCCTGCCGCCGGAGTTCGCGAGCACGCTCGACTACCTGGAAGACCCCCTGGGGATCGCCGTGCCATGGGAGGAGAAGCATGGGGACAAGCGGAAGCCGGCCAAGACCAAGACCAAGACCAAGAGCAAGAGCAAGTAGCCGTCCCCGGTCCATTGCGGGCAAGATGCCCGCGCTACGACTGGATGCCGGCGTGTACTCCGAGGCGGCGGTCGCCCGGGCGCGGAGCGCCTTCTCCCATCTGGCCTCGATCGAGGTTCGCAAGGCGGGCCGGAGCCGGACCGTTCGGTTCTCGAGCGTGGATCCCGGCGCTGCCGATCGGCTGGCCGACGAATTCGCCAACTACGCCCTGAGCTGCCTGCTGGTGGCTCCATGACCGCGAGTCGCGTGCGTAAGGTCCGCAACAAGCGTCTCATGCCGATTCGCTGGCGCGAGCTGGACGGCCGGATCCTGCTTACCAACGACTGCGGGGACCATGTCCGGCTGGAACGGCGGGAGTTCGATGCCCTCATGGCCGGTACGCTCGCGAAGGACCGGCCGGTGTGGCGGGAGCTCTCCAGCCGGAACATGATCCGCGGCGCGGAGGTCGAGGGGCGGGCCGCGGACCGCATCAGGGCGCGGAGCAGCCATCTCTTCGCCGGGCCCGGCCTGCACATCGTGATCCTGACGCTCCGCTGCAACCACAACTGCGTCTACTGCCACGCCAGCCGGCAGCCGGCGAGCCGGGCGGGCTTCGACATGAACGTCGAGACCGCCGGGCGAGTGCTGGACGTCGTCTTCGAGAGCCCGTCGACGGACCTCACCATCGAATTCCAGGGCGGCGAGCCGACGCTCAACTTCGATGTGCTGCGGTTCTTCGTCGAGGAGGGGCGCCGTCGCGCCGCGTCCGGCGCGAGGAGGATCTACTTCAGTCTGGTCAGCAACCTCGGCGCCCTGGATCGAGACCGGATCGACTTCCTTGTGGACAACGGGGTCATGGTCTGCACGTCCATCGACGGCCCGGCGGATCTGCACGACCGCAACCGCCGGCTCGCCCGGGACAGCAGCTTCGAGCGGACCTTGCGGGGAATGGAGGCGTTCGCCGCGGCGTATCGGAAGCGGAAGCTCGACCCTCGTCTGGCCTACGTCAACGCGCTGGTGACGGTGTCCCGCGGCTCGCTCGCCCACCCGAAGGCCATCGTGGACGAGTACGTTCGCCTCGGGCAGAAAGTGGTCCACCTCCGCCCGCTGAACCCGTTCGGAATGGGTCGGCGGGTCTGGAAGCGGGAAGGCTACACGGCGGAGGAGTTCCTGCGGTTCTACATCGAGGCGCTCGACCACATCATCGAGATCAACCGGCAGGGGGTCGAGATGATGGAGAAGATGGCCTCGTTGCTGCTGACCAGGATTCTCACGGACAGGGACCCCAACTACGCGGACCTGCGCTCTCCGTGCGGGGCGGGCCTCGGCCAGCTTGCGTACAACCACGACGGGCGCGTCTACACATGCGACGAGGGACGGATGGTCGGCGCGATGGGGGACGATCTGTTCTGCATCGGGGACGTCCACAAGAACTCCTACGCCGAGATCATCGCGCACTCCGGCGTCCGGTCGCTTTGCATCGCGTCCTGCCTGGAGTGCCTGCCCGGCTGCTCCGAATGCGCCTACGCGCCGTACTGCGGCGTCTGCCCGGTCTACAACTACGTCGAGCAGGGGGATCTGGTGGCGCGCTGCTCCGGCAACGACCGTTGCCGGATCCAGATGGGGATTCTCGACCATCTGTTCCGACGCCTGCCGGAGCCCGGCATGGAGGCGCTGCTGCGCCGCTGGACGGAGTCCGTGGACAGGTCGAGCGTCTACGAGTGGCGCCCTCGCCGTTCGCCGGCTCCTTCCGGGAAGTCGAGGACGACCCCCCGCCGGCGGCCTCGCGGGCGGAGATGACGGCCTCGCCGGCGCCCCGCGGTGTCATCCTGCTGCCCCCGCTCCTGCTCTCGCCTCGCTTCATAGACTACCCCTGGCTGACGCAGATCGGCGCGTACCAGGCCGCGGCGGTGCTCCTCGCGCGCGGCTGGCGCGTCGAGGTGGTGGATGGCTTCGCGCGGGAGGGAGCATCGCTCGAACGTCGCGGCGACGAGGCGTGGCTTGGCGAGTCCAGGCGACGCCATCTCGATCGGCTGAGCGGGCTGCGGGCGGATCTGGCGATCATCGCGGGGAGCCCGTTTCTCACCGTCCCCCCCGGCCGCCGTTGGCTCACCGAACTCGTGGCGGCGGTGCCCGCCGCCGCCGGCGTCCTCGCCTACGCCGACATGGTCGTGGGTGGAATGCACTACGTCGAGTACGACGGCCGCGGGCTGCTCGACGCGTCCCCGCGTCTCGATCTCGTCCTGCGCTACGAGTGCGAACCGCTCATCGCCCGCGCCGCGGATGCGATCGAGGCCGGCGGGAGGCCGCCGCGTGGCGTCGAGGAGAACCGCGCCGCCTTTCCGCTCGACGACGTCCCTCTCCCCGCCTGGGAGATCATGGACGCCCCCGCCGCGTTCGCCTTCCTGGGGCGCGTCCTCGCGGCGCCGTGGCGCCCCGGCCCGTTCCCGGCCGAGCCCGCCGAGACGCTGCCGCTCGTCGCCGCCCGCGGCTGTCCCTACGGATGCATCTTCTGCTCCAAGAACCCCGGCCTTCCCGAGCCGCGCCGCCAGTACCGCGCGATCCCGTGGGCGCGGCTCGAACGCGCGGTCGACCGCTGGGTCCGCGATCTCGGGGTGCGGCGACTCGTGGTCCTCGACGAGGTGGCCAATCTCCGCGAGGAGCGCTTCGAGGCGCTCCTCGCGCTGGCCGAGCGCCGGCATCTCCGGCTCGAGTTTCCCAACGGCCTGCGCGCCGATCGCCTCCGGGAACGCCACGTCCGGCGGCTCCGTCCGCTCACGGAGGCGCTCAAGGTCTCGCTCGAGAGCGCGAGTCCGCGGGTCCAGCGCCGCGTTCTTCGCAAGGACCTCGACCCGGCCGCGGTCGACCGGGTCGCGGCGTGGTGCGCGGCGGCGGGACTGCCTCTGCACGTCCACGGGATGATCGGGATCCCCGGCGAGCGGCGCGCGGAGATCGTGCGGACGATCCGGGCTCTCGCGACGCTGCACCGCAAGCACGGGGCGGTCCCGCTCCTGCAGTTCGCCACCCCCATTCCGGGGACGGAGATGGCGCGGCTCTGCGGGACCGGGCCCGGCGTGTCCGCCGGTTTCCACGAGGCGTTCCAGCACGGCGGCATCGCGACGGACGAGTTCGACCGGGCGTTCCTCCACCGAGCCGCCGAGGCCCTTGCCGTGCGCCCGGCCGCCGCACGGGAGTGCAAGGTCATCGTGAACCTCACCTACCGCTGCAACAACCACTGCGTCTTCTGCGCCGTGGGCGACCGTCCCGCGCGCGATGCGCGGACCGCCGACGTCCTCGCCGCCCTCCAGCGCCACCGCGCCAGGGGGTTCGACCTGCTCGACATCGACGGCGGCGAGCCGACGCTGCATGCCGACCTGCTCGCCGTCGTGGCCGCGGCGCGCGAGCTGGGCTACCGCCGCATCGCCGTCACCACCAACGGACGGACCCTCAGCTACCCGCAGCTCCCCGCGGCGCTCGTCCGCGCCGGCGTCACGGACGTGCTCTGTTCGCTGCACGCTCCCGTGGAGGCGCTCCAGGAGCGGCTCACCTGCGCCGAGGGGAGTTTCGCGCAGACCGTCGCGGGGATCCGCAACATGCTCGCCGCCGCGGGCGACACGGTGATGGTCGCGGTGAACACCACCGTGGTGCGCCGCAACGTCGCCGCCCTCCCCGCGACGGCGCGGTTTCTCGCCGGGCTCGGTGTCGCCCGCTGGAACATCCAGGTGGTCACGCCGTTCGGCCGCGCGCGCGCCGGCCACGTGCCGTCGTACCCGGCCCTGCGCCGCCACCTCGGCATCGTGCTCGACCAGGCGCCCCCGGGGATGCAGATCCAGATCATCAACTGTCCGCCGTGCCTCCTCCCCGGGCACGAATCGGCCGCGCTCACAGATTTCGGCAAGGCCGAGCGCGCCATGGTCTTCGTCGGGGAGTCCGGGGTGAACCTCCAGGCGTGGCTGGCGAAGCGGCGACGCCGCGACGCGCGGTGCCGCGACTGCCTCTACGCGCTCCTTTGTCCGGGGTTCTATCGCTTCGACCATGCCGGGGGGCTGTTCGGCGCCGGGCGCCTCACCGTCCCCCGGACCCCCACGTAACTTCATAGCGCGGCGGCGCCGCAACCAAAGGGGGTTGTCCGGGTGGCGCAGCGCCGCCGCCCCGCCAAGAAGCTACCGTGCGACGTGGCGTGCCGCCCCGGTTTGACACCGCCTCGACCGCCCGTCATACTTCCCTGCGTTGGCGGGTGCGGGCGCCGAGCCCCGGAAACGGAGGCGCAGCATGAGAACGACGATCGTTGGTTTCCTGGTCGTGCTCGGGATCGCGGCCTGCGGTCGCGAGGAGAACGGCGCCGGTGCGGGACCCGGCGCCACAACGCGCGCCCTGCGGGGCGGTGAACCCCGCGAGGTGACCGGCGTCGGCAGGAGGTTCGAGGCGAACGGCGTGGTCGCCGAGACCGCCGACGAGGTGTACGCCCGGCTCCTCTCGTCATCCACGTTCGCAAGCATCTACGTCGACGGCGGGACCGTGCGGTCCACCGATCTGGTCCTCTCGGGCCTTCCGGCCGACGGCGAGTACGCGC
>CAMTWF010000059.1:0-6811 GCA_947085355.1 uncultured delta proteobacterium
CGGGCGCCGGCGCTGCTGCCGGCGCCCGCGCCGCGGGCTCGGCAACCGGCGGGGCCGCCTCTCCGAGCGAGACCTCGTGCTGCCGGCCGTCGACGACGACGCGGTACCTGCCGCGGCCCGCCCCCGTGACATCGACTTCCATGCGCTTGCCGTCAACGATCATGCGGTATCGGCTCATCATGGTCCTCCATAGCCGGCGGTCAGTGGTCAGTAGATCGCTCAGGAGCGCCGCAGGAGCGGCACGGGAGCCAGCCCGTCGCGCGCCATCGCCGCCCTGCCCCACTCGCTCGCTCGATCGCCTTCCCCCGCGGCCGGCCGCTCGGTCTCGCCCGCCGCGATCCTCCCCTCGTGCAACGCCACGGCCACGGCGATCGCCGCGGCGGTTCTCGAATCGATTCCCTGGTTCGCCATGGTCGTTCCCACCCGTCCGCCCGCTTTCACAGCGGGATGTTGTCGTTCTTCTTCGCCGGGAGCGCCTCGCGCTTGGTCCGCACGGCATCGAGCGCCTCGACGACGTGCCGCCGGGTTTCCGACGGTGCGATCACGTCGTCCACCTGGAGCCTCGCGGCGGCGCGGTAGGGGTTGTAGAACTTCTCCCGGTACTCGCGGATCAGCTCCTCGCGCTTCTTGTCGGCGTTCTCGGCCGCGGCCAGCTCCTTGCGGAAGATCAGCGGCACGGCCATTTCGGCGCCCATCACGGCAACCTCGGCGGTGGGCCACGCGAAGACGCGGTCGGCCCCCTGGCTGCGGGCGCACATCGCCAGGTACGAGCCGCCGTAGGCCTTCTTGACGATGACGGTGATCTTGGGGACCGTCGCGGCCGAGTAGGCGTGGAGCATCTTGGCGCCGTGGCGGATGATGCCGCCGTGCTCCTGTCCCACGCCGGGGAGGAAGCCCGGCACGTCGACGAAGTTCACGACGGGGACGTTGAAGGCGTTGCAGAAGCGGATGTGCCGCGCCGCCTTGTCGGAGGCGTCGATGTCGAGCGCCCCCGCCTTGACGAGCGGCTGGTTGGCGAGGATGCCGACGGGGCGTCCGGCGAGGCGCGCGAACCCGATGATGAAGTTCGTCGCGAACCGCTCGGAAACCTCGAAGAACGACGCGGGATCGACCACCGACCGGATCACGTCCTTCATGTCGAAGCCGACGCGCGGGTCGTCCGGCACGATCGAGTCGAGCCTCGGATCGGGCGTGACATCGAAGCTTCCGGCCAGGCGCGGCGGCTCCTCCAGGTTGTTCGACGGCAGGTACGACAGGAGCGTGCGGGCGATGCGGATCGCGTCGCGGTCGTCCTGGGCCATGAAGTGCGCCACGCCGGAGACCGACGTCTGCACCTCGGCGCCGCCCAGCGCGTTCTTGTCGACCTCCTCGCCCATCACCGCCTTGATGACGTCGGGGCCGGTGATGAACATCTGGGACGTCCCCTTGACCATGATGATGAAGTCGCACAGGGCCGGCGAGTAGACGGCGCCGCCGGCGCACGGGCCGGCGACGACGGCGATCTGCGGAACGACGCCCGACATGATCGTGTTCCGGTAGAAGATCTCGCCGTAGCCGTTGAGCGAATCGACGCCTTCCTGGATGCGGGCGCCGCCGGAGTCCTCGATGAGGACGACCGGGCAGCCGTACCGGAGCGCGTCGTCCATGATCGAGCAGTACTTGCGGCAGTGGACCTCGGCGGCGGTGCCGGCGACCACCGTGAAGTCCTGCGAGGCCGCGAAGGCGGTGCGGCCGTCGACCTTGCCGCTGCCGGTGACCACGCCGTCGGCGGGCAGGTCGCGCCCGTCGAGGCCGAAGTCCCGGCACCGGTGCTCGGCGAACAGCCCCTTCTCGGCGAACGTCCCCCCGTCGAAAAGCAGGTCGAGCCGCTCGCGCGCCGTCAGTTTGCCCGCCTCGTGCTGCCTGCGGGCCGCTTCCTCGCCGCCGCCGGCCTCGAGCCGCGCGCGTTCGGCCTTGAGTCTCGCCATCCTGTCGTCTGCCATTCCGTTTCTCCAGTTCCGCCCCCCCCCCGCCCCGCCGACCCCCGACCCCCGCCTACAGCGGTATGTTCCCGTGTTTCTTCCAGGGGGAATCGATCTTCTTGTCGTCGAGCGCTTCGAGCGCCCGGATCACGCGGAATCGGGTCTCCTTCGGATCGATGATGTCGTCGATGTGCTGGAGCGACGCCGGGTAGTAGATGCTCATGTAGGTCCGCTCGAACTCCTCCTCCCTCCTCCGCCTCTCCGCCTCCGGGTCGGCCGCCTTGGCGATCTCGCGGCCGAAGATCACGTTGACCGTGCCCTTCGGTCCGACCAGGGCGATCGACGCGGTGGGCCAGGCGAAGACGAAGTCGACGCCGAAGTCCTTGGATCCCATGGCGAGGTACGCGCCGGCGTACGCCTTGCCGACGTAGATCGAGATCTGCGGCACCGTCGCCTCGGCGACGGCGTGCAGCAGCTTGGCGCCCTTGTAGATGATGCCGAGCTGCTCCTGCACCGAGCCGATCTGGTAGGCCGGCGAATCGATGAGGGCCAGGAGGGGGATGTTGAAGCAGTCGCAGAAGCGGACGAACCGCGCCATCTTCTCGGCCGCCTTGACGTCGATGGCGCCGCCCATGTGGAACGGGTTGTTGGCGTAGATGCCGACGGAACGGCCGTCGAAGCGGGCGAAGCCGACGATGCAGTTGCGCGCGAAGTCGCGGTGGATCTCGAAAAACGACCCCTGGTCGACGATCTCGTCGATCACGCCGTGCATGTCGTACGGGATCGATCTGTCGTCCGGCGGGACGATCTCGTAGAGACGCTCGCTCGCGCGGTCCGGCGGGTCGTCGCACGGCTGCATCGGCGGCTTGTGCCGGTTGTTCGCCGGGAGGTACGACAGCAGGCGGCGGATCTTGCCGACGGCGTCGTCCTCGTCCTCGCACACGACGTGGCACGTGCCGCTCACCTGCGCGTGCACGTCCACCCCGCCGAGTTCCTCGGCGCCGATCTTCTCGCCGATCACCGCCTCGACCAGCGGCGGACCGGCGATGAACGTCACCGCCATGCCGCGCACCATGAAGAGGAAGTCGTTGAGGCCCGGCGAGTACGCCTGGCCGCCGGCGACGGGGCCGAGAAGGACGGCGATCTGGGGGATGACGCCGGAGGCGATCGAGTTGAGGTAGAACAGCCGTCCGTACTGCGACAGCGGGCCCATGTTCTCCTGCAGGCGGGCGCCGCCGGAGTCGTTCAGGCCGACGAGGGGCATGCCGGCGCGCAGGGCGAACTCGATGATCTTGTTCATCTTGCGCCCGTGCATCTCGCCGAACGTGCCGGCCATGCAGGTGTAGTCGGCCGAGAACGCCGCGACCTCCCGGCCGTCGACCTTGCCGTGGCCGATGATGATGCCGTCGGCCGGGATCAGCTTCTTGTCGATCCCGAACTCCCTGCCGAGCTGCCTGGCGAACAGGTCGATCTCGACGAACGTGCCGGAATCGAACAAGGCGTCGATACGCTCGCGCGCCGTCCTCTTCCCCCGCTTGTGCTGCTTGTCGATCTCCTCGGGCCCGCCGCCGAGCGTCAGCTCGGCGCGGCGCTTGTGCAGGTCCTTGATCCTGTCGGGAACCTCGGGCATCGCCGTCCTCGCAATCCCCCGCGGGCCTCTCGCAGTCCGCCGTCCGTCCGCGCCGGCGCGCCGCGGGCGCGGTTCTACTTGTTCGCCTTCCTGTAGCCGAGCTGGTCCATGGCGACGATCGTCTTCTGGATGTTCGCCGTTCCCTCGACTATCTGGTAGAGCACCGCGTCCCGGAAGTAGCGGGCCACCGGGTAGTCGGGCGAGTAGCCGTACGAGCCGAGGATTTTCATGGCCGAATGGGCGCACTTGGCTGCGGTCTCGCCGGCGAAGTACTTGGCCATGGACGTTTCGAGCGTGTTTCCGAGGTTGCCCTGGTCCTTCTGCCAGGCGGCCTTGTAGACGAGCAGCCTGGCGGCCTCCACGTCGACGGCCATCTGCGCGATCGCGTCCTGGTTCATCTGGAACTGGCCGATCTCCTGGCCGAACTGCTTGCGTTCGGTGCAGTACCTCGTCGCGGCGTCGAGGCACGCCTGGGCGACGCCGACGCCGCCGGCGGCGCACGAGATCCGCGTGCGGTTGAGGCACGAGAAGAGCTGGCCGATCCCCTGGCCCTCCTGGCCCAGCAGCGCGGACCGCGGGATGCGCGCGTCCTCGAAGCTGATCTCGCCGGTCGGCGAGGAACGGGTGCCCATCTTGTCGAGCGCCGAGGTGCGTATTCCCGTGTTGCCCTTCAGGTCGACGATGAACGCGCTGAGGCCCTTGGCCCCCTTCGACTTGTCGGTGTAGGCGTAGACGAGCGCCACGTCGGCGTACTGGGCGTTCGAGATCCAGATCTTGGAGCCGTTGAGGATGTAGTGGTCGCCGTCGAGCTTCGCCGTGGTCTTCATGGACAGCACGTCGGAGCCGGCGTCTGGCTCGGTGATGGCGAAGCACCCGATCAGCTCGGCGGAGCAGAGGCCGGGGATGTACCTGCGCTTCTGCTCCTCGGTGCCGCCCAGGAGGATGCCGTAGGCGGGCCCGGCGGTCTGCATGTTGAACGCGACGCGCAGCGAGCTGGACGCCCGGGCGATCTCCTCGGTGGCGATAACGAGCGCGAGCCATCCCATCCCCGTGCCGCCGTACTGCTCGGGGATCACGGCGCCGAACAGGCCCATGTCGGCCATCTTCGAGACGACGTCCCTCGGCCAGTGGTGCTGCTCGTCCCACTTGTCGGCGAACGGCGCGATCTCCTTCTCGGCGAACTTCCGCACCGAGTCGCGCAGCAGGACCAGCTCCTCGCCCAGGCTGAAATCCATCCGTCCACCTCTCGTCCCCCCGGCAGCGCCGCCGGAATGCGGCGGTTCGGACCGTCCAGACGGCGGCGACGAAAACACGCCGGTGCGGCGGTGTCAACCTCCGGGAGGGCTTGCGCGGTCACGCCGGTGGTCCGGAATCCATGGAACGCGCGGGCGCCGCGGATCGGTCACGCAAACCTCTACTCCAGCGGGTCATGGCCCTCCCCCTTTTCCCCCCCTCCCCCTTTTTCTTCTTGACTTCATCGTCGACCGCCGATACAAGCCCCAAAACGTAGGTTCTCGATTCGGTTCGATGGCGAAAGGGAGAAGGATCATGGCGAAGCGGACTTATTCCATGGACGGGCGGCGCGCAGACCGTGCCGAGCGCATCATCAAGCAGTCGACGGACACGGCCATCAAGGTCGCCGCCCCGCCGGTCTCGGAAGCGGCGGGGAAGTTCAACACGGCGGACACCGAACTCACCAAGGTGACCGACGCGGAGGGCCGCGAGCGGAGGGAGCGCGACACCGCCGCCGAACCGCTCGGCCGTGTCTACGACAAGGTCCGCTCGGCCACCTTGGCGCGGCTGCCGCATGCCCAGGTCTCCGGCAGAGCCAAGTCGTTCACGACGCCGGACGATCTGATCAACGGCGCGGAGAAGATCGAGGACCTGCTTTGCGTGGCGGGCGGAGTCGACGAGGATCATCCGCTTGACGGGACCGGCCCGAACGCCCCGACCGGCGAGAAGTGGGCGCGGGACCTGCTCAAGGAGCTGCAGGGCCCGCTGTCGGCGGCGGTCAAGGAGGCGGACGAGGCGTCCGCCGCGTCCGCCGCGCTTCAGAAGGCGCAGCAGGCCCGCGCGGACGCCCGCGCGGTGTTCCACGCCCGGCTCGTGCCGTTCCGTCGTGTGGTTCGTGACGTGTACGGGCCGCAGTCGCGCGAGTACCACTCGCTGCGTGACCGCAACATGCCGGATGACGAGGACGAGCAGGACGCGCCGGCAGGTGCTGCGCCGCCGACCCCGCCCGTCGCGACGACGCCGGGCGAGAAGCGGGACAAGTAGCGCGTCCGACCGGGGGAGCGCAGATCGGTCACTCCGATGCAATCCGGGTGTACGGCGGCGGGCGGCGGGCTTGCGCGTGAACGCCCGCGACGTCGTACCCGGCCGCTTCCTCCCGGTAGTGCTCCTGCACGTGGACGTGGATGAATCGCGCGATGTCCCGCTGGTGGCATCGCAACACCTTGCGGTTGAAGTACTCGACGTCGCGGGTGACCTCGCGGTCCCCCTCGCGTTGAACCGTTGCAAATTCTGCAACGGTTGCTCCCCGGCTCAGCTCGCCCTCGTGGCGGGCGAACTCGTCGGCGATGTCGTAGCCCGAGACGATCTTGCGGTTGCGGCAATGCCGGAGGCCGGCCAGGCCGGCGGCCGTGAGCAGGGGCGGAGGCGCTTCGACGAGCACCGACGCCGCGACCTGATCCAGCGCCGACTCGAAGTCGTCGTGGATCCCGGAGGAAGTCGTCAGCAGGTGCACCGGCGTCAGCGCGTCGAGAACGTAGTGGCTCAGCCGGATGGCTCTCAAGGAGCACCTCAACCGACTGTACGGGCAGCTCTCGCAGATCCTGCACGCGCAGCACCCCGCGACCATGGCCGGCACCACGGGGCCGACCTCGTTCGGTTTCCGGGAGCCCGTGGCCAAGGACACCGCGTCGATACCTGCTCGTTCCTCTGGCCGCAGATGGCCGGCGAGCGCCGGTTGACCGCCGATCCGCCGGACGCGCATGATGGCGCCTGATCGTCCCGGCTTCGGCTCGGCTCGTTCGGAAGGCACGTGAAGCGTGCGCGGTATCGGGAGGCAACGGGAACCACGATGTCCATTCGGTTCGAGGCAGGTCAGCGAGTTCGGTTGCCCGGCGCCGAATCGTTCGCGACCGTCGACGACGCCCGCGAGACGCCGGACGGGTGGCGGCTCTACCTGCAAGCCGACGACGGCAGCATTGCCAAGGTC
>CAMTWF010000060.1:0-4080 GCA_947085355.1 uncultured delta proteobacterium
CATCCTGGCGGTCGAGCGATCCGCGGACCGGGTGGGGCTGGTCCTTTCCGACGCGCTGGAACCGGCCGTGCGCTTCGCCGTGCGCCGCGACACCGGCGCCTCGCCCGAGGCCGGGCCGGCCCTGGCGGAGGCGATCCGCGGGTCGGCCGGCGCCCGCGATCTGCTCCGGTTCGCGCTCTCTCCGGAACGCGCGGCGGTCGGAATGTAACAGCGGTCGGCGATCAGAACATGTAGTTGATCCGCCCGCCGACGAAGAAGAGCGACGGGAGGCCGACGCCCATGTCGGTGTGGATCACGAGATTGCGCAGCGGCTTGAACCGCAGTCCGAACCGGCCGGAGAACTGCGGATAGACAGGCCAGACCCCGCCGGCCTCCTCCGGCACCTTGGAGTCATATTGGCCACCGGGTTCGCAGTACTCCACATCGGGGATCCCAGCCCTATCACAGCGGTTCCATTCCCCGGCACGCTGGTACGCCTCGGTGCGGTAGATCTCGCCGAACCTCACTCCGATGCCGATTCCGCCGCCGTACACGAGCGCCAACCATTCGTTGATGTCGTAGCTGGGGAGGAAGTCCACCGTGAACCATAGAACGCTCAGTGTCGACTCCAAGAACTCGGTGTCCTCCAGCGGATCCCCTTCCTCGCGCACAAACCCCTCGGCCATGTACCCACCCCACCAAACAGCGGGGACGATGTCGAGGCCCCGCCGGCGGAACGTGTACTCGACTCCGACGGCCGGTCCGATCACCCCCGGGGACTCGGCCAAGCCGAACGCCTTCACGAGCCACGACGGCAGGAAGGCCGCGTGCGCCCGGATCCCGGCCAAGTGGTACGCCTGGTCGGGGTCCTCCCGCAGCGAGGCGTAGGGATCCTCGGCCGGTGGAGCGATTTCCGACGTCTGCCCGCCCGCCAGCCAGGCCGCGTCGTCGCTCGGGAGGGTGGCGCCCGCCTGGGCGGCGGTCCCGCCTTGGGGCTGATCGGTCCGCCCTTCCAGGAACGCCGCGTCGTCCGGAGCGAGCCCTCCGGCAGGCTGCGCCTTGGCGCCCGGCGCGCCGAGCGCCGTCGCGGCAACGATCGTCCAGGCAGCCGTCCAACCGTTCATCATGCGTCCTCCTCCCGTCGCTCGGCCCCCGGTGCAGTGGAATCACCGCGCCCCGCGACGCTCGACCCGCGCGATCTCCTCCGCGATCGTCTCCCTCACCTGCGCGGCGCGCTCGCGGCCCAGCCTGCGCTGAAGCGCCCGCAGCGCGGCGGCGCCGCCGATTTCCCCGAGCGCCCGCGCGGCGGCCTCGCGCACGTCCGGACGCGGATCGTCGAGGTAGCCGCGCACGCGTCCGAGCGACTCGTCGCCGAACGCCGCGGCCAGCGTGCCGAGCGCCCTGCGCACGATCATCTCGTCCAGGTCCGGATCGTCCAGCAGCGTCTCGATCGTCTGCCTGGTAGCCCGGTCGGGGAAGAACGCCAGCGCCCACACGGCGCGTCCGCGCACGAAAGGCGGCAGGGTTCCGTCCGGCGCCGCGGCCAGAAGCGCCTCGTGCGCGGCCGGCCCGAGCGACGTGAACTCGGCGGCATTCGGCACGTGCTCGTACGCCATCAGGAGTCCCATGACCCGCTCTCGCGCTTCGGCCGGGGTTCCGGCGGCCTGGGCTTGCGCTTCCTCGGACGCCGCCAGGAAGGCCATGGCGACCAACGCGGGTGCAATGGAAACCGTGCGGGCCATGACGGATGCCTCCATCGGCCGCCGCGATCCGGTCGGTCCGGGCGCGGCGACGCACGGAGTCTACCCCCCGCCGCCGGCCGCCGCAACGCCCGCGACGGGGCGGGGGCACGACCGATGACTGTCGCGAGAGGTTGCGCCTATAGTTCGCCATCGCCGCGGGTGCGGCGGAAGAAGGAGACGGCGATGACCAAATCCGAAATCCGAAATCCGAAATCCGAAATCCGAACGGCGGGGACGGACCTCGCGAGGATCGGGGTCGCCATCGACGTGGACCTGCTGGGACGATTCGACGAATGGATCGCCGGCCGCGGCGGCTCGAACCGGTCGGAGGCGATCCGCGACCTGATCCGCGACAGGCTGATTTCCGCGTCCATCGACGACCGCGCCAGGGTGGTCGCCGCCGTGGCGATCGTCTACGACCACCACCGCCGCATGCTGTCGCGCAGGCTGACGGCGATCCAGCACGAGCACGGCGACCGCATCGTGTCCGCCATGCACGTGCACCTCGACCACCACCGCTGCCTGGAGCTGATCGTCCTGCGGGGGCCTGCGGGCGAGGTCCGCGGCGTCGGCGAGCGCCTCGCCGGAGAGAAGGGCGTGCTCCACGGATCGGTGTTCCTGACCAGGCGCCTGTGACCGGCGCGCGAATCCCGCGTCCCGTGCGGGCCGGCGCGGCTCAGACCACGATCGCGCGGCCGTCGAGCGTCTCGGCGTCGCCGACCTCGACGCGGACCCGCACGATCGCGTGATCCTTCCCGTCGGCCGCCGCGGCGGCGAGGACCGACCGATCGAGGCCCGCGATCGGCAGCAGGACGACGACCGGCAGCACCAGCGCCCTCGGGGGACGCGCGCCGGAAACCGAATCCGGGTCCGCCCGCACCTCGGCATCGAAGACGTCGCCGGGGCGCGCCGCGAGCCATCGCAGCGCCCAGTAGCGGTGTGCGTTCCGTTCGAGCGACCGGGCGGCGTCGAGGACGCGCCTGACGCCCAGGTTGATCCGCTGCAGGTCCACCTGCTCGTCCGGCTCGACCGCTGCACCGGGGGGCCGTTCGGCGGCCAGCCGCGAGAGGACCTGGCGCTGGTTGAGCAGGTCCACGTAGCGCCGGATCGGCGACGTCACGTGGGCGTAGAGGGCGCCGCCGAGCGAATGATGCGCGTCGGGCGTCAGCGTGTACCCGGCCCGCTCGGGCCCGCGCGACCTCGCCGACGGCGCGTCCTGGATCCGGTAGATGAGCGGCACGCCGCGGCCGCTCGCCCACGCCGCGACCGCCATGCCGGTGGCGAGAGCCAGCTCCTCGATCAGGAGGCGCGCAGGCGTACCGCCCTCGACGGGCACGATGTCGATCCGCTCGCCGTCGCCTTCGACCAGGATCCTGGCTTCTCGACGCGAAGCGACCGCATCCCCGCCCCTCGCCCGCCGGACCGCCCGCAGGTGCTCCCACAGGCGCAGCAGCGGCGCGGCCCACGGCTGCGCGCGCGTCCGCATCGCCTCGTCGGCCTCGTCGTACGACAGGTTGGCGGCGACGCGGATCGTCGCGGCGTGGATGCCCAACGGCTCCAGCGAGGGCGGCGCGCCGGCGGGCGGCTCGGGGCCGCCCAGGCAGGCGAAGCGGGCGGTGAGAACCGGACGCCCCGCCGCGTCGGCGTCGAGCGACGCGCGCCGCTCGACGAGCGCCGGCAGCATCGGGAACGTCCCGTCGGGCCAGTAGTGCGTGACGCCTCGCAGCCGCGCCGCGGCGTCGATCCCCGACCCGCGGCGCACGAGTGTCGCCACGTCGGAAACGTGGACGGACACATCGAGCCGGCCGTCGCGCTCGACGACGCTCAGCGCGTCGTCGCGGTCCCGCGTCCACGGGTTGTCGATCGTGTACGTCTCCAGGTCGCGCAGGTCCAGGCGCTCGACCGCATCCCGATCCGGCGCGCCGGCGGCGCGCTCGGCCTCGGCTTCCACTGCCGGCGGGAACGGGTCGCCGATTCCGAGGAGCCGGCGCGTGCGCCGCGTGCGGCTCTCGCCGGGATGCCGGACGCGCAGGATGCGCTCGGCGACGCCCCGCACCGTGCCCGGATCGGCGTCCCCCTCGAGCCGCCGCACGACGGCTCGCGCGAGCGGCGCCTCTTCCGGATCCCGATCCGGTCGGTCCATCTCCGCGTCGAGCCGGCAGGAGTCCAGGAGCGCCCCGAGAAGCGGATCGAGATCGGCGGGCCACGCGGCCGGATCGCGGGAATCGAGGAAGGCGCGCAGCAGCGTGGTCGCGCGGGCGCACTCGGCGTCGGCCGCCGCGCGCCGTTCGCGATCGGCCGCCTCCCGCGCCGCCGCCTGCTCCGCCTGCCGCCGCCTAGATCGGAAGAGCGTCGTGTA
>CAMTWF010000061.1:0-3284 GCA_947085355.1 uncultured delta proteobacterium
CCGCCGGTCACGCGGGCCGCCGCGGCCGGTCCGCTCGATGCGCTGCCGTCCCCGTCGCCGGCCGAGTCTGGTCCGCCGCCGCAAGCTTCGCCCGGCCCGCCCGCGGCCCTGCCTCTGGTCCACGAGGCCGCGGCGGCTTTGCGCGCGGGCGCCGGCGCCGCGCCTTCGGCGGCGCCCCTGCTGCTCGATGTCACTCCGCTGACGCTCGGCATCCAGACCGTGGGGGGGAACGTCGAGGCCCTCATCCGCCGCAACACGACGGTCCCGGTCGAACAGACCCGGGCCTTCACGACCAGTCAGGACGACCAGACATCGGTGCGGATCCGCGTCTGCCAGGGCGAGTCCCGGAAAGTGGCGGAGAACGTCGTGCTCTCGGAGGTGTCGCTCGACGACCTCCCGCCGGGCCCGCGCGGCTCGGTGAAGATCAACGTGACGTTCGAGATCGACACGGACGGGATCCTCAACGTGTCGGCCGTCGATACGCTGACCGGCAAGGCCCAGCGGGTGCGCGTGACGCTGTTCGGGGGCTGACGCAATGCTTGATGCCGAGTTCCGGTGCTGGGCCGACAGGGTCGCGCGGGCGTACGAATCGCTGCCGGCGAGCAACTACTACGAAGTCCTCGGCATCGCGCCCGGCGCGACACAGGAGGCGATCCGCCAGGCGTTCCACCGGCGGGCCGCCAGCCTGCACCCCGACCGTCACCGCGGGACGCCCGAGCCGACGCGCGGCCACGCCTACTCGCTTTTCAAGAGGATGGCGGAGGCCTTCCGGGTGCTGAACGACCCGGACCTGCGCCGCGCGTACGACGGGGGGCTGGCCGAGGGGAAACTGCGACTGACCGACGAGACCCCGAGGCCGCGACTGTCGAGGGAGGACATGCTCCGCACGCCGGCGGGAAAGAGACACTACGCCGCCGCGGCCGAGGCGATCGCTCGCGGCGACGGAAGGGCCGCCGCGCTCAATCTCCAACTCGCCGTCAGCTACGAAGGCCGGATCCCCTTCCTCGTCGAGATGATCCAGCAGGTCGCAAAGGGAATGGCGGAGAAGCCGAAGTAGAGGAGCGCTTCGCGCAACCGATCAGGGCGCTTGGGCGCGCGACCCCCCGGCGTGTCGCCGCCAGCTTGACTGGTCGGCCGCTCCATAGTCGGGATGAAACCCGAAAAACCGGGCGGCGGCAAGGGGCAACGACGAGATGTACCAACGCCCGCCGCAGCGCGCCGGCCGGCGTCCGAGGAGGCGGCCCGTCGAGTCGTAGGCGGCGACGGCGTCGCGCCCGAGGTGGACGGTCACGGTTCCGGCCCGGTCCGTGCGCGCGATGACGGCTCCGCCCGAGGCGATGCGCTCCAGCGCGGCGCGGTGCGGCGGCCCGCGACCGGAGAAGCGCCGGCCCACCGACACGACCGCGAGCGCCGGGCGCACCGCGGCAAGGAAGGCGGCGCCGGAACTCGACGCGCTGCCGTGGTGCCCTGCCTTGAGGACCTCCGATTCGAGATCGACGCCGGCGGTCCGCAGCCGGTCCTCCGCGGCAGCGCCGGCGTCGCCGACGAGCAGCGCGTCGGAGCACCCGTTGGAGATCCGCAGCACGATCGAGTTGTCGTTCTCGTCCAGCAGGGGGTCGTAGCCCGCCGCGCCGCAGGGCGCCAGGACCGACACGGTCGCCGGGCCGAATGCGTGCGCGCCGCAGACGGCCGGGGTTCGCAGGACCCGCACGCCGCGCCGCTCCATCCGGTCAACCCACCGCGCGAATGCCGATCCGGGCGCCTCGACCTCCCCTTGCGGCGTGGTCCACACCTCCGCGGGCCGCATCAGCCGCGCCGCCTCGATCAAGCCGCCGCAGTGGTCGGCGTGCGCGTGCGTGGCGATCATCAGGTCGATCCGCTCGATGCCCAGCCGCCGCAACTCACCGATCAGCCGCGCCTCGCGCGGCCGATCGCCGCCCTCGCCCGCGGGACCGCCGTCGACCAGCACGTGCCGGCCGTCGGGGAATCGAACCAGCGTCGCGTCGCCGTCCCCGACGTCCAGGAAGGTCAGCGTCACGGCTCCGACCGGCGCCGGCGGCGGCGCTCCCGCGACAGGCCGCACGGAGGGCGGCGCATCCCCGATCTGCACGGCGATCGCGCAGAGCGTCGCGGCGCCGGCCTGCCGCCACCGGCCGCTCCGCACAAGCAGCGCCGCGACCGCGGCGGCGACCAGCGCGACCCCGGCGGCGGCGTCACGCTCGACCGGAACGCCGGCCGGCAGGACCGCCCCGAGACCGCGGCAGACCCGCACGAAGAACTCCCATGCGACGCCCGCCGCCGCTCCCACGACCGTCACGACACCATCGGGGGCCGGCCCGGCGGCCAGCAGCGACAACACGACCGACGGCGGGTAGACGGCCGCCGTGAACAGCGGGATGGCGACGAGGTTGGCCGCCGCCGCAGACGGCGAGACCTCGCCGAAACGGGCCGCAGTCACCGGAGCGGTCGCCAGGACGGCGAACGCCGAAGCCGTCGCCAGGCGCAGCACCGCCCTGCCGGTCGCAAGAAGGGCTCGATCCAGGCCGGCCGCAATGCGACGCAGCAGAGGCGGACGCCTCGCGCCGGGCAGTTGCGGCTCGTCGGGCTCCACGGCGGCAGGTCCCCCGCCAAGGCCCCACCGGTCGCCGATCAGCAGGCCGGTGACCGCGGCCAGGGAGAGTTGGAAACCGGGATCGTCCACCTGCGCCGGCATCGCCACGAACGCCGCCACCGTCGCCAAGGCCAGGGCGTCCAGGGCCGTGGCGCGCCTGTCGAGGAGCTGGGCCGCCAGGAAAGCGGAGATCATCAGCGCGGCCCGGACGACCGAGGGCTGCCACTCGACGATCGCCGCCACGAGCCAGACCGCCGGCATCAGCACCGATGCCGCGAGCCGGCGCGCGTCGATGCGTACCAACAGCGGCCGCCACAGCGATGCCGCGGCGATGAGCGACCGCCACAGCACCCACGCCACGATCGCGAGGTTGAAGCCGGAGATCGCCAGCAGGTGCGAAACGCCGATGTCGCGCAGCGCCGTCCGCTCGCCGCCCTCCAGCCTCCACTGCTGCCCCAGCACCATCGACCGCGCCGCGCGCGCCGCCACCGGCGGCGCCCGGGCCTCCAGAGAACGCTCCACGTGCCTGCGCGCCCCGGCGACCCACGCCGGCTCGCCGCGACGGGCCGCCGCAAGCCGCACGACCTCTCCGGGCGAGACGCGCACCGTCGGGCCGAACGCCACCGGCCGCGCCGCCTCCCCGCCCGGCGCCGCGGCGTCGTCGATGCGCCAG
>CAMTWF010000062.1:0-16752 GCA_947085355.1 uncultured delta proteobacterium
CGCTTACGGCGGCCTCTCGCACGCTTACGGCGGCCTCTCGCACGCTTACGGCGGCCTCTCGCACGCTTACGGCGGCCTCTCGCACGCTTACGGCGGGCTTTCGCACGCGCTCAGGCACACGCGCGCAGACACGCGTGCGCAGACACACGTGCGCAGACACACGTGCGCAGACGGGTCTGCGCACGCTCCGGGCGGACTTTCGTACAGTCGGGGCGGACTTTCGTACAGTCGGGGCGGAAGCACGCTCGGTCATGTCGCCACAAGCGCCGGAAAGCATTGGCGATTCGTCTCCGCACGGACCCGGCGCCGCCAACGCACCGGATCCTCGGCGAGCCGCAGGATGCCCTCGCTGTAACCGTTCACCCCTCCCCGTCGTCTCCGTGCTCGTGCTCGTGCCCGACGGCGGATCGTTGCCGTTCACGTCATTCGCCGCGACCGTCACGGCGCAAGATCCGGCCGACACGGCCCCAGGGCCTCGGACAAAGTCCTCGGCCGGCTCCAGGCTTTGGGCTTCAGGAGATACCGCCCGAGAGCACATTCATGCAGCCTGAAAATGGAGGTTTTTCAACGCGTCGGCCGGGACCCGCTTACTGAGGCCGAGGATCTCGATTCCAACGACGGCGCCTTGGGCGTTGAAATCCAGCACGATCCCCGGGTGCACCTCTTCGGACTCCATCACGGGCGTCTCATCAAGCCGGAAGTACAACGCGTCGGCTTCCTTGTCCACGGTCAGTCTCATGTCATCGCCTCCCTATCCGCCGATCGAAGACTGACACGCGAACTCCTTCGCCATCGCAGTTCACCCTTCCCTCGCCCGATACCGCTCCACCGTCTTCCTCAGCCCCTCATCGAACCCCGTCCCCGCGACGAATCCGAACCTCTCGAGCCGGAGCTGGCCCGTGCGGCGCCCGTACAACGGAGACCGCTCGGCCAGCGTCTCGCGCTCCATCATCGCCACCGAAGACCCCATCAGCACGACGCGCACCCGGGTCGCCGCAAGCGACTCGTCCCACCCCTTCTGCCAGAGACTCGGCAGGGCCGGGTTGGCCTCGACGAGGTAGGGGAACTCGTCAAGAACGAGCAGGAACTTCTCGCGGCGGCGCCCCAGCCAGGCGAAGAATTGACGCCAGTCGGCAAACCCGTTCTCGCGCAGCAACGGGTCGTCGAAGTGCTCCCCGACCGCTCGTGCCAGGTCCGCGAGCTGCTGGCGCTCGGGCAGCCGCGTGGCCATGTAGTAGACGGCCGGACGATCCTGGGCGAACCGGCGCACGAGCGCGGTCTTGCCGACGCGGCGGCGACCGTAGACCACCAGGAGCTGCGCCTCGGGGCGCTCCCAGGCCCGCCGCAGGAACTGCAGCTCGGCTTCCCGGTTGATGAACGCTCGGATGGGAGATACCTCAGAGTATGATACCGGCGGGTAGCATTCAGGCGCCCCGATACCACTCGATCGTTCGGCGCAACCCGTCGTCGAACCCCGTCCGCCGTCCGCCGCCCGCCGTCCGCCGTCCGCCGTCCGCTCGAGCGGAGTACCCGCCCTCGGCAGCCTCCTCGATCAAGAACACAACCTCGCTCATCTTAGCCTCCCCACGAACAGCAGCTCGTCATCATCGACTCGTCCCGGTACGCCGCACGGTCCGGCGGCGCCGGCCCCGCTTCTCACCGGCGGAGGAGGAAGACCGTCATCGCGTGCAGCACGCCGTCGAACGCCAGCCGCTCCGTCGTGAACCGCGCGAAGTCGATCGTCCGCGAGTACTCGTCCAGCGCATCGAGCGCCCGGTCGAGCTCGCCCGGGATCGCCTGCCCGCGCTCACCATCCATGCGTCGGCGTATCTCAACTTCATGGCTGCCATCACCTCCTCACCCCTCGCGCTCCCCGGAGTCCTTGCAGCCGTTCCGGCCGATGCCGTCGACCAGACGGCGGGTCTGCTCGAGGTCGGAACGGACCGTCATCCCGACCGGCTCGGGGAAGAGCATTTCCGGCTTCCAGGCAAGCTTCTCCCGTGCCTTGGTCGCGTCCCCCGGGAGCGTCTCGACGTCTCGACCTCGGTGGGACGGAAGCGCGGCCGGCCGTCGGGGACAGCTTGGTGTCATGCGCGGCTCAGGTAGTTCTCCGGCACGAACACGTTGCGGACGAGGAACGGGGCCGGCGATTCGATCATCAGCCGCAGCCGCAACGCGAACGAGCGGGCCGGAAACGCGAAGAACGGCTCGGGACTGTGGATCGAAGCGACCCACGCCGGCGCCGCCATGCCGACCTCGCGGCACAGCGCACTGACGACCGCGGCGACCAGCCCCTCCAGCCCGCCCGAAACCGCGATCGGCTCCCGAATCATCGCCTCGCGTCCGGGCGGCTCCGCACGGCGGAAGGCGTCCAGGAACGCGTTCACCGGGCGCTGGAACCCGTCGCCGGCCGCTCGCGCCGCGACGAGGCACTCAACCGCCGTCATCGAACATCTCCTCGACCAGCAACCGCGACCGATCGAGATGGTCCGCCGTTCGCCTCGCTTGCGTCGTCATCGGCGCACACGCCGGTCCCGATACCACTCCACCGTCATCCTCAGCCCCTCGTCGAACGGCGTCGTCGCGACGAAGCCGAAGCGCTCGCGGGCTCGGGTCGTGTCGAGCATCCGCCGCGGCTGGCCGTCGGGATGGTCGGGGTTGAAGCGCAGGCGCCCCTTGAAGCCCGTCAGGTCGGCGATCTTCCGCGCGAGGTCCGCGATCGCGATCTCGAACCCGGCGCCGAGGTTGACCGGGTCTGGATCGTCGTATCGCTCGGCGGCGAGCAGGATCCCCTCGGCGGCGTCCTCGACGTAGAGGAACTCGCGGGACGCCTTGCCGGTGCCCCAGATCTCGATCTCGTCCGCGCCGGACTCGACGGCGTCCACGCACTTCCGGACGAGGGCCGGGATGACGTGGGAGGTGCTCGGGTCGAAGTTGTCGCCCGGACCGTAGAGGTTGACCGGCAGGAGGTAGGCGCCGCGGAGGCCGTACTGGCGGCGGTACGCCTGGAGCTGCACGAGCAGCATCTTTTTCGCCAGGCCGTACGGGGCGTTGGTCTCCTCCGGGTAGCCGTTCCACAGGTCGTCCTCGCGGAACGGGACGGGGGTGAACTTGGGGTAGGCGCAGATGGTGCCGATCGCCACGAACTTCTCGATCTTCCGGAGATGCGCCTCGTGGATGAGCTGCACGCCCATCATGAGGTTGTCGTGGAAGTAGCTGCCCGGGTTCTCGCGGTTCGCGCCGATGCCGCCGACGACGGCCGCCAGGTGGATCACGACGTCCGGCTTGCCGTCGTCGTACATCCGCCGGACGTCGTCGAGCTTCCTGAGGTCGTAGTCGGGCAGGTCGGCTACGTGGATCGACGCGGCGCCGCGCGCCCGGAGCTTGCGCAGCAGGTGCGTGCCGAGGAAGCCCCTGGCGCCGGTGACGGTGAAGCGGCGGGAGGCAAACCGGTCGGTCATGCCTTCTTCCCGAAGAGCCGCGCTGTCAGCTCGTCCCGGTCAAGGCCGAAGTGCGCGGCGACGACCCCCAGGGTTCCCGCAAGCGTTCCGACGCGCAGCGACCCGTGCCGGGGAATCGTCACGTGATGTTCCCCGTTCGTCGCGGTCGTCAGCCGCATGTGGCTCCCGGTCTGCAGTCTCACGCGGCAATCACCTCGTCGCGGACGAAGTGCAGCCGGATTACCGCCGGACGCCGGCCCTCGTCGAAGTGACAGCGGACCGCATCCCGTACATGAGTGCGCAACTCGTCGACCGTTTCGGCCTCGGTGAAGATCGACTCCCCGAGAGCGCGCGCCGAGTAGCCGCCCTCGGCAGCCTGCTCCACCACGAACACGACTTCGCTCATGGCCCGACACCTCCCCAGGACTTCGCCGGTCCGCGGACCGGCGCGTCGATCGCGATGATATCGCGCTCGGCCCGGCGGGCGATGATCTGCTCGCCGGCCAGCGCCACATCGACGAGATGCGAACGTTGCACCGGCATGTCCGCGTCCCTCACCGGACCGCTAGGCTTCCCGCTTCCCGGAGTCCACCAGCGCGCTTCGCCCGACGCCCTCCACGAGCCTGCGCACGGCATCGAGGTCGGCCCGGACCATCATCTTCACCAGGTCGTCGAAGCCGACCTTCGGGCGCCAGCCGAGCTTCTCGCGGGCCTTGGAGGGGTCGCCGAGGAGCGACTCGACTTCGGCGGGGCGGAAGTAGCGCGGATCGACCTCGACCAGCACCCGGCCGCCGGCCTTCGAGCGGCCCTTCTCATCGAGGCCGCCGCCTTGCCATTCGAGCGGCAGGCCGGCTTGGGCGAAGGCCCGGTCGCAGAACTCGCGGACCGAATGCTGCTCGCCGGTGGCGACGACGTAGTCTTCGGGGTCCGGCTGCTGCAGCATGAGCCACATCGCCTCGACGTAGTCGCCCGCGAAGCCCCAGTCGCGCTTCGCGTCCAGGTTGCCGAGGAACAGGCGATCCTGCAGACCGTACTTGATGCGCGCCGCCGCGCGGGTGATCTTCCGCGTGACGAACGTCTCGCCGCGCCTGGGGGACTCGTGGTTGAAGAGGATGCCGTTGACGGCGTACATGCCGTACGCCTCGCGGCAGTTGACGGTGACGTGGAAGGCGTAGACCTTCGCGGCGGCGTACGGCGAGCGCGGATGGAACGGCGTCGTCTCCCGCTGCGGCGTCTCGCGCACCTTGCCGAACATCTCGGACGACGACGCCTGGTAGAACCGCGCGCGCCTCTCGGCGCCGGCCTCGCGGATCGCCTCGAGCAAGCGGACGGCGCCGAGACCGCCCACGTCGCCGGTGTACTCGGGCACCTCGAAACTGACCTGCACGTGGCTCTGCGCCCCGAGGTTGTAGATCTCGTCCGGGCGCACGTCGCGCACGATGCGCGCCAGCGCCGAGGCGTCCCCGAGGTCGCCGTAGACCATCGTGAAGCGCCGGGCGTCCACGTGAGGGTCCTGGTAGATGTGATCGACGCGTTCGGTGTTGAGCGACGACGACCGCCGCTTGATGCCGAACACCTCGTATCCCTTCGACAGGAGCAGCTCGGCCAGGTAGCTGCCGTCCTGGCCGGTGATGCCGGTGATCAAAGCGCGTTTCATGCGATTCCGCGGATGGCGCGCGTCGCCGCCGCCCCGTCGCCTTTATCCCGGGCGCCGGGCTGCTGGCTCCTCGCGCTGCTCATCGGACTTCGATAACGATTACCCCCGAACTTCGTCGCACGGCGCGACGACATTGGTCACCGCGGAGCACGCAGAGAACACAGAGACCACATTCTCTGCGGTCTCTGCGGTAATTCATCGTTGCCCATCAGCCGTCGGCGGAGCCGGTCGGCTGCATGGGCGGGTTATGCGGCCGCGACGTCGACCAGCTTTGCCTCGGAGCGAGGCGCCGGCACCCGTTCGCCCGCTTGTTTGAGACCATCAATGTGGAACTCGATGGCCTCCGCGATCAGTTTCACCACCTCCGCTCTGGTCCTCGCCGCAGCGATGCAGCCGGGCAAATCCGGTACGTGAGCGCCCCAGCCCTTTCGTCCCTTTTCGATCACTACGAGGTACTTGATCCCTCCGCGCAGCCTCCGGCCCCTTCGGTCGCCGGCCGGCGCCGACCTTGCCCCCCTGTTTTTCGCCGTCGTCACGGTCTCTTGCGAGATCCTCGGTCGGATAACCCCGGCCTGCGACCCCGGCAACATATCCGCCCTCCGCCCGAAGCGTCAAGGACGGCAGGATCTTGGGTGAAGCCGCCGCACCGGTCGTTCAGTACAGGCAATCGTTCGGGGGAGCCGTTCACGTAACCTGAACGTCTACCATGAGATGGCGTGCCGTCCCGACCCCCCCCGGTCAACGGCTACCAGTACAGCTTCTTGATCTACCACCGCGGGCAAGCTCCCCGCGCTACGAAGCCACAAATCCGAAATCCGAAATCCGAAATCCGAAATCGCTCGGCTCCGCCCCACGGCCGGGCTTCCCAACGGGGCCGCCCGTGGAGTAGTCAGGCTTCAGCAGGGAGGTGCACGATGCGGATCATCCTGTCCAACTGCCCGCCGGACAAGGCCGAAGCCATCGCCGGAGCGCTCGTGGAAGAACGCCTCGCCGCGTGCGTGAACGCCGTGCCCGGCGTCGTCTCGACCTACCGCTGGAAGGGGGAGGTCGAGCGCGCCCCGGAGACGACGCTGCTGATCAAGACGTCGGAGGCGGCGCACGGGCGGTGCGCGGCGCGCCTGCGGGAGCTGCACCCGTACGAGGTGCCTGAGATCGTGGTGCTGCTGCCCGACGTCGCGGCGTCGTTCGAGCCGTACGTGCGGTGGGTGCGAGAGGAAACGGGCGGCTGAGCGGCCGGTCACTCGATGGGCACGACGACGATCTCGGGGGGCACCAGGAAGTAGACGTCGCGGCGGTCGAGGACCGTGATGCCCTGGCCGATCACTCGCACCTGGGCGCGGAAGACGAGCGCCTCGCGTGCCGGCGCGACCGGGCCTACCTGTCGTCCGGCGTGGAGAACGTCTCGACGTCGAAGGAGTCGGCGGACCGGCCGCGGCGGATGCGCGCGCGGGCGTCCCGCGGGTCGTGTTCGGAGACCAGCACCCAGCCGCGGTCCGCGACGTCGGAGAACAGCCGCCGCTTCTCCTCGATCGTCCGCACCGGTTCGGTGTCGTAGGCCATCACCCACGGCAGGCGCACGTGCGACCACGTCGGCACGAGGTCCCCGCAGAAGACGTGCGTGCCGCCGGCCGTCTCGACGAGGACGATCTGCATCCCGGGGGAGTGGCCCGAGGCGACGCGGACGGAGACGGCGCCGCCCAGCGGCCCGTCGCCGCCGGCGAGCGACAGGCGCGCGTCGGACGCCAGCACCGCGACGTGATCCGCTCGGAACGATCCGGCATCCTTGACCGACGGGGACCGCGCCCATTCAAGCTGGGCCGCCTGCACGTGGTGGACGGCCGACGGGAACGCCAGGGACGCCTCGGCGCCACGCGCCTCGCCGCCCCCGGGACCCCTTGCACCGGGGGGCTGTTCGGCGCCGGGCGCCTCACCGCCCCCCGGACCCCCACGGAACCCCGCGGCAGAACCGCGAGGTTCCGTGCGGACCAGGCCGGCGCAGTGGTCGAAGTGCAGGTGCGTGAGCACGACGTCGGTGACGTCGTCGGGGTCGAAACCGGCGGCGCGCACGAGCGATCGCGCGTCGATGCCGCGCGGCCGGATGACGTAGATGCCGGTCTCCTTCGGACCCCAGTCGCGGCCGATGCCGCAGTCGACGAGCCAGAGGCGCCCGGCGGCCCGGTCGTCCACGACGGCGAAGCGGGATACGAGCGCGATTCTGTTGCGGTCGTCCGGGGGGTGGGCCTTCTCCCAGAGCGGGCGCGGCACGATCCCCATCATCGCCCCGCCGTCGAGGGCGAAGTCGGCGTCGACGATCGTCAGGAAACGGGCGGTCATGGGTATCAGCCGCCGGCCGTCAGTAGCAGTAGCCGTATTCCTGGGAGCCGACGACGACCGGCTCGTGGAAGCGGCGACAGGTGTAGCCGCCCTCGCAGAAGCCGCCCGGCAAGGCGCAGAACTGCACGCACTGGCTGATCGTCGGGACCGGACAGAAGAAGCCGGGCGCGCAGTCGCGCTCGCGGGCGCACGGCATGCCGGTGCGGCCGGTCCCGACCTCGCCCGAGCAGTCGGTCAGGAACCGGCGCTCGCCGCCCGGCTCCTGCCACAACTTGCAGCCGGTGCCTGCCGGGCACCCGGAGCCGCTGACGAGGTCGCAGGACAGCGAGCAGAGCGTCACGCCCGGCAGCGGCGTCCCGCCGGAACTGACGGCGACGACGCAGAGGGAGCCGGGGCCGAAGCAGCCCGAGTGGTCGCGGCAGAAGCGGTAGCACGCGCGCACGTCGGTGCCGACGGCGTTCACGCACATCAACCCCGCGGCGCCCTCGACGTCCGCCGAGCACGGTCGCCCTTCCGACTGGAACCCGGCCGTCACGCAGCGCCGGTCGACCCCGACGAGCGTGCACTTCTCGCCGCGTGGGCAGCCGCACTGCGGCGCCAGGTCGCACCCCGGCGGCGGTTCCACGCACCCGCCGCCCTCGACGTCGGCGGCGTCGCGGGCCTCCGCCTCGACATCCTCCGCGTCGCCGTCGCCGTCGCCGTCGCCGTCCGGGTCGCCCCCGTCGTCCTCGCCGTCCACCTCGCCCGGCGCCTCGGCGTCGTCCAGCGCGTCGGCGTCGGCGGCGTCGGTCCCCTCGAGGCGGCAGAACATGTCGCACCCGTCGCCCGAACGGCGGTTGCCGTCATCGCACTGCTCGTGGCCCTCGACCGTGCCGTTCCCGCACGGGTCGGCGCCGTCGTCGCCGCCGCAAGCGGAGCACGCTCCGAGGAGTATCAGGCTTGCCGTCCAGATGTGTCCCGACATGCGGCCGATTCTAGCGGCCCGTCGCGCCCGTGTCGAGGCGTCGGGATCCGGGGCGCGCCAGAAGCGCGTACGCCCCCAGGCCGCTCGCAACCGTCCCCAGCCCCGCCAGCGCGACCACGGGCCGCTCGATCAGCGAGTGGACGATCATCCATGCCGACAGGCCCACGAACAACGCCGGGGTGACCGGATAGCCCCACGCCCGGTACGGCCGCGGCAGGCCCGGCTCGCGCCGCCGCAGCACGAAGACGCCGGCCACCGTCAGCCCGGCGCACAGGGACAGCGTGAACCCCAGGTACATCAGCAGCGCGCCGAAGCTCGCCGTCACCACCATCGCGATCGCCGCCGCCGCTTGCAGCGCCACCGCCGCGGCCGGACCGCCGCTTGAGGTGCGGTACGCCAGGAACCGCAACGGCCGGTAGTCCTCCCCCATCGCGTGGTACACCCGCGGCCCGGCCATGATCATCGCGCTCGCCGAGGACACCAGCGCCAGCGCGATCCCCCCCGACAGGATCCTCCCCCCGCCTTCGCCGAACAGGCGGCTCGCGGCGACGTGGCCGATCTCCACGACGCCGGACAGATCCGACGCGGGGGCCGCCGAGAGGAACACGGCGTTGAGCGCGAGGTAGAGCAGCGTGACCGTCGCCGCGCCGCCGGCCAGCGCCAGGGGCAGCGTGCGGGAGGGCCGCCTCACCTCACCCGCCAGGTACGCCGCGCCGTTCCACCCGCTGTAGGAGAAGGAGACCACCACGAGCGCCACGGCGAAGGCCGGCGACCCGACGGCCTCGAACCACGGGCGATCCCCCGACGCGAGCGCGCGTGCGGGATCCCCCAGGACGGCGCCGCCGGCGACGAACGCCGCGATGAGGAGCACCTTGGCCAGCGCGAACGCGTTCTGCAGGCCGCTGCCGACGGTCACGTGGATCGCGTGAACGGCGGAGAGGGTCGCGACGAGCGCGACGGCCGCCGGGATCGCCGGAATCGACGACTCGACGGCGTGCAGGTAGGCGCCGAACGCGAGCGCGGCGGCGGCGATGGGGGCGGAGAAGCCGACGACCAGCGAGATCCAGCCCGCCACGAAGCCGGCCGCGGGGTGATAGATGCGCGAGAGGAGCAGGTACTCGCCGCCGTTGCGCGGCAGCGCCGCGGCCAACTCCCCGTACGCGAGCGATCCGCAGACCGCCATGAGCCCGCCGATCAGCCATGCCAGGAGCACCGCGGGCGGCGACGCCACATCGGCCAGGAGCAGCCCGGTGGTGACGAAGACGCCCGACCCGATCATGTTGGCGATGACCAGCAGCGTGGCCGTCGCGGCGCCAAGACGGCGCTGCGGATCGAGGGGCGTGGGATCCCGCGGCATCGATGCGACGGCGGCGGCAGGCCGCCTAGGTCGGGGGGCCCTGGATGTCGAGGTTCGTCAAGCCGAACCCCCGGGCCGCGCGGACCACCTCGTCGTACTCCTCACGCGTGATCCGCCGCGCGATATCGGGGAACTCCCGCGCCCTGTGGTGGGGAACGTACTGCGACATGATGTTGACGTACGTCTCCTTCGGGAGGTTCCCGGCGATCCAGCGCATCACCTCCACCGAACCACCCACGTTGTTGGGCATCACGAGGTGGCGGATCATCAACCCCCTGTACATGAGGCCGTCCCCGGCCGGCTTTGCCGTGCCGACCTGCCGATGCATCTCGATCAGCGCCTGCTGCGTGACCTCGGGATACGCGCGCGCTCCGGCCGAGTAGCGCGCCGCCATCTCGCCGTCCGCGTACTTGAAGTCCGGCAGGTAGATGTCGACGACGCCGTCGAGCATCCGCAGGATCTCGATGCGTTCCCAACCGCACGTGTTGTACACGACCGGCAAGCGCAATCCCTTGGCGGCGGCGACGTCCAGCGCCCGCACGATGTGCGCCGGGTAGTGGGTCGGCGTCACAAAGTTGATGTTCGGGCACCCGCGCCCCTGGAGCCGCAGCATCATGTCCGCCATCTCCTCGACCGTCCGCGGCTCCCCGACCCCGCCCTGGCTGATCTCCCAGTTGATGCAGAAGACGCACCGCAGGCTGCAGTTCGACAGGAAGATCGTCCCGGATCCGCCCCTTCCCACGAGCGGCCGTTCCTCGCCGAAGTGAGGATGGTGGGAGGCGATCTCGAGCTGCGCGGAGGCGTGGCAGAACCCCTCGTTCCCGTCGAGACGATTGACTCCGCACTGCCGGGGGCAGAGCTTGCACGCCCGCATGATCTCCCACATGTCGTCGCCGCGCCGGGCAAGTTCGCCGCTGCGATGCAGACGCACGTACGCCGGTTCGAACCCCTCGCCGGCGTCGCGCGCGCTCTCCGCCTCCGCTGCCTCCTGCACGTGCGCGGCGCCGTCCCCGGACGTTCGGAGCGAATCGGGTGAAGCGGCCGATCCGGTGGTCCGCCGGCACGCTCCCGTCCCGGCCAGCACCGGCGGCACGAGCCCGGACAGCGGGAAGTACACGCACGTCCGCGCGAAGTTGCGTCTCGAACGATCGATCACGGCTTCCTCCTTTGTTGCGCACTCCGCCGAGGACGCGACCCCGGCCGCACGATCCGCCTGCGCCACGATCGCTCCGACCCTATCACGTTCGGCTGGTCGGGGACGAACCGCCAAGTTCGAGTTTCGGGTTTCAAGCTGCTCGAAACTCCAAACTCTAAACTCCCCGTTTGGTTGCGGCGCCACCGCGCTACGTATTGAATGGCCGCCACCCGGTCGGCAACCAACGCGCGGACCTGGAGAAGGAGGGGCTTGCGATGTTCGGCGTTCACGGCGTCTCGCATGCGATCGGACTCGGCATTCCGTGGTTCTTCCTGACGGCATCGGCGGGCTGTGGCGGCGGGAGCACCACGCCGGCGGACGCGGACGTCCGGGTCGAGGAGGCGGCCGAGGTTGGGGAGGAAGGGGAGGCGGCCGACGGCCCGGGGGATGAGGCGACGGGGGACGGCGCCGATGACGCGGGCGGGGAAGCCGACGTTCTCCCGGAATGTGCTCCCGAGGGGGAGCCGTGCGCGTCGGCGGCGCGTTGCTGCCCGGGGACGTCGTGCAGCCGCGGCACGTGCCGCGCAGACCCCGCTCGGCTGGGCGAGGCCTGCTCCGCCGAGCGTCCGTGCGGGTGGCTCGACGGCGTCTGCCGGGCCGGTGTCTGCGCCTGCTCGGGCCCGGGAGAAACGTGCACGACCAACGAGGAGTGCTGCCTGGGGCAAGGCCCGTGCGTGGGGGGAACCTGCGCCGGCGATTGCACGATGGAATTTCTCGACGTAGGCGGCGCCTGCTACGAGACACCCTGCTGCGGCTACGGGGGCCGCACGCTGTGCGAGTGGGATTGTACCTGGCCGGACGGATACTTCGAGAGCTTCTTCCCCGGCTGCCTCGACCTGCTGTGGACGCCGGGGCTCGCCCTGGCGCCGTGCACGAGCGACGAGCAGTGCTGTCCGTGGCGGGGCCCGTGCGTCGCCGGCTTCTGCAGCGCCTGCCTGGAGGCCGGCACGGCGTGCGTGCGGGACATCGATTGCTGCGGCGACCGGTGCGTCGCGGGCGCGTGCGGGGGGAGCACCTGCCGGCGACGCGGGGAATCGTGCGCGTCGGACGCCGAATGCTGCACTCCGCCCTGCGCCGGCGGGCGGTGCGGCTGTCAGCCCTCCGGGTCGGCGTGCGCGCGAGCCGAGGAGTGCTGCGGCGGCCCGTGCTCCGGCGGCGTCTGCCGGCTCGGGGGGTGCCCGGAAACCTGCGCGACGGACGGCGAATGCTGTGCGGGGCAGCAGTGCACCGCCGGGCGGTGCGTGCCCGCCCGCGCCGGCCCCTACCGCGCATGCGTCGTGGACGCCGAGTGCACCGGCTCGTGGTACGGAGGCCGGGCGAGGTGCGACCGCGGCTTCTGCCAGCCGATGTGCGCCGCTCCGGGGCACCGCGACCTCGTCGATCCCCTCTGCCGGGCGGACAGCGACTGCTGCCCCGGGATGTATTGCCATCCCGCCACCGGACGCTGCGTGGGCGACTGCGCTCCCGAGGGCCTCGGTTGCTGGTACGAGGGCGACTGCTGCGGGCTCGCCTGCATCGGCGGCGTCTGCACGGGCTGCCGCGACAACGGCGAGCCGTGCGACGACCGCACGGAATGCTGCTCGTGGTTCTGCGACCGTGGCGTGTGCGGGCGGCCGTGCATCACCATCGGATCTCATTGTCTGTCTGCGGCCGACTGCTGCGACGCAGGGGCGCTCTGCCGGACCACGGGGACCACGGGAGCCCCGACGACGTGCTGCTGGGGCGACGGGCACGAGTGCACCCGGCCGGAGGAGTGCTGCGGCATCTGCAGCGGCACGCGATGCATCGCACGGCCGCCGGGTCCGTAGCCGTGCCGCTTCTGCTACTGTTTGCAGCGCGTCACGAGGGACGCGCGAGGAGGTTCCGATGACCGTGAGACATGGCGAGATCCAGTGGGTCGCTTGCCTGTTGGGGCTGCTCGCCGTCGCCGTGCCCGGGTGCGGCGACGACTCGGCCGGCACCCCACACCGCGACGCCGACGCGGAGACCGGGGACGACGCGGGTGCGGACGCGGACGCGGACGCGGACGCCGATGCCGATGCCGATGCCGACACCGACGCCGATGCCGATGCCGGCGCCGATGCCGACGCCGATGCGGACGACGGCGGCACGCTGTGGGAGGGGATCGAGTGCGGCTGGGGCATCTGCGACGTCGGCACGCAGGTCTGCTGCATGGGTCTCTCGCCACCGACGCGGGAATGCACGGCCCCGGACGGGTGCACGACGGGCAACTACCGGGCGTTCTGCGACGGGCCGGAGGACTGCGGCGCCGGCGAGCGGTGTTGCCTCGGCGCGGCGCGCGACGTCACCTGCGCGGCTGCGATCTGCGACAACGAAGTCTGCCACACCGATACCGACTGCGACTCCGGAGAGGTCTGCTGCGTGCTGATCGGCGGCCCGTTCCGACTCTGCCGCCCGACCTGTTGACGATTTCCCGCGGCATCGGCTCGGCCTCCCCAGCCGGGGGGCGGGCGGATCCGCAATTCCCCGCGTCCCTTCGCCGGCGCGCGTAAACGAACCGCAAAAACAGGCGCCGGCGCGCAAAACGTCGGCAAAACGCCCCCCGCGGCCGTCGCGGACGTGCAGCGATCGCGTACGCTCGATCGTTGAAGGGATGTGCGGCGCATGGTGCGCCGCCGCGGAAAGGAGAGACGCGATGAACGGCACGACGACGAACGCATGGCCACGGCACGAGGCGACGACTTCCGGTTCCGCCGCGCGGCAACCGCGGCGTCCGGCCGCCCCCGGCCGTCTGCTCGCGCTGCTCGCCGCGCTGTCATGCGGCGCGGCCGGCGGCACGGGACCGGCCGCCGCGGAGGCGGCCGAACCACGGACGGCGATCGATGCGACGCCGCGGGTCACCCGCGCGGCGATCTTCAAGAACGGGTACGGCTTCGTCTTCCGCGAGCTGAGCGTGCGGGCCGGGACGACGGTGCGGGTGCGCGGCGCGCCGCGCGCGGTGCTCGGCACGCTCTGGGCCTTCCCGTCCGCCGGCAACGTGACCGTGCGGTCGTTCCGCGCCGTCCCCGGCAAGGCGATCGAGGAGCGCGACTGCGCCACGCTGTCCGACCTGCTGCGCTCGGGCGTCGGCCGGCGCGTGCACCTGTCCCGCAACGTCGAATCCGGCCGGCAGACCTTCGTCGGCACGATCGCCCGCGCCGTCGGGGACGACCTGTTCCTGCTCCGCACGGAGGCCGGGACGTGCCCCGACACCGGCCCCGAGCTGTGCGGCAGCATGGCGCCCCGGCCGGACGACCCGGTCGGCGGCGGCCTGCTCGCCTTCTCCCCCTCCCAGTTCGACTCCGTCGTCCTGCTCGACGAGCCGGCGCCGCGCTGCACCGCGGAGGTCGACGCCACGGAACTGCTGATCGACGTGGCGGGCTCCGGCGAGGGGACGATCGTCTACACCGCGCTGGAGGAGGGACTGCGCTGGGTGCCGGAGTACCGGCTGGAGCGGATCGCGCGCGACCGCGTGCGCGTGACGCTCCAGGGGGCCGTGGCCAACGACGTCGTCGACCTCCGCGACACGGCGGTGGATCTGGTGGTCGGCGTCCCGCACTACCTGATGAGCGGCACGCTCTCGCCGCTCGTCGTGCAGGAGGCGCTGGCCGACGTGGCGACGGCGGCGTTCCCGCGGTCGGCCGCGCGGTGGGCGCGGCGCGAGTTCAACTCCAACGTCGTCCAGACGCAACTCGTCATGCCCTACGACCAGGGCGATTGGGGGCAGGCGGGCGCCGAGCGGGCGGACCTGGGGGACGTTACGGCGGGCGAGGCGGACGAGCTGAGTCTGTACCGCATCGAGGGGCTGACGCTGGGGAAGGGCGAGCGGGCGCTGGTCCGCGTCTTCGCCGCCGAGGCGTCGGTCGAGGACATCTACAAGTGGGAGGTGGCTGGGACGGAGGCGGAGGCGCTGGCCGTGCTGGCCCAGGCGGCCGCCGGCGACGCCGCGGCCCTGCGGCGCGTCGCCGACCAGCGCGTCTGGCACCACCTGCGCCTGCGCAACCGCACCGAGCTGGCCTGGACCACGGGGCCGGCGATCTACTTCGACGGCGACAAGGTCGTCGCCCAGGATCGCATCACCTACACGCCGGCCGGCGCCGCCGTCGACCTCAAGCTGACCATGGCCGGCGACATCCTCGTGCAGTGGGACGACGCCGAGGAGCGTCGCGAGCGCAACGCGCGGCGGATCGACGACGTGCACTACGACCTCGTCGTCGGGCGCGGCGAGCTGTCCATCCGCTCCCATGCCGACGAGCCGATCGAGCTGGTCGTCGTCCGCCGGATGTTCGCGACGCTCGCCGAGCCCAGCGATTCGGGCACGGTGCGCACCGAACCGGGCGGCTCCGGCGGCTGGTCGCCGCTCTTCCACGGCCACGGCTACGGCTACTCCGACCGGACCGCGACGCGCGTGAACTCGCCGTCCTCGTGCGAGTGGAAACTCACGCTCCGGCCGGGGCAGTCGCGCACGCTGCGCTACCAGTTCCGCTACTTCACGCGGTAGGTCGGAACCCGCGCGGGCCGCCGCGGCCGGGCCGGCCCAGGCGCACGGTGAACGTCGCGCCCCTTCCGGGTTCGCTCGACACCGACACGGCGCCGCGGTGGGCGCGGGCCAGCCGGCGGACGAGGGCGAGGCCGAGGCCCGCGCCGCGGGCCACGCGCGTCAACTCCGGGCCGACCCGGTAGAACGGCTCGAAGATCCGGCGCTGCTCCGCCGGCGCGATTCCCGCGCCGCGATCCTCGACGGCGATCGTCGCAGCCTCGGGCGACGCGGCGACGCGCACGGTCACTCGGCGGTCGGCGGCGTCGCGCGAGTGCTTGAGCGCGTTGTCCAGGAGGTTGACCAGGATCTGCGTCACGGCGTCGGCATCGAACGTCCACGGGAGCGTCGCAGGCGCCTCGACCTCCAGCGCCAGCCCCGCGCGTTCGAACACCGGCCGCTGGAGCGCCGCCGCCTCGCGCGCGTGTTCCGCGAGATCCGCCTCGCGGAAGGCCAACGGCTTGCCGCGCTCGCGCCGCGCGTACGCCAGCACGTTGTCCACCAGCCGCGAGAGACGCTCGCCCTCGCCCACGATCGCCGACTCGTACTCCGCGCGCCGGCCGGGATCGCCCACCCACCCGTCGCGCAGCATCTCGGCGTACATGCGGATCGTCGTCACCGGCGCGCGCAGCTCGTGCGACACCGCCGAGAGGAACTCGCTCTTGCGCCGCGCCAGATCCACTTCGCGCCGCAGGACGAGAAAGGCGAGCAGCACGGCGACGGCGATCACCGCCGACAGCCCGCCGAGCAGCCTGCGCACGCGCCGATCCTCGTCGGCCTCGGCCCGCAACGCGGGCGAGTCGGGCCGCAAGAACGCCGAGACGGCCGCGATCCCCTGCACCGGGGGGCTGTTCGGCGCCGGGCGCCTCACCGCCCCCCGGACCCCCGCGGAACCTCGCGGCAAAGCCGCGAGGTTCCTTGGCGCCCCGTCGAGCGGCACGGAGGCCAGCCGGACGGCGACGCCCCCGGCGCGTGCGTCGGCGCCCTCGGCCGCGAGCCGGAATGCGTCGCGCCCGCGCTGCACTTCCCCGAGCACGTCGTCCAGCGCCGCGCGCAGTCCGGCGGGGTCGAGACGGAATCCCTGCACGCGGACGTCGCCTTCGATCTCCACGGTGCGCGCGAAGTAGGTGACGCCCTCCGTCGTCCCGAGCGGCTCGAACTCCCCGTAGACCACCGGGACGTCGTCGCCCGCGCCGGGCGCCGGATCGGGAGGCCGCGTCCCGCCCGCCGAGGCCGCCCCCGCATCCGCCGCCGCGGCCGTCGGCGCC
>CAMTWF010000063.1:0-12535 GCA_947085355.1 uncultured delta proteobacterium
CGCGCTCCTGACACCGGCGGCGCCGGACGGTACGACCGCTGCTGAAGGTTCGGGTTCTGCCGAGGCCGCGGATAGAGGTCGCGGGGGCGGCGGTCACGATCTTCCGGGCGACGATCGGCGCCTGCTGCTGCGGATCCCGGCGGCCGGGGCGGACGGCGACGTCTACTCGAACGTCATCCGCCTTTCGGGTGTGTCCCACATGACCGGCTGCCGGAACCTTGCGCGCGAGTTCCTTCGCAGCTACGCTGCCCGAGTCGGCGGCGATCCAGTTGTGGGACAGGGACGAGGAGAACGGAGGTTCGAAGATCGGTCTCAAGATCAAGGTAGCCGCCGACGCAACCAAGCTGGTCGACTTCGACCTCCCGTTCGGCATGGTGGTGTACCTCGAAGTCGTCGCCGGGACCGTCGAGGTCGCCGCGTACAAGCACGGGGCGTAACCGTTCACCCCCGGCAGGAAGCGTAGTCGTAGTCGTCGTCGTGGTCGGGAACTGCCCCGTCGAGGTCGCAGGCGCCGGCCCCGTGGAGATCCCCGACATCCCCGTCGGGCGGCCGATGACCCTCAGGCTGGAGATGGACGATGGCGTTCGGGTCGTCGCCGGGGCTTCCGCGGTCACGGGGACGGCCGGGGGAGAACGCGCCGAAACCACCCTGACCGTGCCCTGAAGCAACCATCCACGTCCACGTCCACGTCCACGTCCACGTCCACGGGTAGCGGCTACCCGACCCGCTCGATCAGATTCGGCAGGTCGGCGATTGCCGTGATCGTCCACGTAGGGCCGGCGGCCGCCAGGGCGGCGCGGTCTCCGTAGCCCTGCAGGACGGCGCACGAGAGGGCCCCGGCGTTCCGCGCGGCGAGGATGTCCTGGGGGCCGTCGCCAACGACGAGCGTCGCGGCCGGGGCGGCGCCGAGCGACGCGGCGAGGTGGAGGATCGGCCGGGGATCGGGCTTTCTCGCGGGTAGGTCGTCCTCGGCAACCATCGCCGAGATCCGCGCCGCAATGCCGAAGGCGTCCGCGACAAGCTCGGCGACCCGGCGGCCCTTGTTGGTGCAGAGGCCGAGCGGCCTGGGGGCCAGTCGGTCGAGCACGGCCGGGACGCCGGGGTAGGGCGAGCTGTCGCGCAGCGGCGACGCGGCGTACCGCTCGCGAAACCGCCGCAGCACGCGTTCGACCTTCTCGTCGGCAGCGTTCCCGCCAATCGCGCGTAGGCAAAGGCTCCTGGGGCCGTCGCCCACGATCTCCCGGACCCGCTCGGCCGGAACGGGCCGCAGGCCGCAGTCGGCCAGCGCCTCCGCCAGGGCGGCGGTGATGCCGCCCAGCGTGTCCACCAGCGTGCCGTCCAGGTCGAAGATGACCGCCCGGATCCTCACGGCAGCCCCCCGGAAATCAGTGACCACCCTCGCGGTCGAGGCAGGAGTTTGGAGTTTCGAGTTTCTCCAAACTCCAAACTCGAAACTCCAAACTCGAAACTCGAAACTCTTGTACTCACGCGGCCCCCTCCGCGGGCGTCCCGGCCGCCTCGGCGGCGAGCTGCTCGGCGAAGAGCCGGGCGAAAGCGCCGCCCGCGCCGGCCAGATCCTCGAACCTGCCGGACTCGACCATCTTTCCGTCCTCCAGAACGACGATCCTGTCCGCCCGGCGGACCGAGGAGAGGCGGTGCGCGACGATCAGCACGGTCCTGCCGCCGGCCGCGCGATCGATCGCTTCCGACAGCTCGCGTTCGGCCCCGGCGTCCAGCGACGAGACCGCCTCGTCCAGGAGCAGGACGGATCCGCCGTGGTAGAGGGCGCGGGCCAGGCACACCCGCTGCCGCTCGCCCCCCGAAAGCCGGCCGCCGCCCTCGCCGACGTTGCCGTCCAGGCTGCCGGGGATCCGCTCGAGCAAGGGATCGAGCCCCGCGAGCCTCGCGGCATCCTCGACGCTCGTGGCCCCCGCTTCCGCACCGAGCGTCACGTTCATCCTCACCGAGTCGTGAAAAAGGAACGGCTCCTGCGGCACGACGGCGATCCGATGCCGGACGCTCGCCGCCTCGTATCGCTCGATCGGGACGCCGTCCCACGTGACGTCGCCGCCTTCGTGGTCCAGCAGCCTGCACGCGATCATCGCCACGGTCGTCTTCCCCGCGCCCGACCTGCCGACCAGCGCCACTCGCTCCCCGGCACGCACCTCGAAGTCCGCGCCGTCGAGGATGGTCTGGCCGCCGCGCGAGAACCGGACGTCGCGAAACGCCAGCGCCTGCCGCAGCGGCGGGGCCTCCTGCGAACCCTCGCGCACGGCGGCCGGCGGCGTGTCGAGGAGCTTGAACACGCGGTCGGCCCCGGCCAGGCCGGCCTGCAGCATGTTGGCCACCTCGCCGAGGCTCTTGACCGGTCCGTACAGGAGGAAGATCGCCGTGAAGAACGAGACGAACCGCTCGGGGGTCATCACGCCGGACGATATGCGGCTCTGCGCGTACCACAGCGTGGCGGCCAGGGCGGCGGCGCCGAGCAGTTCCATCAGCGGCGAGGCGATCGCGCGGATGCGGATCGAGACGAGCAGGTCGCCGCGCGCCGCCGCGTTCGCCTCGGCGAACCGCGCCGCCTGCACGGCCTCCGCTCCGTGGTGCCGGATCACCGACAGCCCCGCCGCCGTCTCCTCGACCCGCGCCGACAGGTTGCCCAGCGAATCCTGCGCGCGCCGGCGCGCCCGCCGCACCCGGACTCCGACCGCGACGATCAGGGCCGAGGTGACCGGCAGGATGGCGATCGCCACCAGCCCGAGGACCGGGTCGAGGTACAGCGCCAGCCCGATCAGCGCCGTCGCCAGAAGGAGGTCGCGCACGAGCGCCGTCAGGCCGAACGTCACGACGCTCTCCAGCAGCGACACGTCGATCATGAAACGCGAGGAGAGGTCGCCCTTCTCCTCGCCGACGATCTGGTCGGGCGACAGCGACAGGACCCGGTCGATCATGCGCCTGCGGATGTCGTGGATGATTCCCTGGCCGACGGCGCCCATCAGCGACAGCTCGCCGAACGCCGCAAGGCCCTTGACGGCGGCCAGGCCGATCACCATGCCGGCCAGCAGGATCGCCATGTTGCCGGGGTCCCGCGAGAGCCATTCGCCGACGCCGCTGCCGATCGATCCGAACTGCGCGGGAAGCTCGCCGCCCGTGTAGATGAACCGCAACAGCGGTCCCACCAGGTATGCGTAGGCGCTCGTCGTCCCGGCCAGCAGCATCATGCAGGCCGCCGCGCCGGCCAGCTTCCAGCGGTACGGCCTGGCGTACCCGAGAACCCTCCCGAAAACGGCCCGGGGCTCCGCGACGTGCGTCCTGGCGAAAGTCCGGTACAGGCGGCTCCACATCGCCGGAAGACTCGACCGGCGGGGCGGCAGGAGTCAACCGGCGGCAACCGTCCACGCCCACGTCCACGTCCACGTCCACGAGGGGCGGGAAATGCATTCCGGGAATACCGGAGAGGCCTCGTGGCGTCCTTTGTTACGGAAGGAGTGGGCACGATGAGGAGGGACCTCATCATGTCTGGGCATGACGGCGGCAACGGGAACGGGGACTCCGTGACCCGCGGCGAACCCGGCAACGGGGCCGAGGCGGCCGAAGGGCGGCAGACCGTGCGGACCGGCGGGGGCGACCCCAACCTGACGTTCTACTTCAAGGATCTGTCGGCATACCCGCTCCTGACGCACGCCGAGGAGGCCCGGACCACCAGGATGATCCAGGCGCTCGAGGTGGCCGAGTGGGTCGAGTTGCTTTCGTACCCGCCGGTGTCGGCGCACTTGTTGGGCGTTCTGCGGAGGATGCTCGGGTCGTCGATGCCGATCGAGTGTCGCAGGTGGTACCCGGCCGCCCGCAGGTACGCCGACGGGCGCAGCCGGATGTCACGGCGCCGCTGGACCGTCCTGCGTGCCGTGTCGCAGCGGATCGGCGAGCGGCTGCGCGATCTCGACTGCGACCGCGGGATGCTCGAATACTGCATCGGCTACGTCCGTGCGGTCCCCCAGGCCAACGGATCGTGTCCGCCGGCGTTGAGACGGTTCCGGCGCGCGCAGCGCTACGCTCGATACATCCGGGACATCGCCGAGGCGAGGTTGCGGACTCTGGCCGAGAAGCGGCGCTTCTGCCTGGCGAACCTGCGTCTGGTCGTCTCCGTGGCCAGACGCTACCATCGCGGCCGCATGTCCCTGGCCGACATGGTCCAGGAGGGCAACATCGGCCTGATGAAGGCGATCGATCGGTACGATGTGCGGAAGGGCTACCGGTTCTCGACGTACGCCTCGTGGTGGATCCGCCACGCGATCAACCGCTCGCTGGCCGACAGGGGGCGCGCCATCCGTTTCCCCGTCCACATGCTGGACACCCACCAGCGGGTCCAGAGGATGCTGGCCGTTCACGCCGCCAGGTGGGGCGGCGAACCCGATGAGCGCCTGATGGCCGAGAAAATCGGGATCGACCTGGACAGGCTGCGCGAGGTCCGCGCGCAATCGATCGAGACCCCACTGTCGCTCGACCGCCCCCTGGCCGACGACGAGGGGCGCAGGTTCGTCGACGTGATCGCCGACGAGTCCGCCGGGACGCCGCTCGACGGAATATGCCGCGAAGACTGGTGCAGGGAGCTCGACCGACTGCTCGCATCGATCCCCAACGTGGAGGCCGACATCATCCGCTTCCGCTTCGGCCTGGCCGACCATGAGACCCTGACGCTGCGCGAGATAGGCAACCGGTACAACCTGTCGCGCGAGCGCATCCGGCAGCTCCAGGAACAGGCCCTCGGCCGCATGCGCCGCCAGGTAGACGCGGCCTTCCTCGGATAGCGGCCGCGGTCGGCATTCAGCATCCGGGCTTGCCCGCCCTGTTTGACTCCGCCGGCGGTCTGCCCGTACAAGTGCGGCAGATGCGTTCGTGGCTGTCTTGCCGAGTCGGGGGGCCCGCGATGCTCGGTGCGTTGGTCGCCGCGACGGCGCTTCCGGCCGGCGCGCAGCCGAGAGACGGGGCGACGGCCGCCGAGCCGGCGATCCCGGAGGACGAACCGGGCGAGGTCGAGCCGCCTGACGATCCGACGGAGACTTCGGGGGCCGGATCGGGCCGCTCGGACGAACCGCCGACGCGACGCGAGGCGCGCCTGATCGAACAGTACGGTCTCGGGACCCCGGCCGTCGTGCACAGACTCACATCCCCCGGCGGCGTGACGCCCCGCTACATGCGGGCCGCGGGCGGCGAGGCCCGGCCGGCCTACCTGTCGTACCCGATCCCCGGCGGTCGCCTCGCGCGCGGGTTCGGCTCGGGAACCAACGGCCGCCACAAGGCGCTCGATATCGTCGCCGAGGAAGGGACGCCGATCCGGGCGGCCGAGCGCGGTCTGGTGGTGTACGCCGACGACACGATCCGCGGCTACGGGTGGATGGCCGTGATCCTTCACCCGGGCGGCTGGGTCACCTTCTACGCGCACTGCAAGAAGCTGCTCGTCCGGCCGGGGCAAACGGTCGAACGGCGCGACGTCGTCGCTAGGGTCGGAGACAGCGGCATCGCCCGGGGACATCACCTACACTTCACGCTGTTCGTCGGCGGCGTCGTGACCGACCCGTACCCGTTCTTCCGGCCTCCGCCTCCGACGCTGCCGCACGTGGGGCCGGCGCCGCACCGCGGCCACCGCGTGCGCAGGGGCGACTCGGTCGCGTCGATCGCCCGACGGTTCGAGGTCGACGATGCCGCCCTGCGCGCCGCCAACGGCATCGGCTCGGACGAGGAGGTCCGCGAGGGGTGGCAGATCCTCATCCCCGGCCAGCGCGAGCCGCGGGTGGAGGACTCGGCCCCGGGGGACAGGTACACCGTCCGGGAGGGCGACACGCTGTCGGAGATAGCGCGTCGCTTCGGCACCACCACCGAGGCGCTCGCCGACTTGAACCGCCTGGCGGATGGGGCGGTGATCCGCCCAGGGCAGGCGCTTCGCGTCCCCGGCCGCGTCGGCGCCGGCGAGCCGGCTTCCGGCGGCGGCCGGAACGAGCGGCCCGACACCGGCGCGTCGGACGTCCACGTCGTCGGGCCAGGGGAGACGCTCGCGCGCATCGCGCGCAGGTCCGGCGTCCCCGTCGAGGCGATCGTGCGGGCGAACAGGCTCGGATCGGCCGAGGCGATCCGCGAGGGCCAGGAGCTGGTGATACCGAGGGGCGGGACGTCCGGCGCGAGCGAGGCTCCGTCGCCTTCTCCCCCGGCGCGCACCTACACGGTGCGCGCCGGCGACAGCCTGGGGCGCATAGCCCGCCGCCACGGATGCTCCGTGCAGGACATCCTCGACCTGAACCCGCGACTCCGCGACCCCGACTCGATCCGTCCCGGCGACGAGTTGCGGGTGCCGTAGTCCCAAAACGGTCGCCTACTACTTCCGGGGCGGTGCATTCGAGAGGCGCCTCCGGAGCAACCACCGCGCCGGCAACACGACGGCGACGGCGCCCAGGAGGATCCACACGACGGTCGTGTAGCGGGAGACGAAGGTCGAGAGCTGCTCCCAGTTGGCCCCGATCGCCGCGCCTGCCGTGAAGATGGCGGCGTTCCACGCCGCGGCACTGGCGGCGCCCAGCGCGACCGCTCTGGTAAACCGGACGCCGAAGAACCCGGCCGCCACGAACAGCAGTGCGCGGATGCCGGGGAGGAAGCGGTTGATCGCGAGCGTCATCGTGGCGTGTTCGCGGAACCGGGGCTCGAGCGCCAGGATCGCGGCGAGTCGCGGCGCGCCCGGCGCTCCGGCCGCCCGGGCGTCCATCCGGCGTCGCAGGCGCGTGCCGATCCAGTAGTCGACCGATAGGCCGATGACGTTGCCGATCAGCACGGCCGAGAAGACCAGCGGCAGGCTCCACCCGGCGTGGCCGACCAGGAACGCGCCGAACAGGCAGATCGCGTCGCCGGGGAACGGAGGGAAGACGTACTCGATCAGGGCCGCGGCCAGGAGGACCAGCGCCCCGAGGGGCTCCGGCAACGCCGCGATCCGATCGAGGTACTGCTCCAACCGGGACCTCCGTTCGCCGACCGACCGACGACATCGACGACGGACGGCAGTATACTCCGGCCGCCGCCGGGGCGGGGGCGCCGGCGGGAGGATGCCCGGCATGCACGGACGGGACCGATCGCATGCGGCGGATCGCAAGCCGCGGATCGTCGTGATTCATCGTCGCTCGACCTACACGGCTCTGGTGTCCGAGCGGCGCAGCGAGGTGGTGGCGCGGCTCGTGCGTCGGCGCTCCCGCGCCGTTCGCCGGATGCTGCAGTGCCACGAGGAGCACATGGCCTCGCTGGCCGCGGTCCGCCGGGAGATCTCGCGCCTCGGCCTGTGCGCCAGGTTCCTTCATCGTACCGACGGCCTGCGTATCTCCGACGACGACCTGGTCGTCACCGTGGGCGGCGACGGCACCGTCCTGCACGCCTCGCACCTCGTCGACAAGGCGTCGATGCTCCCGATCAACTCGTCCCCGAGCACCTCGTGCGGATTCCTGACGGTGGCCACCGCCGACGGGTTCGGACCCCTGCTGGAAGCCGCACTGCACGGCCGCCTTCGAGCGACGTTCCTGCAGCGGATGCGGGTCGAGGTCGCGGGGCGGGTGAAGACCGACAGGGTGCTCAACGACATCCTGTTCTCGAATGCGTGCCCTGCCAGCACGACGCGCTACTCCCTGCGCCACCGCTCGATCGAGGAGGACCAGTTCTCCAGCGGCATCTGGGTCGCCACCGCCGCCGGATCGACCTCGGCCGTCCACGCCGCCGGCGGACGCATCCTGCCGCTCGGATCGCGGCTCCTGCAATTCGTCGTTCGCGAGCCGTTCCACTTCGCGCCGCCTGCCAAGCGCTACCGGCTCGTCCGGGGTTTCGTCCGGCCGGGCGGGGCGCTGGCGATCGTCAACAAGTGGCAGCCGGCGACCGTCTACGTCGACGGTCCCAACTACACGATCCCCGTCTCGCGGGCCCAGAGCGTCCGGCTCTCGCTGTCCCCTTCGCCCCTCCGGCTGCTGGGCTACGATCCCGGCAGAAGGGGAGCAATCAGCAATCAGCAGTCGCTCGGTTCGGGCTGATTGCCGACCGCTGATTGCTTCTAAAAGCGCAGCCGAAGCTCGAACCCGAGCGTCGCGGGAGCGGCGTCGTCCAGGGGCGGCAGGAACTCGCCGGGATCCCGTACCGGCAGCCGGTGTTCCGCCGGCACGTCTTCCGGGGCCAACGACCGCCAGAGCGGCGGGGGATCCTCGAAGAAGATCAGCGCGTCGACGATCCCCAACAGCACGACCGCCGCCAGCGTCCCCAGGATCGCCCAGCTCGCGGTCTTGTAGCCGTTCGCGAACGCCGCGGCGTCCGCGCCGCGTTGCGAGTTGGGGTTGTCGGCCCATTCGGACGTGTACCAGTGCCATGCCCAGAACGTCCACACGTTGGCGGCGGCCAGCGCGACCTCCGCCCCCAGGAAGACCCACCCCTTGACGTCGTGGCCGTTCTGGAACTGGCCCACTCCAAACGGCACGAAGCAGAGGTGCAGCGACCGCTCCGGGTCGGCGATCGCGAGATAGCGCGGCAACAGGGCGTCGGCCAGCGCGGCCCGGCGGCGCTCGTGGTCCGCCCGCGCCGCGGCGCGCCGCGCCTGGGCGGCGGCGTCAAGCGCATCGAGCCTGTCGGCCATCTCCAGGCGGACCCGCGTGAACTCGTCGACGATCGCCGACGGGAAGATCACCGGCGACACGTCCCACCTCGGATCCAGGATCAGCAGCTGCTCGAAGGCCGCGCGCGCTCGTTCCGTGTCCCCAAGGTACAGCCGGCTCGCGCCGAGGTACTGGAGCGCCTCCGTCCGGATCGTCGTGGTCGCCGGCGGCTCCCGCGTGACCAGGTCCTCGAACCGGCCGGCCGCGAGCGCGTATTCCCCGGCATGGTAGGCGTTGCGCGCGAGTTGCAGGTCGGCCACGTCGTCCGCCCGCGACGGCGCGGCCGCGAGCAGCAGCAGGGCCGGCCAGATGCGTGGCGGGCGGGACACGGGCCGGACTCTACCACAGGGACCGCGGTTCGGGCTTCGGGGGCTCCGGGGCGCCCTTGCCGCCGCCGGGACCTTCGGCTATCGTCCGGTTCATGACGCAGGCGGAACGCGACAACCTGACTCGCCGGCGCGCGGGCGACCGGGGAGGGCACGTCGAGTCGTACTTCCTCAAGGCCAACGATCCCGCGAGCCGCCGGGCCTTCTGGATCAAGTTCACGCTGTACGTGCCGAAGGGGCGTCCCGAGGACGGTCTGGCCGAAGTGTGGGCCGTGCTGTTCGACGGCGAGGGCGGCGGCATGAGGAAGGTCGGCGCCAAGACGGTGATGCCGATCGCCGAGGCCCGCCTGGCGATTTCCGATGCGGCTCTCGATTTCGGCGGCTCGACGCTGCGTCCGGGCGCGACGGCCGGGTCGGTCGAGTCGGGGCAGAGCATCCGTTGGGACCTGCGGCACACGACGACCTCGGAACCGCTCCATCTGCTCCCGTTGGAGCGCATGTACGATCTCCCGCTGCCGAAGTCGAAGCTCCTCACGCCGTACCCGTCCGAGCGGTTCGACGGCGCGATCGAGTTCGGGGGCGAGCGTTGGGACGTGGCCGGGTGGCCTGGCACGCAGGGCCACAACTGGGGCCGGCAGCACGCCGAGCACTACGCCTGGGTGCACTGCAACCGGTTCGAGGGGGCGCCGGATGCCGTGTTCGAGGGTTTCTCCGCGCGGGTGAAGCTGGGGCCGCTGACGACGCCGTTCATCAGCGCCGCCGTCGTGCGTGCGGGCGGCGCGACGTACGACTTCCGCGGCCCGCGCGCGCTGTTTTCCCGCGCCGTGCGGGTGACGCCGACCTCGTGGAGCTTCTCGGCCGGCTGCGGCGACCGGGCGATCCTGGTGAGCGCCTCCTGCCGGCCCGAGGAGATGGCGGGGCTGCACTACCCGAACCCGGACGGCGAGATGACGTACTGCCTCAACACGAAGATTGGAGACCTCGATGTCACGATCCGGGATCGATCCGGCGTCGTGCTGGCGCTCGAGTGCCGCGGCGCCGGCGCGCTCGAGGTGGCCACGAAGGATCCCGGCCACGGCATCGACATGCTGCTGTAGGTGACGCCGCCATGAACTCATCCGGAACGCCGTTGCCGTTCCTGTTCTGCCTCGCCGGCGCCCTGGCGGGCTGTCCGCAGCCGCCGCCGCCGCCGCCGCCGCAGCCCGAGTGGGATCCGGCGGCGTACGAGCCGGTCACGTCGGGCCTGCGGAACGCCGACGTCGTGGCCGCATCCGAGCGGCTGGTCCCGTACGAAGTGGAGCGCGGCGGGACGGTGTACGCCATCCGCGACATGGTCGCCGCCGCCGGGCGCGCCGCCTCGGTGCGCGACCGGTCGGAGGCGTGGTTCCTGGCCGCCGCCGCGACGATCGACTTGGTGCTCTACGCCGACTTGACCGGCGACGCGCGCCCTCTGGCCGGGCTCGGGGACGTCTGGGGCGCCACGGACCGCGACGGGATGCTGGCGGCCGTCGTCGCCAGGCTCGAGGCGCTCGGCGGCGCCTTCGTGCCGTCGGCCGTGCGGAACGCCCTCGCCGTGGCCCGCGGCATCGCCGCGCGGGGCGGCCTCGCCGGTCCGGACGTCGCGACGCTGAATGCGCTGGCCGCCGACGGCGGGCCTCTGTCTTTCCAGGCGCGGGTCGTGCTGCTGACTGCGCAGGCGGATCTGCTCGAGTCCGCGCGGACGGAGGGGCCCGATCGCCTTGTGAGGGAGGCGCCGCGGCTCGTGGAAGGCGTGCCGGATCCCGCCGGGGACGCATGGGCCGGGCTGCCGGACGGCGTGCGGCCCGCGGCCCGGCTGCTTGCAGCCACCCGACGCACCGCGGCCGGGGTCCGCGAGGCCGCGGCGCTGGAGCCGCTCGGCGCCCTTCTCGCCGACCGGCTCGAAGGCGCGCTTGCCGTCACGTCGGCTCCCAGGTTCCCGCTCCCCGTGGATGCGGCGGACCTTCCCGACTCCGGTAGCGCCCTGGTGCGGGCCGCCTTCGACGGGCCGATCCCGAGCGGCCGGGTCCACGTCTACGTCGCGGCGGACCGCGTCACCGTGGGCGTCACCGACGTCCTCCGCGCCGCCGCCGACGGCATCAAACGCCTTCCTTCCGGCTACGGCGGTCCGGGGCAGGGCCGCAGCTCCTGTGCCGTGCCCGTTCCGCTGCCGGCGCCGTCGCAGAGCTTCGCGTGCCTGCGCTCGGCGCTGTCCGACGCCCGCGGCGTCGCCTATTCCAACCGGCCGGCGTCGCTGGCCGTGGGCGGCACGGACGGCGCGTCCGCGGCGCTTCTGGCTGTCGTGCTGCGCGAGGTGGTGGCCGCGGGGTTCGGGCGGATCGAGCTTTTCGCGGCTGTCGGGGACGGCAGGCTCGCGGCGCTGCCGGTCGGGTTCTCGGGCGATCGCGCGCTCGCCGCGGCCCCGGGCGCCGTGAGGATCGCCGCCGGCGGTTTCTACGTCGGCCAGCGCGGCGACCTGGTCCACATACCTCGCGCGTCGGGCGTCTACGACTACGCGGCGCTCGGACGCCTCATGGCGGGCCGCGAGCCGCCGATTGCGATCCAGCCCGCGTCGGCGACGACGCTGCCGGTCGTGCTCGGCGCCGTCGCCGCGGTCCGGGCTGCGACCGCCGGTTCCGCCGGTGTCCCGCTGCTGCTGCCGCCGCAGTAGGCGGCCGCGAGTGCGCCCGCCGTCGTTGCCGCGGCAGGCGCGGGGAGGAGACGTCATGCCTGTTCGCATATCGATCCGGATCGCCGGCATCGGAGTCGCTCTCGTCGCATGGGGGTGCGATTGCTCGGGAACCGGTTCGCCGGCGCAGCCCTGCGGACCGTCGGAACTGTGCCCGTCCGGCTTCGTCTGCGTGGACCAGCGCTGCATTCCCGGCAACATCGACGGGTGGGAGGACGGGGACGCCCCCGCGGAAGACGCCCCCGCGGAAGATGCCCCCGCCGAGGCGGTCTGCGAGGCTGGCGGCGTCGCGTGCGGCGCGCTCTGTTGCGATCCCGGGGAGGAGTGCCGCTTCGACGTGTGCGTCGTGCCCGCCGCGTGCGACGGCGACGAGGACTGCGGGTCGGACACGTATTGCCACGAGGGGGCGTGCATCCCCTACGGCGTCGGCCCGAGGACGGACCGCAATCCCGAGTGTACGCGGGTGGCGGTGGTCGCCAGGTTCTCGCCGCAGCTCCAGTGCTCGTGGGAGGGGCCCCCGCCCGGCGACGCCTACCCGGCGCAGCGCCACGTGCTGTCGACGCCGATGGTGGTCGATTTCGACTTCGACGGCGACCCGGCGCTGGTCCGCCCGTCGATCGTCTTCGTCGCCGACGACGGGGTCGACGGCGGCACCGAGCAGCCCACCGGCGTCGTGCGGATCATCTCGGGAAGGGACTGCTCCCAGCAGTTCAGCCTCGACATGCAGCTCGTCTGCCACTCGTGCCCGCCCGCCGTCGGGGACCTCGACGGCGACGGCGCCCCGGAGATCGTCGCGTTCCAGGCGGGCGGCGGAGTCGTCGCCTTCCGGTACGACCGCA
>CAMTWF010000064.1:0-10087 GCA_947085355.1 uncultured delta proteobacterium
CCCGCGGTGACGCGCCCTGGTGAGACGACCACGCCGATCGATGAGAGCCACGTGCCTCCGGCGCCGAGCTGCGCGATCGAGGAGGCCATCTGCAACGCGCCTGTCGATGCGCCGGCCGGCACGCGGCCGACCGAGGAAGAGGTCGCCCGGGTGCTGAGCCCGCTCGTCGAAGGTCGATCCTGCGGACAGCCGTTGCTCTGTGTCGGCGAGCCCGTTCCGGAATGGGAGGCGATCGGGACCCGGCCCGGCGGCGTGGACCTGCTCGCGATCTCCGAGACGAGCGCTCACGGTCTTTGGGTCGCCCTCTGGGCCCCCGAGTGCGAAAACCGTGACGGAGCCGACCTGCTCCTGAGCACGCTGCTGCGAGCATCCGACGGCCTGCTCCGCGTGATCGGCACGGTCGAGCTCGAGCCCCTCTCGTCCGGGCGCTCCCCGGACGGTGTGAATCAGCTCGAAGTGGGTGACCTGAACGGCGACGGACGCGGCGAGGCGCTGGTCGAGTACCGGACCGTTTCCTACAGTGGCGAGCAATGCGAGTTCAGCCCAGACTGGCGGTACTCCGCGGCCGACGCGGTCTCCCTGGTCCCGCAGCAGGAAATCGTGTTCTCGGCAGACCTCGACGAATCCCAGTACGAGGCCGGAAGCCCGATCTCCGGATGGATCGAGCTCACCGACGTGAACGGTGACGGCCACGACGATATCCTCGTCGTGCGGGAGACCGGTGAGAGATGGGAGTGCTTGACAGGGGAGTTCGCGTCCGACGAGGAGTACGAGGCGATGTGCGGCGACGGCTCGCCCCGGATCGAGCGGGTCCTGTGGATGTACGACGTGGACGCGGGTTGGTATCCCTGTGACGCGGGCTGCGACGAGTTCCTGGCGGCCACTGTGGCCGAGCCGGGACCGACCGGTGAGCCGGCCACCCAACGTCCACCACCGACACCGGGACCCTGACCGTCGCAGGCGACGGCGCTCAACGTATCCCTCCACGATGGGTGCATTCGCGATTCTTGGGGGTAGCCCGTCCGCCGCCCCCATCCCCATCCCCGTTGCCGTCGCCGCCTGCCTGCCGCCTGCCTGCCGGCAGGCAGGGCAGGCAGGCGGGAGGCTGTAGCCGGGGCCGTGAACGGCCACGCTGGCCCCCCCACAAATCACGAATGCACCCGTGACGGTCCCCGTTGTCGACTGTCGGCGGGCGCCGTGGTACGAACGGGCGATGGATCGCCTGTCCGACCAGCCGCAGAAGGGGTTCACCGACTACTTCCCGGAGGTGCTGCGCGTCTTCCGGCACGTGGAGGAGCGGCTGCGGCGCGCGGCGGTCATGTTCGGCTACGAGGAGTACGACGGGCCGGTGCTGGAGCCGCTGGAGATCTACGCGGCCAAGAGCGGCGAGGAGCTGGTGCGCGAGCAGGCGTACGTCGTGCGGGACAAGGGCGGCCGCGAGTTGGCGCTGCGGCCCGAGATGACGCCGACGCTGGCGCGTATGGTGTCGCAGATCGCCGCCGGCGCGACCAGGCCGCTGCGGTGGTTCTCCATGCCGACGTGCTTCCGCTTCGAGCGTCCGCAGCGGGGGCGCGTGCGCGAGTTCGGGCAGGCGAACGTCGACATCCTGGGCGTCGATTCCTCCGATGCGGAACTGGAGATATTCGCGCTCGTGCGGTCCTTCATGGAGTCGCTCGGCGTCCCGGCCGACCTGTACCGCATCCGCTACTCGTCGCGGCGCTACCTGGACGCCCTGCTGACCCACGCGGCCGGCGTTCCGCCCGATCGCGCCGCCGAGGTGCGCAGGATGATCGATCGGCGGGACAGGATGGAGCAGGCCGAGTTCGAGGGCTGGGTGCGGGATGCGTTCCCCGAGGGCGGGACGGCGGAGCGGATACTCGCGTTGGGGGACGTGCGCGATCCCCGTGAACTCCCGTTTCCCGACGTTCCGGCGGCGTTTCCCGAGTCCGAGGGGTGCCGCGAGCTGGTCGCCTTCCGACGGGCCGTCGAGGAGGTCGGCCTGGGCGACGTGGCGGCGTTCGACCCGTCGATCGTCAGGGGCCTCGACTACTACACGGGGATCGTCTACGAGGTGCACGACGTCGGGGGACGGAACCGCCGCGCGATGTTCGGCGGCGGCCGGTACGACAACCTCCTGGAACTCTTCTCGCCGCAGGGGATGTCCGGCACCGGCTTCGGGATGGGGATCCTGACGGTCAAGTTGTTCCTGGAGAGCTACGGGCTGATCCCGGCCGAGGCGGCGAAGGCCGATCTCTCGGGGGCCGCCTACGTCGCCTGCGTGGCGCCGGCCCAGCGCGCGTACGCCTTCGAGGTGGCCCGGCGGCTGCGGGCCGCCGGGATCCCGTGCGAGATGGACCTCGAATTCAGGAAGGTCGGGAAGCAGATCGGGCGCGCCTCGGCAAAGGGCTACCCGATCGTCGTCATCGCGGGCGAGGACGAACAGCGGGATCGGCGCGTCACGCTCCGGAGGCTCTCCGACGGCCTCCAGGAGTCCGCGTCGCTGGATGCCCTCCCGGACAGGCTCGGCGCCCTGCGCGCCGCCGCCGGGCGGGAAGCCGGTACGGAGGGCTCCACATGACGTGGGCGAGGCGAGGCTCGGCGGTGCGTCTGCTCGCCGCGGGCGCCCTGGCGGCGGCGCCGGCGTGCGGCGACGACAACGGCAATCCTTGTGCCCGGCTGACCTGCCAGGCCGGCGCCACCTGCGTCTTCGACGGGTACTACGCCTTCTGCTCCTGCGAGCCGGGCCGCGACCTGGTCGGGGGGCGTTGCGTCGGCCCCGACGGCGGCGACGCGGGCGACGGCGACGCCGCGGGCGACGGCGACGACGCGGGCGACGGCGCGGCGATCTGCCCGGCCGGCAGGGTCGCGTGCGCGTCGGGCTGCGCCGACCTGGCCTCCGACCCGGAGAACTGCGGCGGCTGCGGCGCCGTCTGCGGGGATCCTCTGGTCTGCGCGTCGGGCCGCTGCGCCACGTCGTGCCCGTGGCCGTTGGATAACTGCTCGCGCGCCTGCGTGGACCTTCGCACCGACCCGACGCACTGCAGGTACTGCTTCCGCGAGTGCGCCCCCACGGCGAACGCCCATCCGTGGTGCAATCGGGGGGATTGCGAGGAACTGTGCCTTCCCGGCTACGTCAACGCGGATGGGGAGCCGGGCTGTGAGTGCGAGTACCGTTCGGCCGACGAGGCGTGCAACGGGGCCGACGACGACTGCGACACGACGACCGACGAGGGGTTCGAGTGCAGGTCGGGGGATCCGATGGCATGCACTACGACGTGCGGGACGACCGGCGCCGGCGCGTGCACGGATGCGTGCACCACTCCGCCGCCGGAATCATGCACGCCTCCGCCCGACGTCTGCAACAGCATCGACGACGACTGCGACGGCAACACCAACTGCATGTCCGGCGCAGTCCCGTGCACGCCGGTCTGCATCGTCGAGACCGACTGGTGCTCCGACGGCGTCGACAACGACCTGAACGGGGCGACGGACTGCGACGACTCGGCCTGTTGCTCGTACTGCGGGCTGTGCTGACGCGACGCCGCGCGCCGTCAGGCGACGGCGCAGGCTACGGAAGCCATGGGGCGCAGGCGCCGCAGCAGGCGTCGATGCAGGGCGTGCCCGGGGCCGCGTCCGGACAGCACGACAGGCACTCCGACGTGTCGCACCGCTCGGGGCACTGAGCGTCGCTCATGCACGGCCTGTAGCGCGAGGCGCACCGGCACGGCTGGCAACCGTGGATCGGGTCCACGAGCACGCAGCCGATCAGGCACGCCAGGCCGCTGTTGTCGCACGGCACGCAGACGCCGTCGATGCACCACTCGGCGCCGAACGCGCACTCCCCATGATGCTCGCAGGGATATCTCGCCCCGGCCACGCAGCGCCCGCAGCACGCCGCGATGCAGTCCACGTCCGGCCCGGCATCCGGGCAGCAGGACAGGCACTCCGACAGGTCGCACACCTCGCCGGCCCCCTCGTCGCACTGCCGGTCGCCCATGCACGGCTCGTAGGACGCGCACCGGCACGGCTGACACCCGTTGCGCGGCGGGACCATGCCGGCGGGGCAGTACATGTCGCACGCCTCGCCGCTGTTGTCGCACGGCACGCAGCGCCCGCCCTCGCACCATTCGAGACCCGCCCGGCAGTCCGAGTCGCTCGAACACTCCGGCCCCGGATCCGGCACGCACATGCCGCAGCAGGCGTCGATGCAAGCCACGTCCGGCCCCGCATCCGGGCAACACGACAGGCAGCCCGACGTGTCGCACACCTCGCCGGCGCCGCACTGATCGTCGGACATGCACGGCCCGTACGGGGCGCACTCGCACGGCTGACATCCGTTGCGCGGCGGGACCATGCCGCCGGGGCAGAACCTGTCGCACTCCAGGCCGCTGTTGTCGCACGGCACGCACTTCCCGCCCTCGCACCACTGGACCCCCTCAAGGCACTCGGAGTCGCTCGAACAGTCCGGCCGGGTATCCGCCGCGCACCGGCCGCAGCACATCGCGATGCAGGCGGACCCGGGTGACGCCCCCGGACAGCACGACTCGCACCCCCGGCTCGTGTCGCACACCTCCCCCGCCACCGTGCACTGCTCGTCGCTGGTGCACGGCGTGTACGGCGGGTTCGGCATCGGATCGCTGGGATCCTCCTGGCAGCCGAGCGGCACGAAGGCCATCGCCACGGCCACGACCAATGGTGTTCGAATCCAACTACAACATCTCATCTCGATCCTCCTTCCTGCTCCCGGGGCTCCTCCACCGGGAGGCTGGGGAAGCGATCTCCTCTCGCTTCCCGGAATCGCGTCCGACCGGCCTCTTCTGCCAGATGCGTGCCCGGGCCGCAAGCACGCGCTGCGATCGGCCGGAACCCCCTTGGATCTACAGGCATTTCTCCCGGCCCGCCGTCTCTCTCCAACCAGGCGCCGCGACCGGGGCGGCTGGCAGTCGCGTCCGTTCCCGCACGGGAGGTGGCCCGGATTGGCACGGCAGGCCACGGTCAGCCGCCGTCGTCCCGGGGAGGCCGTTCGACCGCGCGGCCCGGCCAGGCGAGCGCGATTCCGCCGGCGCCGACGGCGACCACGATCTGCATTGCCGAGATCATCAGGCCGGTGGCCACGGCGATCTCCGTCGGCGTCCGCGACAGGCCGCCGAAGACGAGGGCGAAGAGCGCCTCGCGCAGGCCGAGGCCGGCGGGAGTCAGCGATACGACGTGGCTCATGTAGAGCAGCGGGAAGACGGCGACCAGGAACGCCGCGGGCATGTCCGCGCCGACGGCGGCGAGCGCCGCGGCGTAGGCCCCGAGCAGGCAGGCGGCCTCCAGGAACGACACCGCCAGCATCCGCGGCCGCAACCGCACCCCATAGCCGGGGACACGGCGCGGCCGCAGACGGATCGCGGCCGCAACGAGCGCCGCCAGGAGCAGCACGCACGCTCCCGGCAGACAGGTCCACCAGCCGCCGGGGCCCATCGCGACCAGCGCGGCGGCAAGGGCCACGGCGCCGACGGCGAGAGCTTCCTGCGCGGTGTCCATGACCAGCGTCTCGACCGCGGGCGTCACGTCGCGTCTGCGGTCGGAGACGGCCCACGCCTTCAGCGCCTCGGAGACGGGCACGACGAGGTTGGCGAACAGGCCGACGAACTGGATGCGCAGCAGCCACGCCCACGGGCGATGCGGAAGAGGAAAGCCCTCCACGATCCAGGCCCATTTCCGGATGCGGAGCACGCGCTGCGCCAGGGTCAGCGCAGCCCCGGCGGCGAGCCACGGCAGGATCTCGATCTTCAGCAGAACGTCCCACGTCTCCCGCCCCGCGTAGGCGACGGCGGCGCCGGCGATCGCGACCGCGACGGCCAGACGCGCCAAGCCGATCGCCCAGTTCCTGGCCGTCAGCCGTTCGAGCGGGTGCCGCGGTCCGTACCCGTCTCCCTCCGGTTCCCGCTTCTCCATCGGCGTCGATCGGTACACCGCCAGGGCAAGGATGTCACCGCCGGCGTCCGCCGCCGCTGCGCCGGCGGGCTCTCCGCAAATCGCCGCGATGACGCGGCCCGAGACGTGGCACGCGGCATGCCTTGCCCTCGCTTCCGCGGAGGGACGACGTGCTGGCCAGGATTCGCAGCGCTCTGCTCGAGGGGATCGAAGGCCGCGAGGTCATCGTCGACGTCGAGGTCGACGGCGGGTACCCGTGCGTGCGGCTGACGGGGATGGCCGAGCGCCCCGGCAAGGAGTGTCTCGTGCGGGTCGCCTCGGCCCTGCGCCGGTGCGGCTACGACCTTCCGGGCAAGCGAATCACGATCGGCGTCTCCCCGGCGGATCCCCCGAAGCGATCGGCCGGCCTCGACCTCGCGGTCGCGGTCGGCCTGCTGGCGGCGCAGGGGCAGGTGCCGATCGAGCGGGCCTCCGACGGCGTCTTCGCGGGCGAGGTGACCCTGGCGGGGACGCTGATCCCGATCCGCGGCGCGCTACCCGTCGCGCTCGCCGCCGGACGCCTCGGCGCCGGGACGCTCGTGCTCCCCGCCCGGAATGCGGCCGAGGTGGCCCCGTGGGTCGATCTGCGCGTCGTCGGCCCGCACACCCTGGGCGACCTCGTCCTGCACCTGCTCGGCCGGGCCGAGATCCCTCCCCCCTCGGCAGCCTCCCCGGCCGAAGCCTCCCGGCCCTGCGGCGATCTCGGCGACGTCGTCGGACAACCGGTCGCCAGACGCGCGCTCGAGATCGCCGCGGCCGGGGGGCACAACCTCTTCCTGGTCGGCCCGCCGGGATCGGGCAAGACGCTGCTGGCCGAACGGATGCCCGGGATCCTGCCGCCGATGGCCCCCGACGAGGCGCGAGAGACCGCGATCGTTCACTCGACCGCCGGCCTGCTCGACCCGCGCCGCCGGGACGCCGCCGCCCGGCCCTTCCGCGCGCCGCACCACACCGTCAGCTACGCCGGCCTGGTCGGCGGCGGCAACCCGCAACGCCCGGGCGAGGCCAGCCTCGCACACAACGGCGTGCTCTTCCTCGACGAGCTTCCCGAGTTCAACCGCGCCGCGCTCGAAGCGCTACGCCAGCCGCTCGAATCCGGCGAGATCATCGTCGCTCGCGCCTGCGGGGCGACCGCGTTCCCGGCGCGCTTCTCCCTGGTGGCCGCCGCCAACCCCTGCCCGTGCGGCCACCTCGGCGATCCCCGGCGCGCCTGCCGCTGCCTGCCGGGCGCCATCGAACGCTACCAGTCGCGGATGTCGGGCCCCCTGCTCGACCGCATCGACCTGCAGGTGCACGTCGGGCCCGTATCCCCCGGCGACATGGATCGGGCGCGGCCCGGCGACGCCGAACGAAGCGACGCGGTGAGGGCCCGCGTCGGCGAGGCCCGAGCCAGGCAGGCCGCCCGAGCCTCTCGCCTCGGATTGACGGCCGGCACCAACGCCCGCCTGGCGGGGCCGGAACTGGTCGTCGCGGCGCCTCTGGACTCGACCGGTCGCGCGTTCCTCGTGCGCGCGGCCGATCGCCTCGGCCTGACCGCGCGCGGCTACCATCGCGTCATCCGCATCGCCCGCACGATCGCCGACATCGAGGGCGCCGCGGCGGTCGAAACGCGCCACCTCGCCGAGGCGGTGCAGTACAGGCTCCCGGATCGGCACGCCGCCGCGGACGCGGACGCGGTCAAGGCCATGAGCGCCGCCGGACTCGCGTAAGGAGGAAACAGATGGGCTGGATCGCGGAACGTACAACCGAAAAGGCGAAGGCGGTCGAAACCGCGATCGCCTCGATCGAAAAGCAGTTCGGCAAGGGCGCCATCATGGCGCTCGGCGATGAGTCCGCCGTCGACCCGATCGCGGCCATACCGAGCGGCTCCCTGGCGCTCGATGTGGCGCTCGGGATCGGCGGCTACCCGCGCGGGCGCATCGTCGAGATCTTCGGCCCCGAATCGAGCGGCAAGACGACGCTGGCGCTGCACGCCATCGCCTCGGCCCAGAATGCCGGCGGCGTCGCCGCCTTCGTCGACGCCGAACACGCGCTCGACGTGCGCTACGCGGCCGGAATCGGCGTCCAGGTGGAGCGCCTGTACCTGTCCCAGCCCGACACCGGCGAACAGGCGCTCGAGATCGTCGAGATCCTCTGCCGGTCGGCCGCCGTCGACATCATCGCCATCGACTCCGTCGCCGCCCTCACGCCGCGCGCCGAGATCGAGGGCGAGATGGGCGACGCGCACATGGGCCTCCAGGCGCGTCTCATGAGCCAGGCGCTGCGCAAGCTCACGGCGGTCACGCACCGGAACAAGACCTGCATCGTCTTCATCAACCAGCTCCGCCACAAGATCGGCGTCTTCTTCGGCAGCCCCGAGACCACCACCGGCGGCAACGCGCTCAAGTTCTACTCCTCCGCCAGGCTCGACGTCCGCAAGATCCAGACCGTCAAGGACGGCGATACCCCGGTCGGCAGCATGACGCGCGTCAAGGTCGTCAAGAACAAGGTCGCGCGGCCCTTCGCCGAGGCCGAGTTCGAGATCCGATGGGGCCTCGGCATCGACGCGGCGGGCGAAATCCTCGACCTCGGCGTCGCACAGGGCGTGGTCGACAAGAGCGGCGCGTGGTTCTCGTTCGGCGGCGAGCGCATCGGACAGGGCAAGGAGAAGGCGACCCATGCCCTGCGGGAGAATGCGGCGCTGCTGGCGGACATCGAGGCGCGCGTCCGGACGAAGCTCGGTCTCCCCGCGTCCGCTCCGGCGAGGACGATGGCGGCGTGACAGAGAAGGCGGACCACGTATCCCGCATGCTCGGCAGGCTCCGGACGCAGCTCCGTCCGCAGCTCCGTCCGAGCGCATAGCGCATAGCGCATAGCGCACGGCGCATGGCGCATGGCGCCCCTCCTGTTGTAGCGTCGCTGCGGTATGATCGACGGTCAGCCCGGCCCTCGCCACTGCCCGGTTTGCGGCAAGAGTTTCGATGAATCGCTGAGCTTCTGCCCCGAGCACGGCCGGAAGCTGGTGGACCGTCCTGCCACCCCGCCTCCCGCTCCCGTTCCCGTTCCCGCTCCCGCTCCCGCTCCCGCTCCACACCATCCCCTGCGCCCTTCCGTCGTCCCTCCGTTGGTCACGTCCGCCATCCGCGCGATCGAGGCCGAGGCGCCGCAGATCCTCGGTGACTCGCTCCCGCCGGCGCGGGTGAAGACCTCGCAACCGGCGCTGAACGCCTACCTTGGGCAGACGATCTACTCGCAGTTCGTCGTCGAGCAGCTTTGCGGCGTCGGTTCGACCGGCACCGTGTACCGCGCCAAGCAGCTCGGCATCGGCCGCCCCGTGGCGCTCAAGGTCCTTCATCCGGAGCTGCGGTCGCAGAGGGAAATCGTGGCCCGCTTCCAGCGGGAAGCGCAGATCGCCAGCCGGATCTCGCACCCGAACATCGTGCACCTGTATCTCGCGGGCGTCCTGCCCGACGGCAACCTGTTCCTGGCGATGGAGTTCGTGACCGGCGTGCAGTTGTCGAGGGCGATGACACCGGGCGGGATGCCGCTGGAACGGGCGGTCCACGTGGCCGAGCAGGTGCTTGCGGCGCTGGGCGAGGCGCACCGCGCGGGGATAGTGCACCGCGACCTGAAACCCGAGAACGTGATGCTGACGCGGGTCGGGGAGGATCCCGACTTCATCAAGGTGCTCGACTTCGGCATCGCCAAGCTCCTCGATCACCGAACCGTGGCGAGCCGCTCCGGTCTGGTGTTCGGCTCGCCGAAGTACATGTCGCCCGAAGCGGCCGCCGGGGACCCGGTGGATGCACGAAGCGACATCTACTCGTGCGGCATGATCCTCTACGAGATGCTGGCCGGCAGACCGCCGTTCGACGCGGAGAAGCCGCTCGATCTCCTGATGATGCAGATCCGCGATGCGCCGCCGCGGCTCTCGGCGGTGCGCGCGGCCGAGCCGGTGCCGATCGCCGTCGAGGCGGTAGTCCACCAGGCGATCGAGAAGAAGCCGGACCTGCGGTTCAGATCGGCCGAGGTGTTCGTCGAGGCGCTGCGGAGCGCCGCTGGCGTGACGCGTGGCCGCCGGGCGGCCGGAGCCGCGCCGGCGATCGCCGTGCTCGCGGATCCGGCGAACCGGATGCGTCACGCCGAC
>CAMTWF010000065.1:0-2096 GCA_947085355.1 uncultured delta proteobacterium
AATGACGAGACGGGCGCGGTGCTCGTCGGTGCGCTCCCAGCGGACCTCGATGTCGGCCCCGTCGATGCGCACTCGGTAGAGGCCCGGCGCCGGCGTGGCGATCCGGAAGCGGTACTCGCGCCCGCGGTACCGCAGTTCGACGGCGCGTCGCCGCTGGGCCCCCGGCGGCGACGGCCGCCCGCGGGTCGCGGAGGCGAAGAAGTTCATTTCCTCCTCGGCAACGCACCGCTCGTGCAGGACGATCGCCCCCGCAAGCAGCGCGACGTCCGCATCGGGACCGGCGTCCGCCTCGCCGGCTCCCGCCAGCCGATCGACCCAGCCGACGTCGATGCGGGACGAGACGAAATCGGGGTGCGACAGCAGCCGCAGCAGGAACGCCCGGTTGGTGGCGCCGCCCTCGACGACGGCCAGCGTGTCGAGGAGGGCGCGGACCAGCCGCGCCCGGGCCTCCTCGCGCGTGGCGCCCCATGCCACGAACTTGGCGATCATCGAATCGAACTCGGACGGGATGACGTCGCCCTCCTGCACGCCGGCGTCGATCCGGACGCCGGGCCCGAGACCGGGGCGGAACCGGATGAGCCTGCCGGGAGACGGCGCGAATCCGCGGTCCGGATCCTCCGCGCAGAAGCGGGCCTCGATCGCGTGGCCCCGCGTCCGCGGCGGCTCCCCGTCGAGCCGCTCGCCACGCGCGACCGCGATCTGCAGCTTCACCATGTCCAGGCCGGTCGTGACCTCCGTGACGGGGTGCTCGACCTGGAGCCTCGCGTTGACTTCCATGAAGAACCGGCGGCCCGATCCCGGATCGAACAGGAACTCGACCGTGCCGGCGTTCTCGTATCCGGCCGCGCTGGCGATCCGCACGGCGTCCAGGCGGATTGCGGCGTCCTGCTCCTCCGTCAGGGCCGGGGACGGGGCCTCCTCCAGGATCTTCTGATGGCCGCGCTGCGCCGAGCAGTCCCGCACGCCGGCGGCCCATACGGCGCCGTGGCGATCCGCGATGATCTGGACCTCGATGTGGCGGGCGCCGGTCACGAGCGCCTCGAGGAACACCGTGCCGTCGCCGAACGCCTTGTGCGCCTCCGCCGACGCCGACGCGAGGGCCTCGTCGAGCCGCGACTGGTCGGGCACGATGCGGATCCCGCGGCCGCCCCCGCCCGCGGTCGCCTTGACCATCAGCGGGAAGCCGATCCGCGCGGCGTGTGCTCGCGCCGCCTCCGCGTCCGCGACCGCCCCGCCGCTCCACGGCGCAACCGGGACGCCGGCCTTTTCCGCCAGCAGCTTCGCCGCGATCTTGTCGCCCACCCGGCGCATCGCCTCGGCCGGCGGGCCGATGAAGACGACGCCGCACTCGCGGCAGAGATCGACGAAGTCCGGCTGCTCCGACACGAACCCCCATCCGGCCCAGGCCGCGTCCGCGCCGGTCCGTGCGAACGCCTCGCGCAGCGTGTCGTAGTCGAAGTACCTGCTCTTTCTCCGCGCGCTTCCGGTCTCGTCGGTGTCGCGCGGGTCGAGGAAGAAGGCTGGGCCGAGCGGGAAGGCCTCGTCGGCCTCGCGGACGAAGAGCGCGTCGCGGTCCGGGTCGGTGTACAGGGCCACGGTGCGGAGCCGCTCGTCCCGCTCCCGGTTCCACTCGCGCACCGCGTTGATGAGCCGCATGGCCGGCTCCCCGCGGTTCACGATCGCGATGCACCCGAATCCTCCCGCGCCCGAATCGGCCATGCCGTTCTCCTTCGCCGCGCCCCCGCGGGGCCCCCTCGGCCGCCCGCGGAGCCCGTGGAACGTAGGTCGACGGCCCAACCATTTCAAGACGGCCACGATCGCCCTTTTCAACCGTTCACCGCGGGGGCCGCATTCCGTGCCCGTGCCCGTGCCCGTGCCCGTGCCCGTGCCCGTGCCCGTGCCCGATCCCGCACGCGTGCGCCTGGGCCGTGTCGGCCGCATCTTGCACCGTGACGGTCGCGGCGAATGACGTGAACCGCAACGATGCGCCGTCGCAACCGTTCAGCCCTCTTCATAGCCCCGAACCGGTAGGGAGGGGTTCGCACGGACGGCGGAAGCCCTTTCCTCTGCGCGAAACCTCTCGGAGGTCGGGGGTG
>CAMTWF010000066.1:0-10435 GCA_947085355.1 uncultured delta proteobacterium
GCTCCCAGCAGTTCAGCCTCGACATGCAGCTCGTCTGCCACTCGTGCCCGCCCGCCGTCGGGGACCTCGACGGCGACGGCGCCCCGGAGATCGTCGCGTTCCAGGCGGGCGGCGGAGTCGTCGCCTTCCGGTACGACCGCACGGCCGGCTCGTGGGGCGTCCTGTGGCGCAGCCGCCGCGCGGACGGCACGCCGTACAACGTCACCGGCGGCGGCTGGTCGGGGCCGTCGATCCACGACCTGGACGACGACGGCGTGCCCGAGGTGCTGCGCGGCGGCATCATCCTGGCCGCCGACGGCGCGCTCCTCGGAGACGGCCTCGGTCCCCAGCCGGACGGCGGCGTCTACTCGTCGATCGGCATCGGCGCCTTCCCCGTCGTGGCGGACGTCGATTCGGACGGAGCGCCCGAGCTGGTCACGGGCGCCGGCGTCTACCGGTACGACGGCGCATCGCGCGACTGGGTGCGCGAGGCGTACTCGGCGTCAGGGCTCTCCCGGACCCGTCCGCAGCGCGGTCGCCGGCCCCAACCCCTCACCGCGGCTGCCGCCCCCCCCCTCCCTCGGGCGGCCCGCCGCCGAACGTGGACGCCAAACTTCGGCATTGTACTTTTTCGCTTGCATAACGCACTGCGTCACGTAGAGTGCCGGCGTCCGGCCGTCGGCTGTGGCGGCGGGGCGAAGGGAGGTCTCGGATGGGCGGAAAGAAGGGGACGAGGACGGTCGTCGTGACCGGCGCCGCCGGCTCGGTCGGCGGCTTCATCGTCGGCGAGCTGCTGCGGGTCGAGGACACCCGCGTCGTCAGGGTCGACCGGCCCGGGGCGAGGCTCGATCCTCCGGATCGCGCGCATCGGTCCCGGGTGGAGGACCGGGTGGGCGACCTGACGGATCCGGCGTTCGCGCGTGCGTGCGTGCGCGACGCCGACTACGTGATCCACACGGCGGCCGTGCTCGACATCTCGATGTCGTACGAGGAACTCAAGCCGATCAACGTCGACGCCGTCGGCGTGCTGTACGAGGCGGCGCGCGAGGAGAACGTCCGCGGCTTCGTGCATTTCTCGTCGGGGTCGATCTACCAGGCGACCGACGGGCTGATCACCGAGGAGACGCCGCTGAAGGGCGACAGCGCCTACGAGCAGAGCAAGATCGACTCGGAGGCCCTGATCCGGCAGCTCGCCCGCAAGGGGGGGCCCGGCTGGGTCTTCCTCCGGCCCAGCCTCATCTACGGGCCGCGGGGCAGGATGCTGGGCGGCCTCATGCCCACGCTTCCGCCGATCCTGAAGCTGATGTCGGGCGGGACCGCGATGGTCGGCCTGAGCGGTGGTCCCAAGTCGAACTGGGTGCACGCGGAGGACGTGGCGCGGGCGGCGGTGTTCGTGATGGACAACCGCGACGCCTACGGCGAGGCGTACAACGTGTGCGACGACACGCCGTTGCCGTTCGGCGAGATCATCATGGCGGCGATCCAGGCGTACGGCTTCCCGATCACGACGCGGATCCCGATACCGCCGAAGTGGGTGGCGCGCGTCGCCCTCCCGGTGATCGACACGGACCTGTTCATCAAGGCGGTCAACGTGCCGGCCTCGGTGCTCTGGAAGATCGTCCAGAGGCGGCACGGCCTGAGCGGGGAACTCACGCCGAAGCTGGATCGCGCCGCCGTATCGTACGCGGTCCGCGACGTCGTCTTCTCCAACGCCAAGCTCAAGCGCCTGGGCTGGACGGTCAAGTACCCCGACATCCGCACGGCCTACCCGGATGTGCTGCGCTGGTACCAGGACAACCGCTGGGCGCCCAGGTACGACAAGGGGTCCATCGTCGAGTCGCTCGATGTCGGCTTCGAGTTCACCGAGACGATGTCGGGGACGTACCGCCGCACCGGCGACGGGGCGTCCGGCGGGAAGAACGTCGGCTTCACCGTGACCGTGACCGCCGACAGCGTGCAGCGCTTCATGCGGGATCAGATGACCCGGATCCGGGGCACCCTGTTCATGGACGAATTCGCCGACGGCGTCCCGATCGAGGGGACGCTCGAGATCGCCCTCTTCTCCGGCCGCCGCCTCGTCTACGAGTTCGAGTTCCACGGCGCCGACGGCGCCTCCTACCGCTTCCACGGCCGCAAGGAGATCGACTGGCTGCGCTTCCTCGATACGATCACTTCCATGACCGGCCGCGTCACCGACGCGGACGGCAGGGAAGTGGCCGTCGCCGACATGACGTTCGACCTCAAGAACGACCTGATACCGATGCTGCTGTCCCTCCGGATGGTCTACTGAGCCGCGAACCTCGCGGCACGATTGCCCCGCCGCTTCACCCCTGCTAGCTTCCCGCCCCGGTGCGGCCGACTGGGCCGCCGGGAGGAAACACGATGCGCAGACAGATCGTTGGGGTGCTGGTCGCCTGCGCCGCCGGCGCGGCGGCGTGCAAGATGTCCGAGGCGGGAGACGGGGCGGTGGCGAAGGCCGTTCAGGCGGTCCCCCGCCTCAGCGGCAACGTCACGTTCGACCCCTCGGGCGCCTGGATGGCCTTCTCGCGCGGCGGCGACCTCTGGATCGCGCTCGCCTCGGGCGAAGGCAAACCGATCAACGTCACCGGCGAGACGCCCAAGGCGAAGGCGGCGGACGCCGCATCCGGAGACGCGCCGGCCCCCGCGGCGGTGGAGATCGCCAAGGGACCGCAGTCGGCCTGGGAGCACCAGCCGGCGTGGTCCCCCGACGGCGCCATGCTCGCGTTCCACGCGGCCCGGAAGGACGCGGACGACGACCCGGCCAACGACGCCGACCTGGACATCTGGGTCGTTCGTTTCCCGGGGATCGACTGGGCCGCGGTCGCCGAGAAGAACGTCCAGCTCGGGGGCCCGGCGCAGGTCGACGAGGCCGGGGAGAACGGGCTCTTCCGCGATGCGTGCCCTCCCGTCGCCGCCGGCGAGACGCCCCAACAGGCCGGCGAGAGGCTGCGCGCGTGCGTCCGGCATCTGATCGCGCCGGCGGTGTACGTCCAGTTGACCTCCGATCCGGGAGCCGAGACCGACCCCGTCTGGGTGCCGGACGGCCGCCGCATCGCTTTCCGATCGGGCAAGGGCGGCGTCTGGTTCGTCGATCTGCCTCCGGATCTCGCGGCAGCCCCGGACCGTATGGCACACGGGGCCGGCAAGGGCTGCGGATGCCGTGGCGGGCAGGGCGGCGGGTGCCGAGGGCATGGCGGCGCCGGCCACGGCCACGGCCACGACCACGGCCACGGCCACGGCCACGGCGAGGGCGGGGCGTGCGGATGTCGGGGCGGTCAGGCCGACCAGCCGGCTGGGACCGCAGGGTGCCCAGGCCGCGGCGGTCGGGGCGGCGGCGCCGGACCGTGCGGGTGTCGGGGCAACCGGACGCCCGAGACGCGGGGCGAGACAGCTCCCACCGCAGGGCAGCAGACCGAGGCCGGAGCGCCCGCAGCGCCGCCCGCGCCGTAGCCGATCAGCGCGGATCCATCAGGCGCATCATCTCCCCCCTGTTCAACTCGCGTACGAACGTTCCCACCCGCTGGAGCGCCGGGACGACGCGGTTGCCGAAACGCCTCTCGATCTCGGCCGCGACCTCCCTCACCGTGCGCGACCCGTCGGCGAACTCCCAGACGGCCGATCCGATCTCGTCAAGGTGGACCCGGTAGCAGGGCCGGCGCAGGCGCGGCTGGAGCCAGCGGCCCAACAGGCCGGAGGGGAACTTCGGCCGCAGCAGCGTCACCAGGCCGCCGTCGCGCGGCTCGCAATCGACGCAACGGATCGGGACGAGGTCGCCCAAGTCGGGCGGCGGGGCGCGGTTTCCGACCCTGGAAGGCAACGAGGGGAGTCCCGCGCGGCTAGCCCGCGGAGACCTTCCCGGCGGCCCGGAGCGGGAACCAGATCAGCACGGCGGCGATGACGAGGATCAGGATGCCGCCGGGCCAGGCGCCGTCGTAGAGATCCAGGATGGCGCCGCCGCTGCCGGTGCCGGCCGTCCACGCGGCGAGGCCCATGCCCATGAGCGCCTCGCCGGCGATGAGGCCGGAGGCGATCAGGATCCCCGTGTTGTCGACCTTCTCCTGCAGGGGCTTCTCCATGGCGCGGCGGGCCACGAAGCCGTCCACCAGCCACTTCACGATGCCGCCGAGGAAGATGGGCGCGGTCGCCGTGAACGGCAGGTACATGCCGACCGCGATCAGCATGGGAGACGGCGCGCCGACGAGGATCATCGCCACCGTGAAGGCGGCGCCGACGCCGACCAGCGGCCAGGCCATGTCGCCGCCGACGATGCCCTGGGAGAGCATCGCCATGAGGCCCGCCTGCGGCGCCGACAGGTTGGGGCCGCCGATGCCGCCAGGCGTGCCGACGTGCAGCAGGTGCAGCGGCAGCACCAGCGTGAACGCGGCGACGACGACGCCGATCATGCAGGCCACCTGCATCTTCCACGGCGTGCCGCCCAGGATGTGGCCGGCCTTGAGGTCCTGCATGATGTCGCCCGCGACGGCCGACGAGCAGCACACGACCGTGGCGACGCCGAGGACGGCCGCGATGCCGAAGTTGCCCGTGACGCCGATCGCGACCATGAGCAGCGCCGCGATGATCAGCGTGGAAAGCGTGAGGCCCGAGACCGGGTTGTTCGACGAGCCGATCGTGCCGACGAGGAACCCGGCGACGGCGGCGAACAGGAACCCGGCGACGGTCATCACGAGAGCCGCCACCGCGGCGCCGCCGACCGAATCGCAGAACAGGTAGTACACGTAGGCGATCGGCACCACCATGGCGAGGATCATGAACGAAACCCACTTGAGCGGCAGGTCGCGCTCGGTGCGCGGCGTCTCCTGCCCGACCCCTCCCGCCACCTTCCGCATGTCGTTCACGGCGCGCCTGATTCCCGCGCCGAGCGACTTGCGCATGCGGAACAGCGTGAAGAAGGCCGCCACGAGCATCGATCCGACGGCGAGGGGGCGCACCTGCGAGCGCCACACGCCCTTGGCCATGTCGGCCCACGTCGGGTAGGCGTCGCCGGCCGGGATGTCGAGGTACATTCCCATCCCCGGATTGATGAACAACAGCAGCGGGACGAGCAGGAACCAGGCGAGCACGCCGCCGGCGAACACGATCGACGAGAGCCTCGGCCCGATGATGTAACCGACGCTTATGAGCGCCGGGCTCGGCCCCGGCGTCTCGATGAAGATGCCGCCGCCGTGCACGGCCGGCGGACCGTGCGCGGCGCCGCCCACCATCATCTGGACCTTCGACTGCGAGAACGCCACGAACTTGCTCCACGTGGCGGCCATCAGCTTGACGCCGTTGCTCGCCTGGACGAGCTGCAACAGCGCGGCGAACCCCATCGCGCCGAAGACGTAGCCCGCCCCGGTCGACCCCTTCTGTCCGGCCTTCACGATCTCCGCGCAGGCGACCGACTCCGGGAACGGCAGCGTCGCGTCCTCGATCAGCACCCGACGCAGGAACGTGACGAAGAGCACGCCGAGGATGCCGCCGAGAAGCATGAGGACCGTGCTCTCGACGTAGTTGAACGAGGTCCACACGCCCGTGATGAGGAACGCGGGGATCGTGAAGATGGCCCCCGCGGCGAGCGCCTCGCCGACGGCCGCCGTGGTACGGCACGTGTTCTCCTCGAGGATCGTCCCGCGGAAGAGCCGCAGCGCCGCCATCGCGACGACCGCCGCGGGAAACGTGGCCGCCACGGTCATGCCGGCCTTGAGCCCGAGGTAGGCGTTGGCCGCGCCCAGCACGGCCGACATGATCGCGCCGATCACCACGGCCTTGACCGTGAACTCGGCCATCGTCGTCTCGGCCGGCACGAACGATCTGTACTCGCTCATCTGTTCCTCCCTTCCGGATTCCGCGGGTCTCCCCGCCTTTCGCGTCCCATCGGTGGGCGATACTGGATTCGAACCAGTGACTTCCACCGTGTGAAGATGGCACTCTACCGCTGAGTTAATCGCCCCACGGCGCTCGGGCTTCTACCCTGCCGGGCCGGTGGAAATCAACCCCCCCGCGTGGTACGAGCGTCCCGTGGCCGAGAGCCTCGCCGCAAGGGTGCTCGGGGGGGACCGCGGGGCGGTGGCCCGCCTGATCCGCCTCGTCGACGACCGGGATCCGGCCGGCCTGATCCACATGCCGGGGATCTACCGGGCCGCCGGCGGCGCGAGCATCGTCGGCATCACCGGACCCCCGGGATCCGGCAAGTCCACAATCGTCGACCGCTTGATCGATGCCGGCCGCGCCCGCGGACGGCGCATCGGCGTCGTCGCCGTCGATCCGTCATCCCCGTTCACCGGCGGCGCCATCCTCGGCGACAGGATCCGCATGCAGCGCCACGCGGCCGACGACGACGTCTTCATACGGTCGCTCGCCACCAGGGGCAGGCTCGGCGGTCTCAGCGCGTCGGCCCGAGACGTGCTGGCCGTCCTGGCAGCCGCCGGGTTCCGAACCCTGCTGCTCGAAACCGTCGGCGTCGGCCAGGACGAGATCGACGTCGCGCGAGTCGCCGACACCGTGCTGCTCGTCGTCGCCCCAGGCGCCGGCGACGCCGTCCAGACGCTCAAGGCCGGCGTCATCGAGATCGCCGACGTCTTCGTCGTGAACAAGATGGACCGCGACGGGGCGTACGAGACGGCGCGCGAGCTGGAACAGATGATCGCGTTCGGCGCGTCGCGCCCGGGCGGGTGGACGCCGCCCGTAGTCCTGGCCTGCGCCGTCGACGGGCGCGGAATCGACGAGATCGCCGCGTGCGTGGACCGCCGCGAGGAATGGATGCGGTCGTCCGGCGCGGACGTCCGACAGCGGACGGAGAACGCGCGGTTCGCCCTGATCGACCTCGTCCGCGCGCGCATCGACGCCGCGCTCGCCGGACCGCTCGCCGCCGAACTCGATGCCGCGTCCGACCGCATCGCATCCGGCGCATCGGACCCGCACACCGAGGCTGCCGGCCTGGTCGATCTGCCGGCGCGCTGGGCGGCTACGAATCGCCCGTGACGTCGCCCGGCGCGTCGAGTGCGTCCGGGCCCGCGTCGGCATCCGGGCCGGCGTCGGCGTCGGCCGGCGTGCAGACGCCCGGCGAGGCGGAAGTGGACCGGATGGCGGTCGGCGCTTCGGGCTCCGGCACGCATCGGCTGCCGATGTAGTGGAAGCCGCTCGGGCACCGCGGATCCGGATCGGCGCAGCGGCCCGTGGCGCACACGCAGACCCCCCGTGTCCCGGGGCAGCCGACCCCGGCTTGCCCGCACCGGTCGTGCTCCAGTACGCAGCCGTGTGTTGCGCCGATCATTGCGGCAACCACGAGCACCAGCGATCTCCTCATGACGGCACCTCCTCGGCCGGTCGTAGCGCGGGCATCTTGCCCGCGATTGCCGGCAACCTCGATCGTCACCGGCATCGCCGATCCGCTTCCTCGAAATGCATCGAGGCCACGATAGGCCCCGCGACCCGCCCGGTCAAGGCAGCCGTGTCGGCGGGGCGCACCCCCAATTCAGTCCCGGCCGAGCCTCTCGACGGCGCGGTATGCCTCCGTATCGATGAACAGTTGCACGAGGTCGCCGTCCAGGTGGCGGTCCTGGGCCTCGAGCCGCAGGATGTCGAGCGCCCTCGGGGGCGGGACGGCGGCCTTGTACGGCCTGTCGGCGGCCGTCAGCGCGTCGTAGACGTCGGCGACGGCCATGATGCGCGACTGGACGGGCACATGCTCCCCCGGGAGCCCGGCAGGGTAGCCGGATCCGTCCAGCCGCTCGTGGTGCGACGCCGCGATGAGCGGCAGGCGGTGGAAGCGGCGTCCCCACGGGATGCGCGACAGGAATTCGAACGTATGCCGCGCGTGCGACTGGATCTCGACGATCTCGGCCGCCGTCAGGCTCCCCCGGGCGATCCGGAGGCACTCCACCTCGAACGGCGTCAGCAGTGGTCGTTCGACGCCGTCCGGCCCGACGAAGGTCGTCCCGGCGATCTCATCGACTTCGGAAACGGTTCCCTTGGCCAGCACGGTCGGCTCGTTGGCCGCGCGGATCACCCGGAGCGCGTCGTCGATCCGCGCCAGGCGGATCCGGCACTCCTCGTCGAGCCGATCGGCCTCCTCGCGGGAACCGCCGGCCTCGGCGAGCGCCAGCCTGCGGCGGTACGTTTCGGCCTCGACGGCCTTCCTGACGTAGTCGAATCGCGCCAGGATCAGTTCGAGGGAGCCCGCGGGGAGCTTCTTGGCCTTGAGGAGCACCTCCTCCCGGACGCCGACCTTGCCGAAGTCGTGCAGAAGCGCGGCGTAGCGCAGCTCCTGCAGGTCGGCATCGGAGAAGCCGACGCCGGCCAGCGGCCCCTCCCGGCACTCGTCGACTCGCCGGGCCAACTCGATGCTCAGCGCGGCCACGCGGATGGAATGGCCGCTTGTCGTCGGGTCCCGCTGCTCGATCGCGTGCACCGACGCCTGGACGAAGCCGTCGAAGGCCCGCGCTATGTCCTCGTAGAGCATCGCGTTCTCCAGGGCGACGGCCGCCTGGGCGGACAGCGCCGACAGGAGCTGCTCGCTGCGCTGGTCGAACGGGACGACCCGATCCTCGATGTCGGCTGGGCCGCGCAACGGCCCGGGAGATGACTTGCGGTTGATGAGCTGAATGACGCCGATCAGATCGTCCCGGTGCGAAACCATCGGCCAGATCAGCATCGACCGGCTGCGGTACCGCGCCCGCTCGTCGAAGGAACGGTCCAGCCGATACGGCGCCCCCGCCGGCGGGCTGTAGGCGTCCGGAAGATTGAGCGGTTTCCTCGTGGCGGCGACGAACCCCGCGATCGACTCGGTCGAGATCGGCACGGTGAACTCGCCGGGCCGGAAGGCTACCGAGTCGTTCTGGCTCAGCTTGAACCGCAGATGGACCGGCGCCTCGCCGCGTCCGGGAGATTCGACGACGTACAGCGACCCGGCGTCGGCCTGCGTCACCCGGCGCGCGTGGTGGAGGATCCTGTCGAGCAACAGTCCGGTGTCGCGCTCGGAGGCAAGCGCCACGCCGATCGCCACCAGATCCCTGACCTCCGAGTCCCTGCGCGCCAGCGCGGACTCCAGCAGATCGATCCTCGCGGCCAGCATTTCCTCGCGGGGCGCACTCACCGTCCGTCGCCTCCGGATTCCGGGATGCCGCCCGTCCGGGCGCCGTCGCCGCCGGCGGTCCTCCCCCCCGCTTCCCTGTTCCGGGCGCCCTCGTAGGCGACGATGATTTTCTGGACGAGCGGGTGTCTCACGACGTCCTTCTCCGTGAACCGGCAGAACCGGATCCCGGGGGTCCCGTCCAGGATCTCCCGCGCCTCCACGAGTCCGGATCGGGTTCCGTTGGGCAGGTCGATCTGCGTCACGTCGCCGGTCACGACGGCCTTCGAGTCGAACCCCAGGCGCGTGAGGAACATCAGCATCTGCTCGTGCGTCGTGTTCTGCGCCTCGTCGAGGATCACGAACGAGTCGTTGAGCGTGCGGCCGCGCATGAATGCCAGCGGCGCCACCTCGATCGCGCCCCGCGCCATCATCTCCTGCGCCTTGTCCGCGTCGAGCATGCCGTGCAGCGCGTCGAACAGCGGCCTCAGGTACGGGTTGACCTTCTCGGCCATGTCGCCGGGCAGGAACCCGAGCCGCTCGCCGGCCTCGACCGCCGGCCGCGTCAGGACGATCCGCCTGAACGTCCGGGCCTGGAGCGACGCGATCGCCATGGCCATGGCCAGGTAGGTCTTGCCCGTGCCGGCCGGACCGATGGCGAACACCAGGTCGGTGGTCCGGATCGCCTCGACGTACCGCTGCTGTCCCACGCCTCGCGGCGTCACGGCACGGCGCCCCGGGGTGACGAGGATCACGTCGGAGTGCAGGTCACGGAGCCGCGCGGTCTCGCCGTCGGCGACCAGCGCGATCGCCTGCTCGACCTCCTGCGCGCGCACCGCGGCCCCCGCGGCCGCCAGCTCCACGAGCTGGTCCACGCACCGCCGCGTCCGCTCGACCGCCCCCGGCGGCCCCTGCAACTGGATCTTGTCGCCGCGGCTCCCCGCCTGAGCCCCGAAAGCCGACGCCAGACACCGCAGGTGGCGGCACTGCGGGCCGAGCACCTGGCGCAGCACGTCGGGATCCTCGACTTCGATCTCCGTGACGTCGCCCGTGGTCGCCGAGGGGAGAGGACACCCGCCCGAAGGCACCGCCGCATTCCGTCGTCCGGGCGCCCCGGCCCCGCGACCTTCCCTCATCACGGTGCATGCTACACGCGCCCCGCCCGCGATTACAAACGGCAGGGAAGCAGTCGGCAGTCAGCAATCAGCCGACAGCCGACAGCGGGTGCATTCGCGATTTGTGGGGGGGCCAGCGTAGCCGTTCACGGCCCCGGCTACAGCCTCCCGCCTGCCGTCCCCGTCCCCGTTGCCGTTGCCGTTGCCGTCGCCGTCGCCGTCGCCGCATCGTATGGAGGTCAGCATGAAC
>CAMTWF010000067.1:0-3163 GCA_947085355.1 uncultured delta proteobacterium
CGAGTGCGCCCGCGGCTTCGTCCCGGCGCTTGCTCCCCGTGGGCCGTCTGGTGCCTGATCGGTTCGTGCGCATCGTGGTCGGCATGAGCGGCGGGGTGGACAGCGCGGTGGCCGCGGCCTTGCTGCTGGAGGCCGGCCACGAGGTGATCGGCGTGACGCTGCGGCTGTGGGACGGCGGCGAGGGGCTCGCGGCGGCCCGGCGCTGCTGCGCTCCCGACGACCTGCGGGTAGCGGCCCGCACTGCGGCGGCGTTCGGGATTCCGCACTACGTCCTCGACGAGCGCGAGGCGTTCCTCGAATGCGTCGTGCGCCCGTTCGCCGACGCGTACGCGAGGGCGATGACGCCGAACCCGTGCGTGGTCTGCAACGCCGAGGTCAAGGCGCCGTCGCTGGCCGCCTTCGCCGCCGGCGTGGGCGCCGGCGGATTCGCGACCGGGCACTACGCCGCGGTGGAGGCGCTCGCGTCCGGCCGCGTGTCGCTGCGCCGCGGCGCCGACCGCGGGAAGGACCAGAGCTACTTCCTCTCCCGCGTGCGCCCCGCCGTGCTCGCCGCCCTCGTCACCCCGCTCGGCGGCCTGCGGAAGGCCGAGGTACGGGAGATCGCGCGCCGCGTGGCGCCGGCTGTCGCCGCCAAGGGCGATTCGCAGGAGGCGTGTTTCCTCGGCCGGGGAGGGCCCGGGCCGGTCGTCGAGCGATTCGCCTCGCGCGCTCCGCCGGCGGGCCGGATCGTGCTGCCCGACGGCAAGGAGGTCGGCCGTCACTCGGGCATCCACCGCTTCACCGTCGGCCAGCGGCGGCGGCTCGGCGCGGGGCCGGGCGGCGCGCGCCGCTACGTGATCGGCATCGACGCGGCGACGGGCGACGTCGTGGTCGGCGACCGCGAGGAGGTCGGCCGCGACGCGTTCGATGCGTTCGACTGCCGGTGGCTGGTCGATCACGCCCATGCCGGGGGGCAGTCCGCCGCTTCGCGGCTTGACGCCCCCCGGACCCCCCCGGACCCTCGCGGCGAAGCCGCTCGGGACGTTTGCACCGGGGGGCTGTTCGGCGCTTCGCGCCTCACCGCCCCCCGGACCCCCGCGGACCCTCGCGGCGAAGCCGCTCGGGTCTTTCCGCCGGAGGGACCGCTGCGCTGTTCGGTGCAGTTCCGGTCGTCGGCCGCGCCGGTCGAGGGGTCGGTCGTCGCGTCCCGGGACGGCGGGCGTCTCAAGGCCCGGCTGCACCGGCGCGCGCCGATCTGCCCCGGGCAGGCCGCCGTGCTGTACGATGGCGACCGCGTGCTCGCGTCGGGGTGGATCGCGGGCCCGGAGGAGGAGGCGACATGACCGCGTCGCCGCGCAGCGGCATCGTGACGGTGGTCACCGATTTCGGCACGGTGGACGGGTACGTCGGAGCGGTCAAGGGCGCCGTGCTGGCGGCGGCGCCGTCCGCTCGGGTGGTGGACGTCACCCACGACGTCGGGCCGCAGCAGATCCACGAGGCCGCGTTCGCCCTGCTGGTCGCCGCGCCGCTGTTCCCGAGGGGCACGGTGCACTTGGCGGTCGTGGATCCCGGCGTCGGATCGTCGCGCCGGGCGGTGGCGATCGCGCTCGGCGGCGGCGAGGCGTTCCTGGTGGGTCCCGACAACGGGATCTTCTCGTACCTGCTCGACGACGCTCGTTCGTTCGAGTGCGTGTCGATCGACCCGTCCGGTTTTCACGGGGCGAGCCCGACGTTCCACGGCCGGGACCTGTTCGGTCCCGTCGCGGGTCGCATCGCCGCGGGCGAGGACCCCGCGGCGTTCGGCAAGGCCGTCTCCGATCCGGTGCGCCTGACGCCGTACCGCGAGCCGATCGGCGCGAGGGCGGGGCGGGTGCTGCACGTCGACCGGTTCGGGAACATCGTCACCAGCCTGCGGCCGGTGGGCACCGGCTTCGTCGTGTCTGTCGCCGGGGAGATCGTCAGGCGCCGCGTTCTGTGCTACGTCGAACTGCCGGCAGGGGAACTTGGATGGTACGTCGGATCGCTCGGGCTGATCGAAATGGGCATCCGGAACGGCTCCGCCGCCGGGCGCCTTGGCGTCCCGGTCGGGACGGCGGTGGAGTTGTTGCCGCAATGACGGCCGCGTCGTGCCGGATGACGATCGGCTTGCTGTTGCCGGCGGCGGCGATTGCGGCCGCGCCGGGGTGCGTCGTCGGAAGCGGGGAGGGCGAGATCGCCGGGTTCGCATACCTGCCGGCATGCGGCTACGCGGGCGGCGCCGATCCCGACGTGGAGGGCAGCCCGTTCTCGCTGCCGATCGATTCGTTCTTCGGCGAGGTGGTGGGCGAGCGGATCGTCATCCGCCTTCAGGTCGGCGGCGCCAATATCGGCACGTCCGACGGACTCGTCATCGAGGTGGCGGACCGCCACGCTTTGGCGGCCGAGATCGCCCGCACCGGAGGCCCCGTGGAAGTGCAGGTCCCGCCGCAGATCCCTCCCGATACGGCGGGCGGCGCCCGCACGTCGCTCTACCTCAACCGGTCGTGCCCGGACGCCTTCGTCGACTTCTCCCGCGGATCGGGGACGGTCGTCTTCGAGTCGATCTACACCCGGGAGGCCGACGGGGATCATGCCGACATCGACGACATCGTGGGGAGGTTCGAGGGCCTCGAGTTCCGCGACGAGAGACCCGGAGCGGCCGTGCCGCCATGGGCCACGGTGAACGGCTGGTTTCGCTTCTCGTACACGCGGGGCCGGCCGTCCCAGCCGTTCCCGTGAGCGTCCTGCGGCTCGACATCGAGCGGTTCGCTCGGAGCGGCGAGGGGATCGCCCGCGTGCGAGGCGTGTCGTACGCCGTTGTGGCGTCGGTTCCCGGCGATCTGATCGAGGCGATCCCGACCGGCGAGGATCGGCCGGGACGCTCCGGCTTCCGCAGGGCGCGCATCCTGAGGATCCGCAGACCTTCTCCGGATCGCGTCGTGCCGGAGTGTCCGCGTTTCGGTGAGTGCGGCGGCTGCGACTGGCTGCACGTGGATGCCGGCGCCGCCTTGCGTCACAAGGTCGCGGCCGTGCGCGAGACGTCGGCCCTGGCGGACGACGCCGCAGTGGAAGCGATCACGCTGGCGCCGCGGCGGTGGCGCCGCGTGGCGCGCCTCGCGGTCGGGCGCGGCCCGGCCGGGGCGCCGGTGCTCGGGTTCCGGGCGGC
>CAMTWF010000068.1:0-7656 GCA_947085355.1 uncultured delta proteobacterium
ATCTCCGTCCTCGTCATCTCCCTCGCCTTTCGGGCCACCTGCGTCTCGATGCTGCTCATCCAGGCCACCTACCAGGCAGCCGGCCAAACAGGACATCTTTAAGTGCTTATGACCCGGACATCTTCAGTGCTCGTTACAGGGCCCCCCTGCGACCTTGCGGCGGGTCGTATCGGCATGGCACCGTGACCTGGGCGGGGGAGTTGGACGATGGGGAAAGCGACCGAGGGAGGTTCGAGAAGCGACGACCGTTCCGCGGCCGGCTCGGCCGAGGAGGTCGTCGCAGTCGGCCCGTTGCTCGATCCGGCATGGGCGCGGGAGATCCTCGACGAGCTGGCCGAAGGGCTGTACGTCGCGACGCCGGATCACCGGCTGGCGTTCATGAACGCCAGGCTGCGCACCCTCGTCGGCACGGAGCACGCCGGGCCGTGCTTCCACGTGCTCGGGGGACGAACGTCACCGTGCTCCGGATGCGTGCTGCTCGACCCGGCGAGAGCTGCGCCGTCCGGCCACCATCGCTCGTGTCACTGGTTCGAACTGAGCGGCGCCACCTTCGAGGCGACGTCGGTGCCGCTGCGGGCGAACGACGGGACGGTGGCCTTCGTGGGCGGCGTCGTCCGCAACGTGACGAACCGGGAACGGCAGGAGGCGCGGATCCAGGCCACGGAGAGCCGCTACCGGGATCTGTTCGAGGCCGTGCCGGAGGCGATCCTGGTCATGGCTACCGACGGCAGGCTGGTGGACTGCAACCGCGCCATCCTCGACCTGCTCGGCTACGGGAGCCGACACGAGTTCCTGCGGATCGATCCTTCGGTGGACCTGTTCGTCGATCCGGACGACCAGCTCCGCTTCCTCTCGATGATGGTGTGTGACGGCGGCGTCCGCGACCTCGAAGTCGCCTTCCGGCGCAAGGACGGAGCGGCGGTCACGATGGCCCTCAGCGGACGGGCGCGCCGCAAGGCGGACGTCGCGGTCGAGTACGAGGTGCTGGGCGTAGACCTCACGGAGCGGAAGAAGCTCGAGCGCAGGCTGAGGGATCAGGCACGGTTCCTGGCCAACGTGATCGATGCGTCCGTGGACGGGATCATCTTCGGCGACATGAGCGGGCGCATCCGGATCTTCAACCGCGGTGCGGAGCGGATCTTCGGGTTCTCCGAGGAGGAAGCGATCGGCAAGATGACCGTGGACCAGCTCTACCACCCGCCGGAGATGGCGCGCGAGGTGATGCGGATGATCCGCGCCGTGAACCACGGAGGCACGGGGCGGCTCGATGGCCTCCTCGTGAACACCCGGCGCAAGGACGGCTCGGCGGTGCGCTGCAACCTGTCCGCGGCGATCGTGCGCGACGACGCCGGCGAGGAAGTCGGCACCGTGGGCATCCTCGTGGACTTGACGGAGCGGCTCGCCATGGAGGATCGACTGAGCGAGGCCCGCGAGAAACTGATGCAGTCGGAGAAGCTCGCCGCCATGGGCAGGCTGACCTCGCAGATCGCGCACGAAATCAACAACCCGCTGTACGGCATCCTCAACACCCTGGAACTGCTCCGACCGCTTACCGAGACCGACCACCGCCGGCGAAGGCTCATCGATATCACCCTCTCCGAGGGGCGCCGGCTGGGGGACCTGCTCCGCAAGATGCTCGTCCTGTCCAAGCCCGAGCAGGAGCCCCACCAGCCCATCGAACTCAACACCCTGCTGAGCGACCTGCTCCTCTTCGTCGAGCGGCAGATGCGGGAACACGGCGTCCGCATCGAGTACGGTTTCGACGAGAAGCTGCCGCCGGTGCACGCCTCCCCCGCCCAGTTCCGCCAGGTCTTCCTCAACATCTTCCAGAACGCGCGGGAGGCGATGCCCTCCGGAGGAACGCTCACGGTGACCACGGCCGCCGTTCCCGCCGGCGCCGAGGTGCGGGTGACGGACACCGGGGGCGGCATCCGCCAGGAGCACCTGGACCGGATCTTCGACGCCTTCTTCACCACGAAGGACAAGGCCAAGGGCGTCGGCCTGGGGCTGTCGGTCTGCTACTCGATCGTCAAGGATCACGGCGGCGACATCCGCGTGGAGAGCACGCCGGGAAAGGGCGCCACGTTCATCGTCACGCTCCCCGTCGGCCGGATCAGCGCCCTGCCGCCGTAGCGCGACCTCCGTAGCTTCGTAGCGCGGCCTGCGGCCGCAACCAAACGACGAATCACCGCAGAGACCGCAGAGGGCGCAGAGAATGGTCTCTGTGTTCTCTGCGTGCTCCGCGGTGACCAATATCGTCGCGCCGTGCGACGAAGTTCGGGGGTAGTAGATCAGGAAGTTGTAGGGGGGGGCGGTCCGCCGATGCCGGCGGCGGCGAGAATCTCCGGGACGACCTCCTCGCGCCCGATCGCCATCAGGTGCACCCCGTGGCAGAGGCCCTGCTCTCTGATGGCGGCGATCGCGCGGGCGGCGATCTCGATCCCCTTCCGCAGGGCCTTCGCCTTGTCCTTGCCCGCCGAGGCGAGCTCGTCGATCAGCGCGTCGGGGACGCAGATCCCCGGGACGTTGGCGTTCATGAACCGCGCCATCCTGGCCGAGGTGAGGAGGATGATGCCGGCGAGGATCCGGGCGTCGAGCCTGCGGGCGTGCTCCATGAACCGACGGAAACGGTCCAGGTCGTACACCGCCTGCGTCTGGAAGAACTCGGCGCCCGCCGCCGCCTTCTTCTCGAACTTGATGAGCTGGGGCTCGATCGGGCGCGCCTCGGGCGTGACAGTCGCTCCGGCGCACATGTCGAAACCGCCGACGAGCTCGTTGCCGCCGAGATCCTTCCCCCCGCGCAGCGTCCGCACCGCGTCCAGGAGCTGGGCGGAATCCAGGTCGAACACCCCGCGTGCGCCGCGATGGTCGCCCACGGCGACGGCGTCGCCGGTGAGGCACAACACGTTGCGGATCCCGCGCGTGCAGGCGAACAACAGGTCCGCCTGCAAGGCGAGCCGGTTCCGGTCGCGGCAGGTCATCTGGAGGATCGCCTGGCCCCCGCGTTCCTGCACCAGGAGCGCGCCGCCCAGCGAAGGGTAGCGCATCACCGAGCTCTGATGATCGGTGACGTTGATCGCGTCCACGCGGTCCTTGAGCAGGTCGACGTGGTGCAGGAAGCCGCCCAGGTCGGTCCCCTTGGGCGGCCCGACCTCCGTCGTCACCAGGAACCGTCCCGAGGCAAGCGCCTCCCTAAACGGCTGGGGCATCGCCATGCTCCTCCTCGCCGGGCTGGATCGCCAGTTTCCCGGGCCTGAGGACGGCCCGGTGGTCGCGGGGGGGCTGGAGGCGGCGCATCCGGTCCAGGCGCCCCTGCCGGTCGAGCCGCTGGTAGATCAGCGTCCACGCGCAGTCCATTTCGCGATCCACCTCGCACTTGCCGTCACGCGTCCCGCCGCACGGACCGTTGAGCAGGCCCTTGTGGCAGGAGGCGACCGGGCAGATGCCGCCCGTGTCGGCCAGGACGCACTCCGCGCACTGCCGGCAGATCTCCTCGAACCGGCCGGGACCACGCTCCTTGCCGACGAACAGCGTGTCCACGCCGGGCACCACGGGAACCGCGCGCCGCGCGCCGAGCGACTGCGCGCCGAACCCGCAGGCCAGGACCAGCACCGCCTGCGCGGCGTCGATCGCCGCGGCCTGCTCGTCGAGGACGGCGAGATCGAGATCGTCGCAGGCGACCGGCGGGACCGCGGTGCCCGTGATCTGAAGGCCCTCCCGGCCGAGCGCGTCGGCCATCGCCGCCACCTCGGCCACCCCGCCGGTGCGGCACATCGTGGAACAGGTCCCGCAGCCGACGATGAACACCCGCCGCGCTTCGCCGAGGCCGACGAGGATCCCCGCCAGCGGTTTCTGCCTTGTGATCGTCCGGATCATACGCCCTACCTTTCCAGATCGCACCGGAGGCAGCGCCTTGCCTCCAGCCGTGCTCGATCCTCCGTCAGCCCCAACTCGATCTCCCGGAAGTCCTCCACTCGATCCTCGGGCGGCACGACCGGCATCGCCACCCGCGGCCGCTCGTCCACCTCCGGCGCCGCCTCGCCGCCCGGCGCCTCGGGCCGCAGGTCCCACAGCTCGACGCGCCCGCGGTCGGCGCGCAGGAACTTCTCGATCGCCACCGCCGCGCGCCGCCCGGCGGCGATCGCATCGATTATGTGCGTCGGGCCGGTGACGAAGTCGCCGGCGGCGAAGATCCCCGGCACGTTGGTGGACAGCGTGTTCGGGTCGACCGCCAGCCGCTCCAGCCGCGTGCGCTCCAGGGCGCTGTCCGCGGGCAGGAACGACAGATCCGGCGCCTGGCCCACCGCCATGACGATCGTGTCCCCGGAGATGAACCCCTCGCTCTGGGCGACGAACGTGGGACTGAACCGACCCTCGGCGTCGAATACCGAGGCGACGGCGAGTGTCTCGATGCCGGCGAAGCGGCCGTCGACGGAAAGGATGCGTTTCACGCCGAGCGAGTGGTGGAGGCGGATCCCCTCGTCCACGGCCGCGCGGACGTCGTCCGGGTGCGCCGGCATCTCGTGCAGGGCCTCCAGGCAGATCAGGTGCACGTCGCGAGCGGAGGGGATGCGACGGGCGGAGCGGGCGCAGTCGACGGCCACGTTGCCCCCGCCGATCGCCAGGACGCGACCGGACACGTCGACCGGGCGGCCGAGTTTCACGTCTCGGAGGAAGTTCAGGCCGTAGAAGAGGCCCGGCAGATCCTCCCGTTCCCCCGGGATGCCGATGCGTTGGCTCTTCTGCGCTCCCGCCGCCACCAGCACCGCCGCGAAACCCTGTCTGCGGAGATCGTCCACCGTCAAGGAGGCGCTCATCGGCGTCCCGAGCCGCAGTTCCACCCCCCTGGCCTGGATGTACGACACCTCGCGCTGGACCACCGCCTTGGGCAGCCGGAACTCGGGGACGCCCACCATCAGCATCCCACCGGCGACGTCGAGCGCCTCGAAGACCGTGACCGGGTAGCCCATGCGCCGCAGGTAGTAGGCGCAGGTCAGCCCCGTGGGACCCGCTCCGACCACGGCGACGCGCTGATCGTGCCCCAGCGGGAACGGCTCGGGCGGGGGCAGGGCGGAATCGGGCATCGAGAAGTACCAGTCGGCGCAGAAGCGCTTCAGCGCGCGGATGGCCACCGCCTGGTCGAGCTCGCCCCGGCGGCAGCGCACCTCGCACGGATGGTGGCAGATGCGGCCGCAGACCGCCGGGAACGGGTTCCGTTCGCGCACGACCTCCACCGCCCGGAGGTAGTCGCCGGCGGCAATCGCCGCCGCGTAGTCGGGGACGCGCACGCCGACCGGACAGGTGTGCTGGCAGGCGGAGACGACCAGCCGCTCGCACACGGCGCCGGCGCAGCGCCGCTCGCGGATGTGCTGCTCGTACTCGTCGCGGAACCAGCGCAGCGTGGAAAGCGCCGGGTTCGGGCAGTTCTGACCGAGGCCGCATAGCGAGGCGTCGCGCACGATGCGGGCCACGCGCTCCAGCAGGCCGACGTCGCCCGGCCGCGCCTCGGCCCGGGTGATGCGGGTGAGGATCTCCAGCATCTGCCGCGTGCCGGCCCGGCATGGGGAACACTTGCCGCACGACTCCGACTGCGTGAATGCGAGGAAGTAGCGGGCGATCTCGACCATGCAGTTGTTCTCGTCGAGAACCACGACGCCGCCGGATCCCATGATCGAGCCGACCGACTGGAGCGACTCGTAGTCGATCGGCAGGTCGAGGTGGCGCTCGGGCACGCACCCGCCCGAAGGCCCCCCCATCTGGACCGCCTTGAACTTCCGGTCCTTCGGCATGCCCCCGCCGATGTCGAAGACCAGCTCGCGCAGCGTGATGCCGATCGGCACCTCGACCAGACCGGTGTTGTTCACCTTGCCGGCCAGTGAGAAGACCTTCGTGCCGGGGCTGTTCGGCGTGCCGAATTCGCGGAACCACGCCGGGCCGTGGTGGACGATGCGCGGGACGTAGGCCAGCGTCTCGACATTGTTGATGCACGACGGCTTGCCGTCCAGGCCGCTCTGCACCGGGAACGGGGGCCTCGGTCGCGGCATCCCCCGGCCGCCCTCGATCGACGCCATCAGCGCCGTTTCCTCGCCGCAGACGAACGCCCCCGCCCCCAGGCGCAACTCGACGTCGAAGTCGAAGCCCGTGCCCAGGATGTTCTCGCCGAGCAGCCCGAGCTCGTAGGCCTGTCCGACGGCGATCCCGAGGTGCTCCACGGCGATCGGGTACTCCTCGCGGACGTAGATGAACCCCTGCCGCGCCCCGATCGCGTACCCGGCGATCGCCAGCCCTTCGAGCACGGAGTGCGGATCCCCTTCGAGCACCGCGCGATCCATGAACGCGCCGGGATCGCCCTCGTCCGCGTTGCAGATCACGTACTTCGGCCGGCCCTCCGCGGCCCGGGCCAGACGCCACTTGCGCCCCGTGGGGAACCCGGCGCCGCCCCGCCCGCGCAAACCGCTCGCCTCCAGCACCGCGATCGCCTCGTCGGGCGTCATCGCGGCCAGCGCGCGGGCCAGCGCCGCGTAGCCGTCGCGAGCCGCGTAGTGCTCGATGCGCTGCGGATCGACCACGCCGCAGTTGGACAGGACGCGCCTGACCTGCCGGCGGAAGAACGGGATCTCCGACTGCGCCGCGATCCGCATGCCGGTCCGGGGATCCTCGTAGAGGAGCCGCCCCACCGGCTCGCCGCGCGCCAGCGTCCGCGTGACGATCTCCGCCGCGTCCGCCGTCGCTACCTGCTGGTAGAACGGTCCGTCCGGGTCGACGGCCATCACCGGCGCGCGAGCGCAGAAGCCGAGACACCCGGTCGAGCGGACCTCGACGTCGCGGGTCAGTCCCCGTGCCCGCACCTCGTCCACCACCGCGGCCCGCACCTCGGCGGCGCCGTACGCGCGGCAGCCCGTCATGCAGATCCGCACGCGCCGGCGCTGGAGCTTCTCCGCGCGGAGGGCCTCCTCCCTGAACTCCGCGAGCGCTTGCGGTGTGTCGAGCCGCGGCATGGCCTCCTACCTGTGTTGGTCCAGCACCGCGGCGACCCGCGGCGGCGAGAGCCGCCCGAAGTAGGTCCGGTTCACCATCATCGTCGGGGCGAGGAAGCAGGCGCCCAGGCACGCCACCGTCTCCAGCGTGAAGCGCAGATCCGGCGTCGTCTCCGCCTCGTCGATCCCGAGGTGCCGCTTGACGAGCCGCAGCACCGATCGCCCGCCTCGCACGTGGCACGCCGTGCCGCGGCAGACGCGCACCACGTACCGCCCCCGCGGCTTGAGGGAGAAGCCCGAGTAGAACGTGGCGACGCCCTGCACTTGCGCCGGCGACAGGCCCAGCGCCTCCGCCACCGGCCGCAGCAGCGCCGGCGAGACGTAGCCGAACTCCTGCTGGAGGGCTTGCAGCAGCGGGATCAACGCCCAGCGGCGCCCGCCGTGCCGCTCGACGATCGCCGCCGCCTTCCGCATGTCGATCCCGACGTCCGGCACGACCTCCGCTGCGCCCATGTCCTTCCTCCACTGTAACCGTTCACGGCCCTGGCTGCAGCCTCCCGTCCGCCGCCCGCCGTCCACCGCCCGCCGTCGCCGCCCCCATCCCCGTTGCCGTTGCCGTTGCCGTTGCCGTTGCCGTCGCCGTCGCCGTCGCCGAAGACTCGATTCCGGGAACTCGTCA
>CAMTWF010000069.1:0-9116 GCA_947085355.1 uncultured delta proteobacterium
CCCGCGGACCCTCGCGGCAAAGCCGCGAGGGTCCGCCACTGCACCGCCCGCCGCTCCGTCCGTCGTCGGCACCGGCCGGAAGGCCGCCTGCGACCCCGGAGGCTGCGACACCAGCCTCCAGGCGCCGTCAGGGAGCGCCGTCCCCGGATCGAGGTGCACGTCGGTCCCCGTCGCAACTCCCAACACGCCGGGCTGCACGCTCGCGGCGGTGACCGTCGCATCCGCTTCGGCCGTCCACCCCCCTTCCGCGCGCGCCGTCACCCTGAACCCGTAGCGGCCGGCCTGGGCCGGGCTGATCGACAGGATGTCCGGACGCCGACTCCTCACCGCCAGCGGCGGCGTGCGGAACGCCAGTACGGCGGAGTCGCGCGACTCGGCACGGCCCAGCAGCGGCTCGCCGTCGATCTGCTCCCACGTGAACGCGACCGGACCGGGGGGAGGACAGCGGATCTCGGCCCGCAACTCCACCGGCATCCCGTAGCCGACCTGATGCCACGACACGACGAACAGCCGCCTCTGAAGCCGGATCCGGGCCCAGCCCCCGGCCGGGGCCCGGATCGGCTCGGCCGTACAGAACCCGGCCGCTTCCGCCGACACGACGACGTCGGCGGCGCCCGCGGCGACGCAGAAGCGCCCCTCTCCGTCCACGGCGATCGCCGTGCCCCCTGGATCCACGCGGACCACCGCCCCGGACACTGCAAGCCCGGCCTCGTCGATCACGTCGCCGCACACCTGCGGCACTGCGGCAGGCGACTCCCGGCAACCGGCCGCCGCGGTGCAAGCCAGGGCGACCGTCCCAGCGAACACGAACTTCCAATGCATGATCACCTTCGCTCGCCCGGACTGCCCGACGGCGGGACGCATTCCCAGTCGAAGTAGCACGTCGGATCCGGAACCGCGGGAAAGCAGCGGCCGTCGAATACCAGGCCGGGACACGCCTCGCCGGCGCCCGGCTCGATCTCGGTGCAGGAGCGCCCCATGCCGGACGAGCTGTCGTACGAGCACGTCCATGCGCCCTTGCCCGAGGCGCCCGGATAGTCCGGATCCAGGTCCCGGCACACGTGGCGATCCCCGATGCGGACGCAGCGCCACCTGGGATGCACGCCGTCGACGAACCGCCCGCGACACAGCACGGAACCGTGCCGCTCGATGCAGTCCCACTCGTCCGCGCTCGGCCGGTCCGGGTGACGTTCGACGCACCGGCCGGGCACGCAGATCCACGGATCGTTCCCCGCCCGGCGCCACTCGCAGACCCGCTGGCCCGGTCGCTCCACCAGGCACTGCCAACCGTCCGGAGACGGCTCCGGCGGCGTGGCGCCGCCGGGCATCACGCAGACCGTCGAGCCGCCGTGAACCACGCAAGTCCAGCCGGCGGCCCCGGCCGCCGTTCCGCGCCGCACGCACGCGAGCGCCCCGCCGGATGCGTAGCAGTCCCACCCGACGCCGGGCGGAGAAGCAGCGGGGGAGACGCACCGGCGGCCGCCGCCGTGGTCGGCGCAATCCCCGGGCGCCGGGCCGGGAGCGCCGGCGGCCCGGCAACCGGCCGCAAGAAGAAAGGCGGCGCCAAGGATGGGCGACCGGCCGATCGCCCATGCTGCTGCGCGAGTCGTTCGTACCGGCGGCACGCTGGTCACGAGCCGGCCTCCGCCGTCAGAGAATCAGGGCCGCCACGACGTCCAGCAGGAAGGCCAGGTCGGCGGGCCCCGCCGACATGTTCACGTCGTAGACCGCCGGCACGCCGGCCGAGACCGAACCGGTGTCCCGGGCGAGCGCCTCGTACTGCGTCCTGGCGCGAACGTCGGTCGACGTGTTGACCACGATCACACGCACGCCGGCCGCCCGGAGCGCCGCGACGGCGGCCGGGTAGGCGGGAGGCGCGAGGCCCCCGAGACGCGCCGGGTCGTACGGATCGACCGAGCCGTCCGGCGGACCGTTGTGGAACGTGGAGTCGGTGAAGACCATGACAACGCGCCTGGAGCCCCGCCGGAAGCAGACCGCCCCCTCCCCTCCCCCACAGATCGGTCCGCTCCAGAAAGGCGCCAGCTCGCTCCCCGTCGCCAGCAGGTACAGGCCGACCAGACCGCCGTCGGGCAAGTCGTTGCCGTTGAGCGCCGGGATCGATGGGACGCCGGCCGCCGCGTCGGCCAGGTCCGTCGTCAACGAGCGGATCACGCCGAAGACGACGTCGGTGGGCGACCGCCCGTACGGATCCACCGGGAAGTCCCCGAAGTGGGCCACGGCGGCGCCAAGATCCCAGTCGTAGCGGCCACCCAGACGATACGCGTCGAGGAACGTCGCAATCGTGCTCGGAAGGTTGGCGCGCTCGGGGCCAAACGATCCCGTGTTCTCCGCAAGGAACACCAGGTCCACTACCGGCCTGCCGGCATCGGCGTCGGCATCCGCATCCGCATCCGCATCCGCATCCGCGTCCGCGTCCGCATCCGCATCGGCCGCGTCGGGTGCGCCGTCATCGGCATCCGCGTCGGCGCCCCCGTCGCCGATCGGCTCGCAGCCGCTGGTCTCCACAACGCATCTCCAACCCGTCGGGCACGGCGGGTTGCACGCCGACACGCACTCTCCGTCGACGCAGACCATGCCCTCGCCGCACGAAGCGGGACAATCCGACGTGCAGGCCGCGGCCGAGAAACAAGCCGCAACCAGCACCGACAGCGCCGCACGCTCGCTTCTGCACATCGCTGCATCCTCCTCCCGCCGCCTGGAGCGGCGAGTGTCCTGTCGCGGGCGCAACCTAGCACGCACCGGTCCGCCCGGCCACCCGCATCCCTGTCCGCCAAGCCTGGGCGCTGCGCCGAATCTACCTCACGATTGCCGGAGGCGGAGGCCCGGGCGGGTGGGACGAGTGCGGCGGCGGCGCGGACGGCGCCAACACCGGCGGAGGGGGCCCCGGCCAGGACGAAGGCCGTCCCACCCGGTAGGTCGGACTCCGGGCCTCTCCGATCCCGCGGATCGTCACGACGAACCTGCCGCGCTCGACTCCGACGGGAACGACGACGACTATCTCCGTGGACGAGAACGCCCGGACGACGCACTGGACGCCGCCGAACGCGACCGTCACGTCCGAGGCGGACGAGCCGAAGTTCTCGCCGATCAGGGTCACCTCGCCGCCGGGCGGCACGCCGTTCGGGCTCACCTGCCGCACCTGGGGCCGGGCAAGAACGGCGAACTCGCCAGCCGACCGGGCCTCGCCCCTGCCGCGTATCGAGACCACGATCCTCCCCGTGACCGCACCGGCCGGGACCTCGGCGACCACTTCCGTTTCGGTCGCGGAAACGACCTCCGCGCGCCGATCCCCGATGGTCACGTCGATCTTCGAGCGGTCGCCCAGGAACCCGCGGCCCGCAACGGTCACCCTGGTCCCGGGCGCCCCGCGCGTCGGATGGAACCCGCTGACCGCCGGCGGGATCCACACGGTGAAGGGCTCGGCAGTACCGGCGGTTCCGCTGCCGGCGACCGTGACCTGGACGGCTCCCGACGACGCGCCGTCGGGGACGGCGAAGCGCAGTTCCGCCGGCGTCACGGACAACACCTGCGCCGCCACGCCGCTGAGCGCCACCTGCGTGCCGGCAAGCGTCTCGCCGAGGTTCTCGCCGCGCACCGTGACCTCGGTCCCCGCGAAGCCCTCACGCGGACTGAACGACTTGACGACCGGAGGATAGACCGCTCGGAACGGCGGAGAGACGACCTCGCCCCGACCCGCCACCGCCGCGACGAAACTCCCCGATTGCGCCCTCGCCGGGACCTCGACGGTCAGCTCCGTCGGCGAGGCCGACCGGACCGCGCATCGCCGGTCCCCGAGCCTCACGGTGTTGCCGTCGACGGTCGGGTTGAAGCCGGAGCCGATCAGCCTGACGGAGGCGCCGACGGGCGCCTCCGCCGGATCGAGGCGTTCGATCCGCAGGTGCGCCTGCACCTGGAACGCGACGGCCGACTGCGCCTGGCCGGCGCTCGCCACCGTGACCACGAACGGCCCGCTCGACGCACCCTCGGGGATCGTCACCGTGAGATGCGTCGGCGAGGCCGTTCGCACCGGAATGACGAGACCGGCCAACGACACGCTGTTCTCGAAGATCCGCATGGAAAAACCGCCCCCGTGGATCACGACGTCCGTGCCGGGCGGGCCCGCGGCCGGCGCGAAACCCGCGATCTGCGGCGGCGGCGGCGGCTGGATGATCGTGAATACCTGCGCGGACTCGGCGGTCCCGGCCGCACCGATGACGACCAGCCTGCCCGATGCTGCGCCGGGCGGCACGACGACCGTGATCCTCGTGGGGACGATCTCGCGGATGTCGAGTTCTCGACCGGCCAGGGTGACGCGGTCGCCGGCGGCGAAGTTGCGACCCACTACCACGACCGCCGTCCCCGCCGGCCCCGACGCCGGCTCGATCCGCTCGATGACGGGACGCGGACGCCCCTCCACCGGAGCGACCCGACCGGGAACGACCGCCGGCGGCGGCGGCCCCCCGGGACGCCCCGAAGGGACCAGGACCGGCGGAGGAGGCTGCTGCGCCGCCGCAGGCGCGACGCACACCAACAGCACGAACGGCAAGACCACCCGAAACATCCGCATGACTGCACCTCCAGCATGCCGGGGGCTGTTCGGCGCCGGGCGCCTCACCGCCCCTCGGACCCCCACGGAACCTCGCGCGCGGCCCCCCGTCGCCGCCCAGGGGCGACGGGATCCGCGGCGGCCGTCTTGGACATCGCGGCCCGCCCGCTTGTTCTAACCGTTCGTGCTCGTGCTCGGCGGCAGGGCATCAGCTTCGGGAGCGGGAGCGAGCCTACCGAGAGCGGCGTTGCCTACGAACGGTGCCTCGCGGCTGGTGAAGGTGAAGAAGCGGCCGGAGGACCGACACCCCGGCGGCCGTGGATCCGTCGACAGCGTCCGGATGCGCGACACGTCCCGTTCGAACTCCCCCGCCGGCAGCCGCCGCAAGCCCCGCTCGGCAGCCCGTTCGAGGAGAACCTCATGCACGGGAGGCGCGTTCCCGCAGCTTTCTTGTGCTCATGACCGTCCCTGTCCCTGCCCTACGGAATCGGCGGGTAGATCGGATCGATGTCCACCGGGATGCCGGCGCCGAGGCTCTCGATGAGCGGCGGCATCCCGGGGGGGACGTTCCTGCCGTACTTGTCGAGGAACGCCTTCGTGTCGTCATAATCGCCGAGGGCCTGGAGCATCAGCAGGGCCGAGGCGAGATCGCGCACGGCGTCGTGGAACCGCTCGGGCACCGGCGCGAACCGGCCGTCTTGGTCGACGCGGATCGCCCCCCTCTCCAGAAGGAAGTTGACCTGCACCAGCACGCCCTGCCCGTGCGCCTCGGAGATCCCGAACCTGGCGGTGCGGAAGATGCCGGCGACGTACGTCTCGAGGAGCCGATCGATCGCCGCGGCGGGAAGCACGCCCTTGTCTGCCAGCGCCTTCTGCACGAACAGCGAGAGGACGTCCGCCTTCGCCTCCTCGATCGTCGAGTAGAACTCGCGCAGCTCGGATCGCACGTCGGTCTCCCGGCCGTCCCTGCGGATCTTCCCCGGCCCCAGGCCGTGCGCGATCTCGTGGAACAGGACGAAGTTGAGGAACGCATCGAACGAGACACGCATCCCCATCTCCGGCGGAAGAACCCGCTCGGCGATCGGCACGAGGATCGCGTCGTACTTCGCCTGCATCACGTTGCGCATCAGGACGTTCTTGAACCCCTTGGCGTTGCGGACGCGCTCGTCGTTCGGCAGGTTGAACGCGATCGTCATCACGCCCGCCTTCCCCGTGGCGTAGACCAGGTCCACCACGCGGATCGGGACGACCGCGCCGCGCCCGGGATTCCTGTGCTCCGCGGGGATCGGCAGGATCGACTCGAGGTACGCCACCTCGCTCTTGTACGCCGCCAGCCTCGCGCCGACGTCCGGCAGATCGACGCAGAGGAACGCCTCGAACGTCGCCTTGTAGCCCATGAGCAGGTCGTCGTAGGTCTCGTAGGGGCCCAGGACCACTTCGAGCGATCCTTCCAGGTCGAGCCAGTCGAGATCCGACTGGTAGTAGTCGTTCGTCTCGAACGCCGTCGCGCGGCCCTCCAGGTACTTGCGCAGCGGAGCGTTCTCGGTAAGCGCCGCGGCGGCGCGCAGCGATGCGGCGGCGGGGCGCAGCATGTCCCGGTACTCCTCGGAGTACGGCACGGCCTGCAACTTCCCCTCCCGGCGCCTGATCGTCGTGAAGAAGCCGCGGAACGCCTCCGCGTCGTCCGGGTTCGCCGCGACCCATGCCTCGAACTCCTCCTTCGTCAGGTCGTCGGGGTAGAACGTCCCGCCCTTCGGGTGGGGCGTGTCGCCGACGAACGGGAGGTGCTCGTTCTGGCGGTCCCACGGGCCGTCCATGATCAGGAACAGGTCGAGGGCCGCTCGGGCGTCGTCGCCGTCGAGCTTCGAGAGCGTCTCGCGCATGCCCGGGTTGCCCGCCCACCGTTGGATGGACGTGATCTCGCCCATGACGTCGGCGGCCTTGCGCAGTTCCGCGAGGATCTTCCGGTCCGCTTCGCCCAGCGCGGTCAGGTCCGCTGCGAGCGGCATGCGGGCGTACCTTGCCAGCCTGTCCTTCACGTCGGGTCTGATCTTCACGGCAACCCCCGTCTCCACGGCCGGCGGCGCGGGCGGCGCCGTGTCGGCGCCGGCCGGTTCGGCCTTCCTGCGGCAACCCGCGAGCGCAAGCGCCGCGACCAGGACCATCATCGTTCGCAATGCCGGATTCATGGCGTCATCGCCTCCCCGTCACTCGTACACCTTCTCGCCCTCGCCGCCCTCGCGGACGTCGCCCTCGACGTCGCGCACGGCCGGGGCTCGCTCCAGGACTTCCCGGTAGTACTCGTGCTGGACGAGCAGGTTCATCACTTCGCTCGTCCCGGTCCAGATCGTCATCAGCCGCGCGTCGCGCAGCAGTCGTTCGACCGGGTACACGTCGGTGTAGCCGATGCCGCCCATCACCTGCATCGCCGCGTTGACGACGTCCCATGCCGTCTCGGTGGCGACCTTCTTGGCCTCGGAGACGATCCGGCGCGGATCGCGGCCCGAGTCGACCACGGCGCAGGCCGCGTGCGCCAACGCCCTGGCGGCGTCGAGGCGCGCGACGGCGTCGGCGATCCTGAAGCTGACCCCCTGGAACTCGCGGATGTGCCTGCCGAACGCCTTCCGGCGCGCGCTGTACCGGACCGCGATCTCGAGGGCGGCGCGCGCGGTGCCGATCGCCCCCCCGGCGCTCGTGAGGCGCTCGGGAACCATCATGCGGTTGAAGATCTCGCCGCCCTGATCCGGGGCGCCGACGACGTTCCCGGGGGGCACGCGCACGTCGCGCAGGACCAACCGCCCGGTGCCGCCTCCCCTCGTGCCCATGAGGCCGTACAGGTGCTCGACCAGAACGCCCGCGTCGCGGTCGACGATGAACAGGCCGATCGACTTGTGGGGCGGCGCGGCCGGATCCGTCCTGGCGTACACGAGAAAGAAATCGGCGCCCTCGGCCCCGACGACGAACCGCTTGGCGCCGGAGAGCAGAAAGCCGTCGCCCTCGCGCCGGGCAACGGTGGTGGCGCCGAAGAAGTCGGAACCGCCGCGGGGCTCGGTGAGCGCCTCGGCGGCGACCATCTCGCCGCGCAGCATCGGCTGAAGGTACCGCTCGCGCTGCCGCTCCGAGCCGAACCTCGAAAGCGCCTCGCCGACGATGCTCGGCATGGCGAAGGCGCACCCCAGCGCCGTGCCCAGGACGCCGACCTCCTCCAGCGCGGCCATCTCCGCGGCCCACGGCAGGCCGCGTCCGCCCTCGGAGGGCCCGAAACGCGGGCCCAACAGGCCGGCCGCCCCGAGGTCCCGCACGAACTCGCGCGGGTAGCGCACCCGGTCGGCGTCCATGTCGCGGATCAACGCGGCCGGCACCCGCCGCACAAACTCGCGCACCTCGTCGCGGTATGCGAGGGCTCGCGAGTCCAGGAGCGCCTCCCACATGTCAGGCCCCTCCATCCAGGACGTACGGCAATACGGCGCGCAGGTCGCCGCCGGGCACGACCACCGAGGACGCACGCGCCAAGCGCTCGCTCTTGCAGTCGAACGCGACGGAGAAGCCGGCCGCATGCGCGGCCGATACGTCGTTCTCGTTGTCGCCGACGAACGCGCAGCGGTCCTCGCCGATCCCCTCGCGCCGGCACAACTCCCGGATCCCCTCGCCCTTGCGGTCGAGGTCGAACGGGGTCGCCGAACCGCCCGCCAGGCGGCCCTCGGCGTCGAACCGGAGCCGGTTGATCAAGACGTGGTCGAACCGCTCGCCCGGCAGCGCCGTCTCCAGAAGCAGGTCGACGCTGCCGGACAGGACGGCGATGCGGACGCCGGCCGCTCGCAGCGCGGCCAGCGTCTCGCGGGAACCGGGGACGAGCGGCATTCCACGGAACAAGTCGAGAAGCAACGCCCTCGTCGCCCCGGCCGCCCGCAGCAACTCGATGTCGTTGTCGAACCAGTCCTCGTACGCGATGCGTCCGGCGAAGAACGCCTCCTTGGCCTCCCGCCGCGCGACGGCGTCCGTCCCGAATCGCTTGTGCATCGCCGTCCAGACGTACGTCATGCCGGAGACGAGCGTCCCGTCGAGGTCGAAGCAGACGAGCGGGTAGCGCGGCACGTGGATGCGGTCGGTCAGCAGTACGGGTAGTCGGGGTGGTTCTCGTCGCACGGCCGCGGCGCCGGCGGCCGCGGCGGCGGCGGCGGCCGCGGACGATCCGGCGGCTCAACCGGCCTCTCTCTCGGTGGCCGAGCGACATCGCGCGGCGGACGGGCGACGCCCCGTTCCCTGGCCACACCGACGTCGGCGGGCGGTGGAGGAGCCACGCCGGCGTCATCCGGGGGCGGAGGAGGTGGAGGAGGTGGTGGTGGTGGTGGTGGTGGTGGTGGCGGCGGCGGCGGCGGCGCTGGCGGAGGAGGAGGTGGCGGTGGCGGCGGAGGTGGCGCCCACCCGAACGATCTCTCGCGCTCGCGCGGCAGGGCCGCCATCGAGCGAGACCTCTACTTTGTGAGGCGCCTCGAACACCTGATCCTCTACCTGGATGTTGTCCTTCCGCACGTGCCTTCCGCGGCGG
>CAMTWF010000070.1:0-5607 GCA_947085355.1 uncultured delta proteobacterium
CCGCGGCGCTTGTTCTTCATCAAGTCGAGGATCGCCTTGTTCTCCGGGTGCTCCAGCGCGGCCACGAACGTCTCGACATTCGTCGCCGTGGCGAGCGCCGCTGCAACTCCGCTGCTCTTCGTCTTCGTGGATGCCATGTGGTCCTCCTTCTCCTCGCGGGCGACAGCCGCCCGGCCTCGACCTGGGCGCGTATCTATCGCCCGGCACGTCCGATGTCAACATCGGAAATTGACCGATCAAGCCCAACGTAGGAGCAACCCCCTGTGGTTGCCCCGGGGCAGGGTACGCGCGGGGGCGTGCCCATACCTGGCCGGCCACGCCGGCCACGCATCCCATTGAACGGTTGCCTGCCTGGATTCGTGAGTCTTCTCCAGGGGTTTCGGCCATTCTCCGGGGATTTCTTGGCGCTCTCCCAGGATTTTGGAGCCTTCTCCCGGGATTTCTTGGCGCTCTCCCAGGATTTTGGAGCCTTCTCCCGGGATTTCTTGGCGCTCTCCCGGGATTTTGGAGCCTTCTCCCGGGATTTCTTGGCGCTCTCCCGGGATTTTGGAGCCTTCTCCCGGGATTTGCGGACGCCCTCCCCGGATCTACGAGCGTTCTCCCTGGGATTCCGGGCGTTCTTCCGGGGCTCGGCGTGTTGTTCCGCCGGCCGCGCGCTCACGGCCCGGAGGGCGGCTCGAACAGGCCGGCCATGAGGAGCGCCGGCGCGGCGGCGCCCGCCCATACCTCGACCCAGGCCACGGCGACGCGGCGGCCGAGCGGTGCGATCGCGACCCACGTCACGTCGCCGGGCACGTCCGCGCTCCAGCCGGGCTCGACGCGGCCGGATTCGTCGAACAGATCGATCCGGAACGGCGCCGAGCGGTCGGCCGGAACGTACGCCACGACCCAGCGGGTCCCGGACACCACGGCGCCGACCGGGCGGTTGAACGCGGCCGCCAGGGCGACCGCGCGCGGCGGCACGCCCCATTCGGCGTCGTCGAAGTACGGCCCGGCGTGCAGGAACCACGACTGGACGCCCTCGATCTCGCCCGACCACGCGGCGAGGTAGCCGGTCCCCGCGGGGGCGAGCGTGGCGGCCGACGAAGGGCACTCGCACGTCCCCTGCCGGCGGGCGATGGTCCATCGGCGTTCCGAGCCGCCGCCGGGGCCGAGCGTGTCGAGCACGACGCCGTCGGCCTCGGTGTCGCGGATCGCCAGGTAGCCGGAGCCGCCGGGCCGGGCGGCGAGGGCGGAGATCCGCCGGGCGGGACCGAGCGGCACGGAGCCGGCGAGGTTGCCGCGGGAGCCGATGAGCAGCACGCGAGCCGCCGGCTCGGCGCGCGGCGTGCACGCGCCGCCTTCGACGGCGAGCGCCGCGACGTTGGCCCCGATCGCCGCGACGTGTACTGCTCGGGCGTCGTCGAGCGTTTCCACCGCGACCGGGGCCGCCAGGAGCCTGCCCGCGGCGTCGAGCGCCTGCCTGTGGATCGTCGAGTCGCACCCGGATCCGGCGGTCAGCGTGAAGTAGGCGAGTTCGTTCGGGCCGGCGCCCGGCGCCAACCCGACGGGTCGCCGCCCGGTGTCGGGCGGGTGGATCGGGCCCGCCGCGACGGCGCCGTCCTGGCCGACCAGCGCGAAGCCGGGAGCGGCCCAGCTCCCGGCGACCGGATCGCGTTCGCCCCACAGGACGGCGACGCCCGCCGGAACCGCCGCCATCACGATCGGCCCGAGCACGGCGTCGCGCGTGACGTGGACCTCGACCGGCGGCGCGACCGGTACGAGCGCGCCGGCGGGGACATCGGGGGCGTCGGCCGAATCGTCGGTCGCGCCGGCGTCATCGGCGCGGACGTCGCGCGGGGTTGCGCCGTCCGTCGGGGCGCAGGCGATGCCGGCGCCGAGAAGCAGGGAGATGACGGCTGGGCTTGCTTGGAGTTTCGAGTTTCGAGTTTGGAGTTTCGAGTTTCGAGGAACTCCAAACTCGGAACCCGAAACTCCAAACTCCAAACTCTCCATGATGGCGATCCTCCGAGCCGCTAGTATAGAGTATCGCCGTTCCGAGGGGGGAGGCGCGAAGGAGCCTGTCGATGGCCTTGTTGAGGAAGCTCCTTGGGAGAGATGCCGCGGCGTTGCGCGCGGACGCGGACGGCCTGTTCGGCAAGGAGTCGTGGGGCGAGGCGAGGCTCGCCTACCAACGCCTGCTCGACATGCTCGGCGACGACTCCCCGGAGGCGGAGCGGGCGGCGGTGCGCGGGCGGATCGATGCGTGCCAGACGGAGCTGGTGCGCGTGCAGCTTGCCGAGGTGGAGCGCCTGGTCGCGGCCGGCGAGGCCGGCGAGGCCCTCGATCTGTGCCGCTCGCTGATCGAGATGGCCGACGGACTGGCGATCAAGGCGGAGGTGAAGGCCCGCGCCGACGCGCTGACCGAGGACATGACCCGCGTCTCGCAGCCGGAGCCGACGCAGCCGACCGAGGATGAGACCTATGCGGCGCTCGCGGGAGCGTGGTCCGACGAGCAGGCCGAGGAGCTGGATTCGTACGGCGAGGAGTTCAGGCGGGCGTTCCTGGCGCTGCACGAGGGGAGGGCGGACGAAGCGCGCGACGCGCTGCGGCGGATCCGCGAGGCGCATCCGGAGGGGCTGTACCTCCGCCTCGAAATGGCCAGGGCGCTCGGCGCCTCGCGGCGGCGGAACACCCCGGCCGGCGACGTTCCGGAGGAGGAGGCGAAGGCCGAGGCGACCGCGGCGCTGGCCGAGGCGCGCGATCTGTACCGCTCCTACCTGGAGGACGAGCCCGAGGATGCCCCGCTCGATCTGTACGCCGCCGTCCAGAGCGAGCTGGCGCAGGTGCTGTTCGATCTCGGCGAGGCGAAGGCGGCCGAGGAGTGCCTGATCGAGGCCGCGGAGGCGACGCACGAGCAGACCTACGGGCACCTCAACCTGGGGCGCTTCTACCGGCTGCACGGGCGGCACGCCGAGGCGATCGAGCGGCTGGAGATCGCGGTCGAGAAGATGGGCGTCGTGACGCCCGACATCCGCGTGTACCGCGAGCTGGGCTTCGCGCACCGCGACGCGGGGCACAGGGACGCCGCCATCGAGTGCCTCCAGGCGATCGTCGACCACCAGGCGTCGCTCGGAACCACCGACTTCGATCCCGAGACCGCCGTCGTCCTCGCGGAACTGTACCTGGAGGCCGGCTCGAAGGACCGCGCGTCGGACCTGTACCGGCACCTGGCGCGGGGACGCGACGTCGCCAACCGCTTCCGCTACCACCTGCTGGCCGGAAAGCTGCTCAAGGAGATCGGTCGCAAGGCGGAGGGCGTGCGCGAGTTGCGGGCGGCGCACGCGATCGCGCCGTTCGCCGAGGCGAAGGCGGAGGCGGCCGCGCTGCTGGGCGGGCCGGGCCCGGGCGCGTCCACGGAACCGGACGGGGAGGACGGACGATGACGGCCCGGCGCGGACCGCGGGGCGGCAAGGACCGTCTCGCCGCCACGCTCGCGGCGGCGGACGATCTCGAAGCCGCCGTCGAGGCGCTCGAGGATGCGCCGGAGATGCGGGCGGCCGCGGTGGATCGGCTGCGGGAGCGCCGTCCGGAGCCCGGTCGGCCGTCGCCCTTGTCCACGGCCGTGCTCGCGCGACTCGCCGGCCGCGCCGGTCCGGACGGGCTCGCGGCGGCGATCCCGTTCCTGGTCGACGCCAACCCGCTGGTGCAGGTCGAGGTCGCCGAGGCGCTCGACGAGGTCGACCTGGCCGATCTGCGGCCGGTGCTGCTGCGCCTCGCCGCCGGTATGGACGAACCCGGCGGCGCCTTCTGGGAGCCGCTGGTGGACCTGATCTCGGCCCGGGACGAGCCCGGTGTCGCCGGAACGCTGGTCGTTCTGCTGGAGCGTTCGCATTCGCCGCGGGCGCAGGCCTCGATCATCGAGGTGCTGCCGCTGGTCGCCGCGCCCGCCGACCGCGCCGCCGTCCGCAAGGCCCTCGCGCCCTTCGCCGATGACGGCAGATCCGTGCCGGGCTGCGACACCGACGAAGGGCCCGTGACGTTCGCGATGCTCGCGGCCGAGGCGCTTGCCGCGGTCGATGCCGGCGGCGGCGGGGGGTGAGGGGAGTCCGGGATTCGTCGGATGGACGACGCGAAGCAGCCGGCCGACGAGACGCCGCCCGCGGACGAGGACACGCCCGAGTACCGCGAGTGGCTCGCCGCGGCGTTCGATACGGACGTCTACGAGCAGTGGCTGCGCCCGTTCGAGGAGATGGCCGTGCGCGTGCTGGAGCCTCCCGAGCGGGGGATGGTGCTGGAGGTGGGGTGCGCGACCGGGCGCGCCACCGAGCGGCTGCTTGGCGTCCTGCCGGGCAAAGTGCGTCTGGTCGCCCAGGAGGACCGAGGGTACCTGCTGGACCGTGCGCGCGGCCGGCTTGCGGACCACGTCGGCAGCCGGCTCTTCTTCAACAGCGACGCGCTGCCGAAGCTCCGCTACGACGACAAGGTCTTCTCGGCGGCGTTCTCGAACCTCACGTGGTGGGAGCGTCCGGACCGGACCGATCTGCTGCGCGAGGTTTCGCGCGTGCTGGACGACGGAGGCAGGCTCGTCCTCACCGCCCCGCTTGCCGGCACCTTCCGCCAGATCCTGGATCTCGCCCGCGAAGTACTGGTGAAGCTGGACCTTTCGGCATCCGTGGGGCCCGCGCTCGCCGCGTTGGAGGCCGCGTTCCCGACCCCGGAGGCGCTGCTGGAGGAGGCGAGGACTGCCGGCATGGACGACGTGCGCGTCGAGCGCGCCGAGGTCGATCGCATGTTCGCCTCCTCGCACGGGCTGTTCACGTCGACGGTGGCGCAGGCCCGCTGGCTCGGCATCTGGAAGCGGTTCCTGGGAGACGAGACGCAGCGACTGGCCTGGCACGTCCGCAGGATGATCGACGCCTACTGGGCGGGCTCCCCGTTCCCGGCCGCGATCGTCGTCGGCTGCCTGGTCGCCCGGAAGCCCCCGTCCGCTCCGGCGCATGTCGCGGGCCGGGCGGTGCGGACGGCGGCGGTGGCCGTGACCGCCGATGCGGCCGGCGGGTTCGCCTCCGGCGACGCCATCGCCGATGCCCTGCTGTCGTCGCCGGCGGCGCGGCCGAGCGTGCCGCCGGAGCCGATCCGCGCGACGGCCGTCCAGGATGATGCCGAGCCGATCGATGTCGAGCCGATCGATGCGGAGCCCGCCCAGGACGCATGGGACTCGCCGTCGGACCTCGAACACGGCGCGATGACGATCGACGAGGGGGATGTGCTTCCCGACGATCCGGCCGGCGACGTCAACTACCCGGGGCCCAGGGCGTCCGGGCCGCCGCAGGTCGAGCCGGTGGAACTGGCCGAACCGCTGGGCCGTCGCGTGAGGCCGGTCGGCCTGATCGACCCGAAGGCCCCCGGGAGAGGTGCGCCGACCCGGGGGGCTCTCCCGGCGGCCGACGACGACACGCCGGAATGGGATCGCGACTGGGACGACGACGACTACGGGAAGTGAGCCGGGGGATATCGGAACGCAAGGTAGCTTCTTAGCGCGGCGGCCTGCCTGCCGGCAGGCAGGCGCCGCAACCCAAGGGGGTTGTCCGGGTGGCGCAGCGGCGCCGCCGCGCCTGCCTGCCG
>CAMTWF010000071.1:0-36537 GCA_947085355.1 uncultured delta proteobacterium
CGATACTCACCGACTCGGGCGGCTTCCAGATCTTCTCGCTGGCGGCGTGGCGGCGCAAGGACCCTCGCGGCTTCGCCGCGAGGGTCCGCGGGGGTCCGGGGGTCCTCAACGCTCCCGCTCCCGCTCCCGCTCCCGAGAGCGGCTTCGCCGCGAGGGTCCGCGGGGGTCCGGGGGGCGGTGAGGCGCGTAGCGCCGAACAGCCCACCGGTGCAGCGGGTCCCGGACGGCGCCCGGTCCCGCCCCATCAGGTCCGGCGGCCACGGCAGCAGCGACCCCGCCGCCGCGACCGGACGCCGGACGATCGCCGACGACCCGGAACGCGATCCAGACGACCACCGCCACGCAGGCCACGCCCGCCGCCGTCGCGACCAGCAGCCGGCGCGGGCGCAGCCAACCCGCCAGGACGGCCCGCAGGCCGCCCTTTGCGGCGGCATCGTCTTCGGCCCGCGCGAGCACGCTGCCGAGCGCCGGCCACTCGGGGGGCGCCGCATCCCTGTAGGCGGCGCCGAGATCGGCCAGGATCGCCCGGACGCGGGACGCGCGGTCGATCTCGGCTCGGCAGACCGCGCACGCCTCGATGTGCCCGCGTTCCCGGGGCGTCGCCCCGTCCGGACCATCCGCCAAGCGGCCGATCTCCTCGACCCCCATATGCGCGCCGCCGGGAACGCCGGATGCCATCATCCCACCGATATGTCGCCGTCCAGATCGGCCTTGAGCGCCCTCTGGAGCTTGTGACGGGCGTGGAACAGGCGCGACATTATCGTGCCCTTCGGCACCTGCATCACCTGCGCCATCTCCTCGTACGTCAGGTCCTCGAACTCGCGCATGACGATCACCGCCCGGTGGTTGGGCGGCAGATCCTCGAGCGCCCTCGCGAGGCGCTCCATGATCTCCTTGCGGCGCACCGCCTTCGCGGGGTTGACGTCGTGCCGGACCGGCAGGACGGGCACGTCCCCGCGATCGGCCGCCTCGTGCGCGAGCCCGTCCTCGTAGGGGACGCCGCGCGAGCGGGCGGCCTTGCGGACATGGTCGATGCAGAGGTTCATCGTGATGCGGTAGAGCCACGTGTAGAAGCTCGAGTCGCCCTGGAAGCTCTTGATGTGGCGGTACACGCGGACGAACGCATCCTGCATCACGTCCATGGCGTCCTCGCGGTTTCCGACCATGCCCATCGCCAACCCGAACACCTTGCGGCGGTACCTCCCGAGCAGGACCTCGTAGGCGCCCGAATCACCTTCCCGACACCGCGCCACCAACTGCACGTCGGTCTCCTCGCTCGCCTGGTCCGCCGTCCGTCCCGCGGGCAGGGCCGCGGAGCCCGCGCCTGCGCGCGCCGCGGGCTCGCTCGGGGCGGGCGGCGTCCCCCCCTCCGCGTCGTCTCCCGCCGGGCCGGGCCGTCCAGCCGGCTCGGCCGACGCGCGCTTCGACGCCTTCATCCCGACCGTATTCACGCCGCGTGACATCGCCTCTCGGGCGGCCGGAACCGTGGCGCCTGGCGCGCCGCCGGGGCGCTCAGCCATGTTCGAAGAACATGGGAGCGCGCAGCCTGAGGAACTGCTCGATGGCCTTGCGATCCTCCCCCTTCAGGTCGGCGAACTGCACGCCCATGCCGGGCGTCATGTCGGGCTCCGCCGGGTTGTACTCGCGGATCCACCGGACGATCCCCCCCGCCGAAACCAGATGGCCGTTCGGCAGCGTGAAGTTGACCGCGATCGCCGCACCGGGGGACAAGTAGTCGTACGAGGCCACGAACAGGCCGCCTTCCGAGACGTCCTCCGAGAACCCCGTGTAGAAGTTCGTGTCGCTCTGGAAGCCGATGTCGACGTTCACGGCGACGCGACGCGCCGCGCGCCTCGGATCGTGCGGCACGTCCCGCATGGACGTGGGCGGCGGGGACGGCATCGAAGCGCGCTCCTGCGCCTTCGCCACCGGGTACAGGATCGCCATCACCCCGGCGATGGCGGCAGCCGTCTCGTGGACCGCCGGCTCGCCGGAACCCGCGTCCTGCAGCGCCCGGAGGCACGGACGCAGCACGTCCATCGCCTGCCGCACGCCCGCCACGTGCGCGGGATCCTCGGGCTCGGAGGTCTGCACCGAATAGAGGAAGGCGATCGCCTTCGCCACGTCCGCGGCCAGCCGCCACACCTCAACGGCGGGGCTCGCGACGTCCTGGAGACGGCCGAGACACTGGGCCAGCTTCTCCCGCGCCAACTGCGCCGGACGCGCCGCCCTGAACATGCCGGAAGGTCTGTCCGAGGTTCCCGCGGTCACGACGTTCTCCACCCGCGACGGCGCCGGAGGCTCCGACGACGGTGATCAACAAAACGATATTCTAGGCAGCCGGAAACGGATGGCAAGCGGGGCGCGATCGCGGGGTGCATCCCCCCAACTGGGGGTGAGCGGCGGCTGTTGCGGTCCACGCAACAAGGACGAGCTTGATCTGCTATGTCCTCCCCCGCCGCGGCTCACAACAGCGGCGGGCAGCCGAAGATGAACTTGACGCTGCTCGTCCGCCCGGCGCGGAGGTCGTCGCAGGCGACGCCGGTGAGCGTCACCGTGTTGGCGGTCGCATCGTAGGTGAATCCGTTCTCCGCGTCGTCCCGGCGGAGCGGATCGTCGTCCACCAGGACGTTGATGTTGGTCGTATCGGGGGGCGTTTGCCCGAGTTCGAAGACGCACGAGATCTCGCCTGCGGCGATCGTCCCGAGCACGCTCAGCAGCTCGTCGCGGTTCTCCACGCCGTAGTACCGCGGCGTGGCATCCCGCGCCGTGCCGCCGGCGGCGGCCATCGCGTCGAGCACGGACGCATAGCCCTCGGTGCCCGGGATGCCGACGACGTACGTCCGGATGCCCGCCGCGAGGATCTCGCCCAGCGTGGCGATCACGCGGGCGTCGTCGAGACATCCGATGCGTCCGAGGGTGCCGTCGCAGAACGGGGTCCCGGTGGTGCAGGTGCAGCCGGGGCCGAGTGCGTTGTTGCAGTTGGGCGCCCCGTCGGTCGCCAGCACGAGCACGCCTGGCCCGTCCGCCGGCGCATCCAGGAGGGCGTCCCGGGCGGCGACGAGCGCGTCGTTCGTGGGGGTGAAGCCGCCGTTGCAGACGGGCATCGCGGCGGGGTCGTCGAGCGCCGCGGCGATGTCGTCGGCGGTATCGGGGCCCGGCGGCACCACGGTCCGCGGAGAAGGAACGGGACCTGTGCAGAACAGCAGATCCGGAGAACCGACGCCGCCGAGCGATCCCGGCCCCGGGAACAGCGTCAGCCCGAAGTTGATCTCGGACGCCCGTGCCGATGCGACGCCGTTCACGGCGGCCTTCACGTCATCCCATCGCGTCACGTAGCCGATGCCGGTCGCCGGGCGAGAGTTCGTCTCGGCGCACGAACCGAGTTCCTCACGCGTCGGGGTGTGGGACGGATCCGCGGGGTTGAGCATCGACGAGGACCGGTCCACCACGAACACCAGATGGGTCGGCAGGAGGGTGAGCGAGATCTCCTCGCCGCCGCACATCCCGTCTCCCCAGAAGTCCCCGGGGTCCGCCGACTCGCGGTCGACTTCTTCCCGGGCATCGTCCGCAGGTGCGTCCGGCCCGCCGACATCGGCCTCGGCCTCGCCCCGGGCGTCCGCAGGCGTCTCTTCCGAGCCGCCCGGGGCGCAGCACGGCGCGAACACGGCAACCATCATGGGTAACCAGCATCGTCCCAGCATCTCTCTCGCCCTCCTGCGGCGCGCTTCTCGCCCCGCTACAGCAGGATGACCTCGTCGCAGCTCAGCTCCAGCACGTCGAAGGCGGCCGCCAACGCGCCCGACATGTCGTTGTCGCCGCACATCTCGTAGTGAAGCCCGCGGTCGCCGAACAGCTCGGTGAAGCCGATGATCCGCGGCGTCTGCTCGGTGCCCCCGTACCTCCCGATGCAACCCATGGCGCGCGTCACGGGGTTCACCTCGACGGTGCCCACGCGCGGCCCGGCGATCGTCACGACGGCGACGTACCGCGGATCGCCTCCCTTGAGCGCGAGCAGCCCGTCGTGGATCGCCACAGGCGTCATGCGCGACTGGTCTTCCTCGTCCGTGATGAAGACGACCACGAGGACGGCCCCCTCGCGGAGGAAACCGGCATTGCCGTCGTACTGCAGACCCTTCAGGCCCCCTTCCAGCGTGGGCTCGCCCGCGAACACGTCCTGCTGGCAGGGGACGTTGGCGACGCACGCGAACTGGTCGAGCATCGTCGCGGAAGGCCCCTCGATCCACCGGACGCCCGGGGCGAAGCCGCAGTCCACGTCGGGGACCTCCTCGCAGCAGCGGGCATCGTGGGGTTCGCCCGCGTTCCAGCCGTGCGTGAGGAAGTAGGACGTCTGGACGGTCTGGGCGACGCCGCCTTCGCACGAGTAGCCGCGGCCGCCGTTGTCGAAGACGTGCTCGCCGAACAGGTTGGTCTTCACGGCGACACGGACCGAACCGAGGTGCGGGTAGGTCGCCAGCGCCTCGGCGAACGCCGGGAAAGCCTCCGACGTCAGCGGACCCACGGCGTCCATCATCGATCCCGACGTGTCGTAGACGAACAGGATGTCGACGTCGCACCGTTCGGCGACGTGCTCGACCGCCGCGTCGTCCGCCGCGTCCCCGTCGGTCCCGCCGTCCGCCGCCTCGCAGATGCACATGTTTCCCCGGCAGGTCCAGTGCGAGTAGCCGGAATCCGCGCACCGGCTACGGCAGTCGGCGGCGTTGCACCCGATCGAATCCACCTCGCCGTCGGTCGGGGCGCACGCCATCGTGAACGCGGTCGCCACCAGCATTGCTTGGAGCACTCGACGATCCATGGAACACCTCTCCGATTCGCGAGGTCGCCGGCCCGTCCACGCTACGGCGCCCCGGTCGTCTCCAACTCCGCCAGTCGGGATCGCTCGACGCGCGGTCCAGGCAACCCAAGCGCGCTTCGCTCCGGCATCGGGGCCGTTCCTGGCGGGGTTGCGGGTCGATGACGCGACCATCCTGACATCGGAAGGAGGCTACATCACGAGGGGGAGCGCGTCAAACGCCGGGCGTGATGCTTTTCCGGACGCCTGCCTGCCGCCTGCCTGCCGGCAGGCAGGGCAGGCAGGCCGGGTCGGCGCCGGGAGCAGGGACGAACAACGAGACGCCGGCAGATGCGGCCCGAGGTCCGGCCGCGTCCGTCCGCGTCCGTGGATGGTCGGCACGGACGGTGGGCTACGGCTCCTTCGACGGTCGGCCCTCGACGATCGGATTCCCCGGTGAGTCGCCCCCGTTCGCCTTCTCGAAGGCCTTGCCGCGGAAGAACAGGAAGATGTTCTGGAGGATCGACGCCACGGGGACGCCCAGCAGCGCGCCCAGGAGCCCCGCGGCGTGCATGCCGGCGATGAGGGCGAAGAAGACAATCACGGGGTGGATGCGCGCGGTGACGCCCAGGATCTTCGGGTTGAGGACATTGGCCTCGATCAGGTGGATCGCCGTGATCCACGCCAGCGTGAGCATGCCGGTCAGGGGCGAATCGATGAGGCCGATGAGAACGGCCGGGACGGAGGAGGCGATCGTTCCGAAAATGGGGATCAGGGTCAGCACGGTCGCGATGGCGGTCAGGACGGGCCAGTAGCGGAGGTCGAGCAGGGCGAAGCCGATGCCGGAGAGCGTACCGTTGATGAGGCAGATCAGGAGTTGGCCGCGGATCACGCCCGCCAGGCCGCGGTCCACGGCCTCGAGCACGGAGCGGTAGTCGCCGCGGTATCGGTCGGGCACGAGGCTCTCGAAAAACCGCAGGATGCGCTCCTGATCGGTCAGGATGAACGCGGCGATCATCAGCGTGATGAAGAAGGCGAAGGTGAACCCGATGAGGAACAGGACGACCTCCTGCCCGACGGAAAGCAGGACGGTGACGTGCTCCTGGCCGCGTTCCAGCAGGCCCTGCATCGCCGAGGTAAAGGATCGCTCCAGGTCGAGCGCGTCGGCCGGGCGCTTCTTCTGCGGAGGCACGGCGGACACCGTCACGCCGTCCTCATGCCGGCGGACGTCGACCGACAGGTCGCGCAACTCGATCCGATAGGAGCCGTCCCGGGCGGGCCGCAGCACCACCGCCGGCTGCCGCTCGGCCTCCGCGGGTCGATCCGCCGGCTCCGCCTGCGTGACGGCGTCCGGAGCGGCGCGCCGCAGGAACGGCGACAGCTTCTCCTCGTATGCCTCGTTGATCGCCGGCAGCCATTCCTCGCGGACGTGGCGGAACGCCGCCGGCACCTCCCGCATCATGACGCCGATCTCGTCGCCCAGGCGCGGCAGGAACGCGATGGAGAAGGCCGCCAGGCCGGACAGCAACCCGAAGAACAGGATGAGGACGGCGACCCAGCGGGGCATGCGCGGGCGCCCGGAACCGATCCGCGCCATCGCCGCGACGACGGGGCCCAGGACGTAGGCGAGGACGACGGCAAGGACGAACGGGACCAGGATGGAGCGGAATGCGTACAGGACCGCGGCTGCGCCGAGTACGAAGACGACGACGAGCGCGACCTGGCGCCGCGTAGAGGTCACGGCGCAGACTCCCCCGAGCCCCCCTCGACCGCGGCCGCCTCCGACAGTCGCGCGAACGGCCCCCGGAGCCGCTCGTACGTGGCCGCCAGGTGTTCGGGCATCACGCGCACGTCGGCCAGGGCGGGCATGAAGTTCGTGTCGCCCAGCCATCGCGGCACCACGTGCACGTGGAGGTGATCCTCGATCCCCGCGCCGGCCACGCGTCCGAGGTTCATGCCGACGTTCAACCCGTGCGGCGCGAGGGCCGTCTCGATCGTCTCGATCGAGTCCCGCACGAGCCTCCAGAGGTCGTCGAAGGACGGCCGGTCGAGGGACGCGAGGGACGCGACGTGCGCCCGGGGGGCGATCATCACGTGTCCGTACGCGTACGGATAGCGGTTCATCATGACGAAGGCTCGCGGCTGCACGGCCAGGACCAGGTTGCCCGCGCGCCGCTCAGGCGCCTCGGCGGGCTTGTCGCAGAAGATGCACCCCGCCGGCCGGTCCGCCTCCCGGATGTACTCCATCCGCCAGGGGGCCCACAGGGGCGTCGTCATGTGGACACGTCGCTCCCCCGGGCGCTCAGCCGCCCTGCTCGGAGTCCGGCGCCTCGCGCTCGCGCGGCGGCTGGTCGGCAACCACGGCAGTCGTGTCGCCGAGCTTCTCGCGGATCAGGTCGCCGAGAGTCGCGGGCTTGTGGGCCGCGCGGGTCGCCGCGATGTACTCGTCCGCCCCCTCGGACTCCTCGCGTCCCGTGACCGTCTTCATCGACAGCCCGATCCGGCGCTCGGCGGGATCCACGGAGATCACCTCCGCCTTGACGGTGTCGCCCTCCTTGACCACCCTCCGCGGATCCTCGACGCGCTGGGCGGCCATCTCCGAGACATGCACCAGGCCCTCGATGCCGGGCTCCAACTCGACGAACGCGCCGAAGTCGGTCACCTTCGTGACCTTGACGGCCAGTATGCGACCGGGCGGGTAGGCGTGCGGGATGCGGGCCCACGGGTCCTCATCGAGCTGCTTGATCCCGAGCGACACCTTCTTCTCGTCGTAGTTGATGTTGAGGATGATCGCCTCGACCTCCTGCCCCTTCCGGAACTGCTCGGACGGGTGGCCGGCGCGCTGCGTCCACGAGATGTCGTTCTTGTGGACCATCCCGTCGACGCCCTCCTGGATCTCGACGAAGACGCCGTAGTCGGCCACGGAGCGCACGACGCCCTTGATGCGGGCGCCGGGTCTGAAGGTCTGCGTGAACGACGACCACGGGTCGGCTTCGAGCTGCTTGATGCCCAGGGAGATGCGGCGCGCCTCCTCATCGATGTCGAGTATGACGACATCGACGGTCTGGCCGATGCCGAGCACCTGCGACGGGTGCTTGACCCGCTTGGTCCAGCTCATTTCCGACACGTGCACGAGGCCCTCGACGCCTGGTTCCAGCTCGACGAACGCCCCGTAGTCGGTCAGGCTCACCACCTTGCCGGCGATCCTCGCCCCGGGCGGGTACTTGATCCGGGCCAGCAGCCACGGATCGTCCTGCGTCTGCTTGACGCCGAGCGACACGCGCTCGTGTCCGGCGTCGAACTTGAGCACCTTCACCTTGACGACGTCGGCGACCTGGTACAACTCGGACGGATGCCCGACCCGCCCCCACGACATGTCGGTGACGTGCAGGAGGCCGTCGAGCCCCCCGAGGTCCACGAACGCGCCGTACTCGGTCAGGTTCTTGATCTTCCCCTCGACGATCATGCCTTCCTGGAGGCGTTCGAGCGTCGAGGCCTTGAGCGTGTCGCGCTCCCGCTCGAGGACGGCGCGGCGCGAGAGCACGATGTTGCCGCGCTTGCGGTTGAACTTGATGACGCGGAAAGTCGCCTTCTTGCCGATGAACTGGTCGAGGTTGCGTACGGGGCGGAGGTCGACCTGGGAGCCCGGCAGGAACGCCCTGACGCCGCCGCGGATGTTCACCGCGAGCCCGCCCTTGACGCGCCCCGAGATCGTCCCCTCGACCAGAGTGCCCGCGTCGCAGGCGTCGGCGATGTCGTCCCAGACGCGGAGCCTGTCGGCTCGCTCCTTGGACAGCACCGCCATCCCGTCGTCCGACTCGCGGGACTCGATGAACACGTCGATCCGGTCGCCCGGCCGGACGCTAATCCCGCCCCCGGCGTCGGCGAACTCCGACAGGCGGATCCGGCCCTCCGACTTGAAACCGATGTCGACTATCACGGCCTCGCGGCCCACGTGGACGACCGTGCCGGACACGATCTGCCCCTCGTCGGGGCCCGCCGCATCCTGCTGGCCGGCCTCGAAGAGCGCCGCGAAACTCTCCTCGTCGTGCGTAACCTGCGATGAATTGGGGACACCGTCCCCCGTTTTGAGTGCGGACATGCGTTACTTCGGCAGCCTCCTTCGCCTCGCCCGGACCTTGCGGAAGTCCACCACTCGAATCCCCCGCCGGCGGGATCGCATCGACGGCAGGCTCCCGGCCCGGAAGGCCCACGCCTCCTACATCCCTTGCAACCCGGTGTCAACCGCGGGGCGGCAAGCGTCGCCCCCGGCTTGACGGCGGAGGCGATCGGGTCCAGGCCCCAGGCGGTAGGAAGACATGTCGCCTGCAACGCACCAGGACACGACGGACCAACGCACCAGGAACGCCGCCGGCCACGCCGACCTCCCGCCAGGACACGACCGGTCTGAATTCGTCTTTTTGATTCGGAGGTGTTCGCCGACCGGCCTTCGACCGATCGATTCGATTCGGAGCGGCAGGAGGGAGTCGCTCCGGGCGACAAAATCGATTTGGAGGCGTTCGTCGATCGGCCTTCGACCGATCGATTCGATTCGGAGCGGCAGGAGGGAGTCGATCCAGGCGACAGAATCGGATTTGACGGTCTCAGCGACCGTCCTTCGAGCGACCGATTCGATTTTGACGGGCACGGGGGCTCGCTCAAGGCGACAGAATCGGGGTATGTCCCGCGCGATCGCCTCCGCGCGGGACGGGGAACGGGAAGGGAGACCGGGCGGACGAGCGTTGGCCTGCCCGGGGCAGGGCTAGAACGGGAAGGGCTCCTCCTCGCAGGGGTCCCAGGGGCCGCAGGCGCCGGCGTCCGTGCAGTTCCGGGAGCTGCACTGGTCGTCGCCGGTGCACGGCGCTCCATCGGCCAGCCTGGCGCGGCAGGTGCGGTCATCGCCGCAGAACGTGCCGCCCCCGCACACGAAACCCATCACGCACGGTTCGCCGGCTCCCGGGATCGCGACGCACCGAGCGGTGGACGGATCGCAGATGAGGTTGCGGGCGAACGCGCAGGGGAGCGTTTCCGCGTGGCACGCGGCGCCCACCGTCGCCGGCGGTCGCCGGCACGTGCCCTCGTGGCAGGCGAGGCCCGGATTGCAGAACCCGGTCGCGTCTCCGCATGCCTGGCCTTCGGACGTGAGCGGCGGCAGCCGGACGCAGGTCCCGGCCTCGCCGCACCCGAGACCGTAGCTGCACCACCCGATGTCGTAGCCGCACGTCTGCCCCTCGCCCACGTACTGGGGCTCCGCGCACCGCCCGGTGTCGTCGCAGTAAGTGTTCGGCTCGCACAACTCGGTCGAGCCCGTGCAGGATTCGCCGGCGCGCCGATAGGCCACGCAGCGCCCGGGGCAGGCGGCCTCCGTATCGCACCAGCCGCGAAGGCATTCCAAATCCACCACGCACTGACCTCCGGGCGACACGGTCCCCACGAATACCCGCTCGCATTCCGCCGGCTCCTCCTGCAACTGGTCGCACGACATGCCGGCGGCGTAGTCGATGCACGCTCGCGCGGCGTTCCCGTCGTACCGGACGGTGCCGCGATCAACCGCATCGTGGAGTTCCCACATCGGATCCTCGCCGGCGAAGACCGTGAAGACCGTGTTGATAATCGAGACGCACTCGGCCGCCGAACTGCCTGCATAGGCCGGTGGGATCACCCCGACACCCTCAGCAGCGTACGGGCACCGATGGACCATGCTGCACTGGACCTCGATCCAGCGGCGCCAGAGCTGATCCAGCGGGATGGGGCCGCCGCCGCCGCCGTCGTCGCAGCCGGTGGAGGCCAGGAACGCCGCCAGGATTGCGGCGGCCGGCCCTCGATTCCTCTTCGTTCCCTTCGTCATGTCTTTCTCCCTTTCTCCCTCTCGTGTGTCTGCCGGTCGGCGGTCGGGCGCGGGCCCATCCCGCGTTCGTCGCCGCCGGGATCGTTGGGCGTGTCAGCGCGGGTTGCGCGCCATGTCGGGCAGGCACAGCCGGCTCTGGCAGGTCTCGAACGCCGCGCAGACGTCGTCGGATTCGCACCGCAGCACGCAGTGGCCGTTGACGCAGCTTCTGGTCGCCGGATCGGGGCACTCGCTCGCGTAGAGGCAGTCCCCGCCTCCGTCCGGATCCTCGGTGCAGATGCGGGCCGTGCAGACCTGGGTGGCCGGGCAGTGGTCGTCCGTCGTGCAGGTGGCGCGGCAGAACGAACCCTCGCACGTGGTCTCCAGCGGACAGTCCGAGTTGACCGTGCAGAGCGTCGCGGGGTCCAGGCACCGGCCGGCCCTGCAGACCAGCCCGCCCGTGCAGTCGCTATCCTCCGTGCAGCCGCAGGTGCCGTCGGGGCACGGCCCGCGATCGGGAACGCACACGCCCCGATCGTCGCACACGAACGACTCGCCCCAGATGCGGCAGTCCGCGTGGAACCCCGGCCGGCAGCGACCGGTGCCGATGCAGACGCCGTCGTCGTCGCAGTACCCGCCCGGGCAGTCGGCATCCTCGTCGCACCTGACGCTCGGCTCGGGAACGCAGGTTCCGCGCGAGTCGCACACGAACCCGGAAGGGCATGCCCAGATGTAGCACTCGCCGGCCGGGACGCACGCGCCGTCGGCGCAGTAGTAGCCGACCGCGCAGTTGTCGTGCGAGCGGCACGGGCAGCCGATCCCCACGCAAGCTTCGGGGGGGGGATCACGCTCCAACCAGATTGGACACCCCGTTCCGAAGAGGATTATCGCGAGAGCAGCGGCAAGGGCGGAAGGTATCGCTCGGTACATCGGGCACCTCCTCTCCGGGAATCCGCTCCCGGACATGCCGGGGGCTGTCCGTCGTTTCGCACTTCGGCGCCCCGGGCTCCTGCGGACCCTCGCGGCCAAGCCGCTCGGGTCCCAGACCGATAGGCGTACTATGCATCGCCTGTGCCACGCCTGTCCAGGTCGATTTCATTGCGCAAAGTGTCGAACGGCCTGCACCGACGCCCCGCATGCCGTGAACCCCGGTCCACATCGTGCTGTGAACCCCGACGGTCGAGGTTCGAGATCCGGCTGCCGAGATCCGGACCCCCCGGCGCCGTTTTGCCTTGCATCGGCGTCGTCTGGTAGCATCACGGCGCCTTTCGGAGGAACGCCGCGTGGAAGTCACCTGCAGCCGCTGTCAGTCGGTCTACGACTTCGAGGATACGCTCGTCTCCACGAAGGGGGTGGTCGTCCGGTGCACGCACTGCGGGCACCTCTTCAAGGTCTTCCCGCCGGACATCGCTCCGGCCGCCGCGGAGGAGAGCGGCTGGATGCTGCGGCGGGAGGACGGAACCGTCTTCGCGATAGACAGGTTCTCGACGCTGCAGAAGTGGATCGCCCAGGCCAAGGTGACGCGGCGCGACGAGCTGTCGCGGACCGGCGAGTCGTGGAAGCGTCTTGGGGACATCATCGAGCTGGCGCCGTTCTTCGAGACGGTCGGACGTCAGGCCGGGCGCGGGCGCGCCGAGCCGACTCTCGCGGCGGCGCCGGCGCCGTCGGCCGTGGGGCGCGGAGCGGAGCGCGAGCATCTCGAGATCCCGCTCGCGTACCAGTCGATGGTGCCGCCGGCCGAGATGGGCGTTCCCAGCGTGCCGCCGGACGAGCGGGTCGAGGAGACGCCGTTCCGGATCGAAGCTGCGGCGCCGGCCCGACAAGAGGCGGCGCCGTTCGCGGTGTTCGCGGTGGCCGACGTGTCGAGGGCCGATACGGCGCCGGCGCGACCGTCCCGCAAGCCGGTCATGCCGCCGGGCGAGGTGCGCCTCTCCGCGGAGCCCGAGCCGGAGGAGGACTTGCCGCGCCGTCGCAGGGGCATGGCCTGGCTGGTCCTGCTGCTGGTCGTCGTGGCCGGGGCGGCGGTTGCCGGCGTATACCACCGGCAGATCGGCCTGTTCTTCCGCCGGGTCACCGGCACGGATCCCGACGCCGCCACGGAGACGGAGCGCATCCTCGAGAAGGCCGCGCGGCTCTTCTCCGCGGAGACGGCCGGTTCGGTGCGGCAGGCGGAGGTGGAATACGACCGGGTCCTCAGGTTCAACATCGGGGACACTCGGGCGCTCGGCGGGCTGCTCGAGATGCGCACGATGCGCGCCCAGTACGCGCGCGACGAGTTGGACGTCGCGCTGCTCCTCGGCATGCCGGACAAGGATCCGCGGGAGGTGGAACGTCTGCGGGCGGCGTTCGACACCGAGATGGCCCGGGCGCGCGAGATGGCGCTCGGGCTGCCGGCGCCCGGCGGCGACACCGCGGGGTTGGGCGCCGAGGCGCTCAGGGCGCTGGCCGACATGGAACGGCTTCGCGGGGATCGCGAGCGGGCCGCCGATCTGCTGGGCGCCGCGCTCGCCATCGACCCCGAGGATCCTCGGTCGCTTCACGTCCGCGCCATGCTCGTCATGGACGACGCCCTGTCGTCACCGGACCTGGTCGGCGCGACCGCGGAAGTCGAGGCTGCGTTCGGGCGCGCGCTTGCCGCCGACGCCGGGCGGGACATGGTGCCCCGTGCCCGGATTCATCTGGCGCTCTACCTCGCGCTGGTCGGCCGCCGCGACGAGGCTGCCGCACAGGTTCGCTGCGTGATCGAGGGCGGCTCGGCCTGCCCCGGTGGCCGAGGAGCCGCTCGCCCCGATCACCTGCTGGCCGGCAAGGTCGGGGCGTGGCTGTCGCTGCTGCCGGCCGGCATCGCCGGGCCCGTGCCGCCCGCCCTGCCTTCACACACGGTCGTGCAGCCGTCGGGGCCGCCCGCGGAGGCGCCGGATGCCGGGCCCGAGATCGTGCCGGCGGAAGCGCCCGACGTCGCCGATCCCGCCGCCGCGATCGACGTCCCGCCGGAGGCGGCGGCCGACGAGGCTCCGGAAGCGCCGGCGCCGGCCGACGCCAAGCCGGAGGCGCCCGCGCGGGAGGCGACGCCGCCGGAGACGCCGACCTCCGTCGAGGGGTTGCTCGACGCCGCCAAGCAGGCGCTCGAGTACGGCAGCACGGCGCGCGCCATTTCCCTGCTCCAGCAGGCGTTGCGCATCGATCCGACCAACTCCGAGGCGCTGGTCAACCTCGGGTACGCCTACCTGGATGCCGGCCGCCGGGCGGACGCGAGGCAGCAGTTCGAGCGCGCCAACCAGGTTTCGGGCGGCCATCCCGACGCGCTGCTCGGAATCGGCGACATCCTGGTGGAGCAGGGATCGCTCGACGCGGCGCTCGATGCGTACAGGCGGGCGTTGGGGCGGGCCAGGACGCCGTACCAGCGGCGGATCGCGGAGCGCAAGGTGCGTGACCTCGAGGAGCGTCTCGGCGTCGAGCGTGGGCCTGCTCCTGCGCCCGCGCCGATCGAGGCCGGACCGCCCGAATCGCAGCCGGTGGGTCCGCCGTGACGGGGCCGGGGGCCGACGTCGAAGCCGTGCGAGGCGCCGGGGGGTCCCAGGTTCGCGGCCTGCGTCTGCACGCGAGGCTGCGTCAGCCGGTCCGTCTGCTGCTGATGGCGCAGGCCGAGGGCCGCTCGGGTCGGCTGATCTGGAGCGCCCCCGGAGGGGATCGTTCGCTTCTCGTGGCCTCCGGGCTGGTGGTGGGCGCGGAGGGCCAGCCGGAGAGCTTCCTCGAGCACCTCGGCCGGACGATGCAGATCCCCGCCGCGGCGTTGGCGGCCGTGGAGCGCCGCGTGCGGGATCTGTTCCTTCCCATGGAACGCGAGATGGCGCGCGTGCTGGGCGTGACCGTGGAAGAGATCAGCGCGAGGCGACGTGACTTCACGATCCGGCAGATGGCCGACCTGACAACGAGTGATGCCGGCACGTCCGCGGTTCGTTTCGCCCAGGGGGACGACGGGATTCCCGGGGCGGCCTGCCGGGTCGCTCCCGCCACGGCGCTGGCGGACCTGCTGACGGAGGGATCGGTCAGGGGGGCATGGGATCTCGTTTTCGCCGCCGGGACGCTGCGACCGACCCGCTACTTCCCCAGGCTGGCGCCCCTGATCGAGGGGGCCTTCCCGTGGCCCCTTCCGCTGCCGCGAGCGGGCGGTGAGAGCGCGGCGGCGATCCTGTCGCGCACCGGCGATGACCGCCGGGTCGCCCTGTGGCTCATGGTCGCCGCCGGCCTCTTCGCACTGGAGCCGCCGGGGACCGATCGCAAGCCTTCGACCGCCATGCCCGGCGCGATCCTCCAGCACGTCCATGGGCCGATCGAGACGCTTGAGACGCTCGAACGCCGCCTCGCCGAGGATCCGTTCAACCAGGAGGCGATCGAATCGCTCGAGCGTCTCGCGGCGGAGGAGGGGTGGCCCGATCTCCTCATGGAGGCCCAGGATCGCCAGATCGCCAAGGCGCTGCCGCCGCAGCGCGGGTACTACTTCCTGCGCCTGGCGGCGCTGGCGGAGATCGCCCGCGCTCCGGCCCGCCGGCTCGCGGAAGTCATCGCACTCGGTCGGCGCTGCCTCCCCGATGATTTCCGGCTCGCCTCGGCGCACGCGGCCGGCGCTTTCGAGGAAGGCGACCCCCCGCGGGGCGCGGCGATCCTCGCCGATGCCGGCATTCCCTGGCCGCCTGCCGCGCTTGCCGTGGAAGCCCCGCAACCGCCCGTCCCGCCGGGAGCCGAGCAGCAAGCCGTTCCGCACGAGCCACCCGCCGCTCTGCCCGCCGCGGAACCGGAGGGGGAGACGCTCGACGACACGATGTCGTCCCTGGTCGATGTCCTTTCCGTCCGGGACGAGCGCCCGATCGACGGGTGGATGACCTCCGCCGTCGGCAATCCGGCGCTCCTGCGCCGATCGCTCGACGCCGTGCTCGCCGCCGCTCGGGACGAGCCGTCGCAGCGTCCCGAACGCCTCGCCGCGTTCGCCGAGTCGCTGCGCCGGACACTCGATGCCGCCGCCCGCGACGCCGTCGGGACCCGCTCGGAGGCGGCGCGTTCGGAGGCCTACCTCCTGCTGGCGGAGGCGCTGGCGGTCCACGACAAGCCCGCCGCCGCGGCTGCGGCCCTGCGCGCCGTCGAGGAAGCCCCCGACCACGAACCGGCCGTCGAACGCCTCGAGACGCTCACGTTCGACACCAGGGACGCCGACACGCTCGACAAGGGCTACGCCTTGGTCGAACGGCGAATCGAAGGCGCCCACAACCGCTCCGCGTTCGCCTACCGCGCGGGCCGCACCTTCGAGGCTCGCTTCCACAGACTCGATCTCGCCCTCGCCGCCTACCTGCGCGCACTGGGCCACCAGCCGCGGTCCGGCGCCGTGCTGGCGTCGGTGGAGCGTCTGGCGAAGCTGGTCGGCGACCGCGATGCGCTCGTCAAGGCGTACCGGGACCTCGCCGGCCGCTCCGACGGCGCCCAGCGCGCCTACTGGCGATCGCGGCTCGTGGAGATGGGCGCCGAGCCGGCCGCCGACGACCAGGACTCCGGATGGGACGACCTGCTCGATGAGTCGGCCCCAGGGGCGGGCCAACGCGCCGAACAGCCCCCCGGTGCAGAGGAGGATGTCCCGGACGACGAGCCGACGAGGCTCTACGAGCCGCCGGGGGGGATCGAAGAGGCGCTGCTGAGGGCGACGCCGGCGCTCGGAATCAAGATCGTGACCGAGGTCGCCAGGGGGTGGACGCGCAAGGCCGAGCCACAACCGGCCGTCGGCGATCAGCCGTCCGCAGGCGCCGATCAGCCGTCCGCAGGCGCCGATCAGCCGTCCGCAGGCGCCGATCAATCGTCCGCAGGCGCCGATCAATCGTCCGCAGGCGCCGATCAGCCGTCCGCAGACGCCGATCAGCCGTCCGCAGGCGCCGATCAATCGTCCGCAGGCGCCGATCAATCGTCCGCAGGCGCCGATCAATCGTCCGCAGGCGCCGATCAGCCGTCCGCAGGCGCCGATCAGCCGTCCGCAGGCGCCGATCAATCGTCCGCAGGCGCCGATCAGCAGCCGGCGACGGGCGACCGTTTCATGCAGAAGGTGGCGGCGCTCAGGATGGCCGAGGAAGAAGAGGGGGTCGAGCCGGTAGGCGACGAGGACATAAGCTGGCTCGACGACAACGTGGAGGTCATCATCGGGGATCGGGTCCTGTCGGACGCGTCCGATGTTCCGTCGGGCGCGGCCCAGGTCCCGCCGGACGCGGGCGATGTTGCGCCGGCGGCGAGCTTGGTTCCGCCGACCACGACCACGACCACGACCACGACGATCACCGGACCTGTTTCGGGGGCAGCGACGATCCAGGTCGTGGACGAAGGGGACGAGGCCGAGAGGGATCTGCTGGATCGGTTGCGGTCGGACGTGACCGACACGAGCGCGCTCGCCGAGCTCGCGACGGTCCGCCGCCTCCGCGGTCGCCGCGGGGCGGTGTGGGCGGCGGAGGCGGTGCTGTCGGCTTTCGATCCGTCCGTGCGTCCGCAGCAGGCGCCGGCGGCGGCGCCCCAGCCCGCGGAGGACGTGCTGGCGCGGTTCGGGCCCTGGGAGGCCGACGTCCTGCACCGGGCCGCGGGGATGATCTGGAACAGCGCGGCGAGCGCGTTCGCGGAGGGCCTGTCGGCGCGCGGCGTACGCCCGGCCGATCAGGTAAGCCCGCTCGGCGGGACCGACCTCTCCCGGGCGGTGGCCGCGTTCTCCGAGACGTTGCTCTTCTTCCGCTTCCAGGTCTACCGGCGGTCCGGCGTGCGCGGCTTCGACGTCGTTCGGACCGTACCGCCTTCGGTGCTGCTCCCCGGCGAGACGGACGACGCCGTCGGACCGACAGTCGTGGCCGCCGGCATCGCAGCGTGCGTTTCCTCCCACGTGCTGCCGATGTCGCTGTCCGCATCCGAACGCGACGCCTTCCTCCGCGGCCTGCTGGCGGCATTCGGGCCTCCCGACCGGATGGACAAGCTCTCGCCGCGCGCGGCTGCCATGGCGCAGGACCTGTGGCACTTCGTCCCGCCGCGCGGCCAGGTTGCCCTCCGCGAGGCCCTGGCGGCCGCGCCGCCGCCCCCGGCCGACGCGTGGCTGGAGGATGTGCGCCTGCGCTGCCTGCTCCTGGCGGCGTACGTGCGGCGCGACGTCCCCGCGGCGCTGCGGCTGGCCGCTGCGTTGGGGGATGACGTGCCGGCGGACGCGCCGGCCGATCCGGCCGGGTTCCGCGACGCCGCCCGCCGTTCGCGCCTCGTCTCGCGCCTCGCCGGGATCGTCCTGTCGGACGCCTTCAGCGGCGCATTCTGGAAGTAGGTCCGGCCGTGGCCGGTCGCGGCGGCTCGGAGGCGGCGGCTGCGTCGCGGCGGCTCGTGCGACGGATCAGCCTGACCGGCCGCGGCCTGCACACGGGCGAGGTCTGCCGCGTGCGCCTCGGGCCGAGCGAGGCCGGGCGCCTGTGGATGCGCGCCGGCGGCGTGGCCGTCCGGGTGACGCCGTCGATCGCCGTCGCCGGCGCGCGGCGGTGCACGGCGGTGCGAATCGGCGACCGCATCGTTTCGACCGTGGAGCACCTGCTGGCCGCGATCGCCGGGACCGGCGCGTGGAACACGGAGATCGAGATCGAGGGCCCTGAGGCGCCGATCCTGGACGGGTCGGCGCTGCCGTGGGCCGAGGCGATCGTGGAGGCGTCGAAGCCGGACGAACCGGCGTCGGCCGTCACCTTGTCGGCGCCGTCGCGCTTCTTCCATGGCGAGGCCCGCTACCGTCTCGAACCGGCGGAAGAGATCGCTCTCGCCGTGCGAATAGGTCCTTGGAGGGCGGGCGAGGGGGCATCGATCGTGCCGGGGGGCTGTTCGGCGCTTCGCGCCTCATCGCCCCCCGGACCCCCGCAGACCCCCGCGGCAAAGCCGCTCGGGTCCTTCGTCCGATGGTCCGGGGACGCGGAGGAGTTCCTGCGCGACTTCGCCCCGGCGCGCACGTACGTCCGCGTCGAGGAGATCCCGGAGGTGCTCGCCGCGGGGCTGGGGCGCGGCGGCGGGCCGGAGTGCGTCGCGGTGCTGGGACCGGACGGACCGATCGGCGGGCCGCTGCGCTTCCCCGACGAGCCCGCGCGTCACAAGCTGATCGATCTTCTGGGGGACCTGGCGTTGCTGGGCGCCCCGATCGCGGCCCGCGTGACGGCCGTCGAACCGGGGCACGCGGCCAACCGGGCGCTGGTCGTCTACTGGAGGTGACAGATGTCGAAGTACTCGTCCTGCCCGGGCCAGCAGGGAGGATCGCCCTCCGGATCCTCCGGACAGTCGCAGGCCGGCGTCAACGGGTCGGTGTCGTCGGGGCATCTGCCCAGGCATCCGTTGCAGACCCAGACCGGATACGGGAACTCCTGTGTCGTCACGTTGATTCCGCCCTGCGTGACGCCGTAAAACTGCACGATTGCCACGATCATGCGTACCTCCCCCGGCGCCACCGCGTCGGCCAGTCTTCGGCCGATCCACCACGGGATGGTCCACACACACATTGTGGCGCTGCCCTGCGGCATGATCGACGACGAGAAAGGGACATCCTGGTCCGGAAACACCAATGGAGCGGCCGGGTCGTTCGGGTCCGGCTCGAAACGGATGTACGCCCCATGAACCAGGATTCTGTTCGACTCCGGGCGCGGAAGTCCGTAGTCCTCTCTCTTGACGAGCCCGTTGCTGACGAACAGGCATGTTTCGTAGCTGTAGGTGATGTCGACGTCTAGGACTCCGCCGAGGAGGCCTTCGGCCTCTCGGTCGATCGGGATGGCGCATTCCGGCGGATCTCCGCGCTTCAGGTTGCGCTCGATGACGAAGCTCTGCCAGTTGTCCTGGCACGCGGCCCCGGCGAAGGCGAGGGGCAGGACGACGGCCGTTGCGATGCGGAACACCATGACTGTCGGCTCCTTCCGGGCCACGTCAGCGCCCGATGCTCTCCGCCCGGTTGATGATCCGGGGCGTGATGAATATCAGCAGCTCGCTCCGCCGGTCGGTATCGCCGCGGGACTTGAACAGCCATCCGAGGAAGGGGATGTCGCCGAGGAGCGGGATCTGGCTGTAGTTGAGGCCCGTGTTGCGGGTGTAGATGCCGCCGATGACGGCGGTGTTGCCGTCCATGATCAGCAGTTCGGTCTCGGCCTCGCGCTTGAGGATCGTCGGATCGCCCCGCGCGCCGGTCTGGGCGAAGTCCGGCTCGTTGCGGGTGACCTTGATCTTCATCAGGACGCCGCCGTCGGACGTCACGTGCGGCGTGACCGTGAGGTTCAGCTTGGCCTCCTGGAAGGCGGTCTGTACGCCCTGTGCCGAGACCTGGCTGTACGGGATCATCGTGCCCTGCTCGATGTAGGCCTGCCGGTTGTCGAGCGTCAGGATGCGTGGGGAGGAGATGATCCGCAGGGTGCCGGTGTTCTCCAGCGCCGAGAGACGGACGGCGAGGTTGACGTTGTTGGCGACGCTGCCGAGCGTCATGGCGAGGGCGCCGCCGGCCCCGGTGCCGACGGCGGCCGGGAGGTTGACGGCGAAGTTGGGATTGGCCTGGCCGCCGCGGATCGACGTGAGTCCCCCGAGCGGCGTCTGCTGATCCACGGCGCCGCCGGCCATCCCGATCGAGTTGGGGAACACCAGCCCCGTCGGGTTCCCCGTGGCGGACGACGAGATGAAGTCGCCGCCCCACTGGATGCCGATCTGGCGCACGTACGTGCTGGACGCTTCCACGATGCGCGCCTCGATCAGGACCTGCGGCGTCTGCGTATCGAGCGTCCTGACCAGTTCCTCGACCCGCCCGAGCACGCGCCGCTCGTCGGTCGCGATGATGACGTTCGTCCGCTCGTCCACCGACACCGAGCCGCGGTCGGTCAGCAGTTCCTGCGCGCGGGGGGCCAGCTCGCCGGCCATCGCGTAGTTCACCGGGATGATGCGCGTCTCGAGCGACGGCGGCACGAACAGCGCCTCCCGACGCTCCAGGGCCGCCTGCATCTCCGCGTCCAGCGTCGCCTGCTTCGCCACGCGGATCACGTTTCCCTCGCGGACCATCCCCAGCCCGTTGGCCCGCAGGACGACATCGAGCGCCTCGTCCCAGGGGACGCTCCGCAGTCGCAGGGTCACGTTCCCGGTGACGTCGTTGTCGATGACGATGTTGACGCCCGCCGCCTCGGCCAGGAACCGCAGGAAGTCCCGGATGTCCAGATCGCGCACGTCCAGGTCCTGGATCCTGCGCCCCGTGAAACGCCGCTCGCGCCGACGCTCGCCCTCCCCGAGATCGAGCGTCGAGACCTGCGAGGCGGCCCGGACGTCGGGCGAGTGCAGCACGACGGCGCCCGGACGCACCGGGCCAGACGCGTCGTCGGCGCCCGCCCTCCCGCGCTCCGACGCCGCGGCGCCGCGCTCGCGCACGATGTCCACGATGATCCGGTCGCCGACGCCGCGCGCGGCCACCCTGGCCGGCGCGGACAGATCGAGGTCCACGCGCACGGCGCCGTCGACCCGGTAGGAATGGATGCGGGACACCGCGCCGCCGAAGGGGGTCACGTCCAGCGTCCGCACCAGCGAGTCCGGCATCGCGACGCCGGACACCTCGACCAGCCACCGCCCCGGCGCAAGCCGCTCCACCCGGTGCTCCGCCGCACGGGTCAGATCGATCACCACCTGCTGGTCCGTCTCCCCGCCGCGGAACCTGATGTCCTCCACGCGCGGCGGCGCCTGGGTCGCCCGGCCGGCTTCCGGCGATGGGCCGGGCATGACCGGGGCCGCTTCGCGCGGGGCGCCGGCCCGCATCCGCGTCGCCCTGTCGAGCCGGATCTCCTCCTGCGTGGGCCGGCCGCGACCGGCCGCGTCGCCCGACGGATCCGCAACCGGCTGCTCGGAAGCGACACCCCCGCGCCCCGGCGCCAGAACCGCGAGCACGCAGGCCATCCCGCAAACCGCCGCACCCCTCGCCACCACGGACAACCTCATCCCGAATCCCATCGCCGCCATCCGATCACCTCGCTCGTCCATGGAACAACGCCTCCGGGAGGCCGTGGGGCCCGTCAACCGCCGATCCCCTTCCTGCGATACGGGTTGCACCGACACCTCCCATGACCGACATTGTAACCCATGAACCTACAAGGTGGCCAGAAAGCGGCACGTGATGCTTCACCTCAGCGAAAACAGGTTCTCGAACCGCGCCATGTCCTCGTCGGCGTAGAGCCACCGGGCCTCCCTGGAATCGGCGTCGCCCTCGCGGCCGGCCGCGGCGCCGGCCTCGATCGTCACGCCGCTGTTGAGGCCCCGGATGATCTCGTAGACCTGCCAGTAGACTTCCCTGCGCGGGTTGCCGGCGTAGAACGGCCTGCCGACGTATTCTCCCTGCATCGCATAGCCGGTCTTGCCGTCCGGGCCGAGCAGGTAGGCGCGGGGCTTCTCGCCTTGCATGGCGAGGATCATGCGGCACTGGAGGTCCTTGACTTCCCTGTCGGGGAACAGGACGTCGGTGGGCGAGAGCTGCACGACGGCGGGCGTATCGGGTGAGGCGACGGGGGCCTGGGCGCGAACCGGCCTGTACGCCTCGAACGGGTCTCGGTTGTCGTCCGAGGGGATGAAGAGGTCCGGGGTGATCTCGGACGGCTTCGCGCCGGTCGTCCGCGCGGGCCGCTCGGCCCCGGCTTCCGACGGCGCCGGGGTTGCCGGCGCGGCCCCGGTCGCCTGATCGACGGCACGCTCGGTGGCGACCGCCGCGGCCGCCGGGGTTGCGATGGCGGTCGTTCCGATGCGGTCCGCGCCGCCCGCGTCGTCGCCGCAGGCGGCGGCGAGGGCGATCGCCGCGGCAAGAGCCGCTCGGGCGGTGGTGGACCGGATCTCCTCCCGCGAGGCGTCTCCCGGTCGTCCGCGGTCACTGCTGTTCATCGGCCTTCGCCTCCCTTGCCATGAACGTCGTGGCGCGGACCGAGCCCGACAGCAGATTCGGCTGCCCGGTATCGGTCCCGCCCCTGCTCGCGCGCTCCAGGGTGAGGTTCTCCATGTTCACCGGGCGCGCGATCTCGCGGTCCACGAGCGTGAAGAACTTGAGGACCTCGTGGTAGCTCCCTCGGAACTCGAGCTTGATCGGCAGTTTGACGTAGTACTCGGAGGCCTCCTCGTCGGCCGGGACGATGTTGGTCAGCCGCAGTCCCGAACTCTTGGCCTGGGCGTTGATCAGGCTCATGAAGCCCTCGATGTCGCGCACCGTCGGCAGCTTCTTGTGCAGCTGCTCGGCCTCCAGCCGCGCCCGGCCCAGCTCGGCGGTCAGTTCCTCGTACTTGAGGTAGTCGTCGCGAGCCCTCCGGTTCGCCGACTCGACGCTCTGCAGCGACTGCCGCGCCTGCTCCAGTTCGTCGACCTTGGACCGGTGGACGACCAGGTAGTAGACGGCCGCGATCAGCGCCAGGAACACGACCGCCACCGCCGCCTTCCGGCCCGCCGGCATTCCCGTGATCGCTTCCAGCCCCGGCATCCGGACCTCCTACTGGTAGAGAACCCGTCCCTTGATCTCGAACTGGTACAGCGTCTCGCCCGTGGTCGTCTGGCGCTCCTCCGGCGATCGCATCCACCGGACGTCCTCGAAGTACTGCGACAGGTTCAGTCTGCGCTGGAACTCGCTGATGTCCTCGATGTCCATCGCCTTCCCCTCGATGGTCACCGTGCGATCCGACTCGGTGAACTTGTCGATCCACAGCTTCCGCCAGTCCCAGGCCCTGTTGAAGCCGACGCCCAGGTTCTGCTGCCGCAGCTCGCGCTGCATCTGCTCGCCGATCGTGGGCCCAACGCCCTTGCTCAGGATGCGGATCACCTCGTGGATCATCGTCTTTGGCCCGGTCCGCCCCGCCTCAAGCTCGGCGATGACGTCCCGCTTCTTGTGGATGGTCTCCAGCTCGGCGCGCTTCTGATCGAAGTCGGCCATCTTCGAACGCTGGTCGGCCAGCAGGGAGTTGATCTCGGCGGCCTGCGCCTTGACGTCGTCGATCTCCCGCGAGATGCCGCGGTGGAAGTAGAAGACGACCGCCAGTTCCACGGCGACGACAGCCGCGAAGACGCCGACATGCACCGCCGAGGAGGCCTTGCGGCGCTCTCGAACGGCCCGAACTCGAAGGAGGTTCACTCGAATCATCGTCCGGAGACCTCCTGGCCCTCCGCTCGGCGATCATACCGTGTCGCCGCGGGCGCGGCCAGTTTCTTGTTGTGCGCTTGTGCGCTGTGCGCTGTGCGCATGGCGCATAGCGCATGGCGAATTCGGGCCTACTCCCGCTTCTCCCCGTCGCGGCGCAGTCCCAGGCCCACGGCGACGGCAAGGAGAGGGGACAGCCCCCGCACCCAGTCCACGTCGATCCCGCGGGCGTCCACCTGGACCCGGCGGAGGGCGTCGAACAATTCGGTCTGCGTGCCGGTCCGGTTGTGCACGGCCTCGATGAGGCCGCGGTTGCGGGCGGTGCCGCCCGACAGGTAGATGCGGTCGATCGCCTTGACGTCGGCGGTCTTGAGGTAGAAGTCGAGCGATCGGCGGATCTCCCCGGCGAGCGAGTCGAGCGCCTGGCCGATGACGTCCTGGACCTCCTGCGGCACGACCTCCGCGGCCCCGCGGCCTTCCGTGCCGACCTTGTACGCCTCGGCCGTCTGGAAATCGGTGCCGAGCCTCCGCTGGATCTCCTCGGTGATGAACAGGCTTCCGTGCGAGATGTCGCGCGTGAACATGGTGATGCCGGCAGAGATGATGTTGATCGTCGTCAGCGTCGCCCCCACGTCGACGAGCGTCACGGTCCCCTCGCCCACGCCGTAGTTCGCCTCGAAGGCGTTCTGGATCGCGAACGCGCATATGTCGACGACGGCGGGCCGCAGGCCGGTTTCGCGCAGCAGCCCGACGTACTGGGCGACGTCCTCCTTCTTGGCGGCCACCAGCAGGATGTCCATCTGGCCCTGCGCCGGGCGTACCTGCAGCACCTGATGGTCGACATCCACGTCGTTGATGTTGAACGGAATGTGCTGCTCGGCCTCCCACGGAATCTGCTCGGCCAGCTCGTCCCTGTTCATCATCGGCAGCGTGATCTTCTTGATGATCACCGACGCCCCGGAGATGCCGACGGCCACGTCGCGCTTGCGGATCTGCGCCTTGGCGAACATCGCATGGACGGCGTCGCGCAGCGCCGCGGGGTTCATCACGTGCCGGTCCACGATCGTCTGCGCCGGGAGCGGCTCGAACCCCAGCTTCTGGAGCTGGTACCCCCCCTTGTAGGGCTTCATCTGCACCGCCTTCACGGCGCTGGAGCCGACGTCCAGACCGACCAGCAAACTTCCCTCGAACACTTCCCACCTCCTCGCGGCACGTGCCGCCCGGCATGCAATCAGCGACCGCCGCCGCCCGATCCCCGCTCACCAGCCGTCTCCGCACCGTCGGCGAGCGCCTCGGCGTCGGCGGTCGCCTCGTCCGGGTCGTTTCCGCCGCCTGGTCCCGCGGCCGGTGCATCCGCCGCGCCGCGCGAGGCGGGATCCCCGAGGTCCTCGCGCCCGTAGCGGGGGGCCTCGCCGGAACCCGAGTAGTCCACCCAGTAGGCGCGCCGGTCGCGCGCGTCCAGGTGCACGAAGCGGCTGTTGGGGTAGTAGCCGACGCCCGCGTCCGGCAGTGTCCGGCAGAACGTCCTCAGATCCTCGTTCGACACCCCCTCCACGGTGAAGTCCACGGCCCGTCCGATGTTGTGCCTGCTGCGGGGCGTGTGCTGCCCGCGGCGGTACGGCCGGTACCCGGAATGGATGTCGATCCGCCTGTCGGGCCAACGGTCGGCGACCCGCTGGAGGAGCCGCAGCAGGTCGACGTGGGTCCGTCGCTGCCGGCCGACGCCGGGGGACCTCATGAGCCGATCGACCTCGGCCCGCGCTTCCTCGGAGGGCTTCCCGCGCCTGTCGAAGAGCCGCACCGTGATTTCATCGCCGGTCGCCACGCGACGGAACGTGACCGGGCGCGACCAGCCGGCCCACGGATCGCGGCGCCTGCGGGTCACGTCGACGGCGCGCCGCGCGCCCGGCACCAGGATGCGCCGGCCGGCCCGGATCGAGTCGGCGTCGTCGATGCCGTTCGCCCCGAGCAGTCTGGAGAGGGGCACGCCGTACGAGGCGGCGATGTCCGACAGCGTCTGGCCGTCGGCCACGCGCACGACCACCCCGCGGCGCGTCACCGTGGCGCCGTCCCGTGGTTCCGCCGCCGCCCCGCGCCCCGCGCCGGCGGGCCCGGAGGCTTCCTCGCCGTCGCCCGACCGCGGCGGCGCCGCCGGGATCCGGATCTCCTGGCCCGGCCGTATGCGGCCGGCGTCCCGGAGGCCGTTGGCTTCCGCGACGGCGCGGACCGACAGGCCGCGATCCTTGGCGATCTGCGCGAGCGTCTCCCCCTCCGAGACCGTGTGGACGACGGCGCCGGCGCTCCCGCCGACCGATCCCGTCTGTGCCGATGCGGCGCCCGCGGCGGCCACCAGCGCCGGGACAACGGCCCACGACACGCACCGGCGCACGCCGGCGCCTGCGGCATCACAAGGCATCGTCGGAACTTTCGCCCGCAGCGCCGGGAGTGTCAAGGAAACGGCACGCCGCACCGTGCCCGTGCCGTGGCCAATCACGAGAACGTGACGGCTCTGCTCGGCGGCGCGCCCGACCGGGGGGGGCCATCTCGGCGAACGTCGTCGGACACCCCCGGCCGCTACTCGGTTTCCTCCTCCAGCAGCTCCGCCAGGAGGCGCTTCTGCTTGCGCGTGAGCTTGCGGGGCACCTCGATTCGCACGACGGCCACGAGGTCGCCGCGGCCGGGGCCTCCCATGCGGGGAATGCCCCTGCCGGGCAGGCGTATCCGGTCGCCCGGCTGCGTGCCGGGCGGGATGTCGATCTCCTCCTCGCCTTCGAGTGTCTCGATGCGGACGGTCGCTCCCAGTGCGGCGCGGGCGAAGCCGACGGCGATGTCGGCGTGGATGTCGTCGCCCTCGCGCCGGAAGATCGGGTCGGGTTCGATGCGCACCGTCACCAGGAGGTTGCCCGGCGGGCCGCCGGAGGCGCCGGGCTCGCCTTGGCCGGCGATCCGGATGCTGACGCCGTCGTCGATCCCCGCCGGGAACCGCACCTCCAGGTCGCGCTCCTCGATGCGCTGCCCCTCGCCCCGGCACGCCGGGCACGGCTCGCCGATGACGGCGCCGCCGCCGCCGCAGTCGCCGCACGTCGTGGTCAGCACGAAGGCGCCGCGCGAGTGGACGACCTGGCCTCGGCCGCGGCACGTGCCGCACGGCGTCGCCGACGTGCCGGCGCGCGCGCCCGATCCGCCGCAGTCGCCGCACCGCACGGAGCGCCCCATGCGCACGGTCTTCGTGGTTCCGAAGGCGGCCTCGCGGAGCGTCAGGTGGACCAGCTTCCGGACATCGCGTCCCTGCCTCGGCGCGGCGCGCCGGCCGCTTCCGCGCCGGCCGCCGAAGCCGAACCCGAAGAAGTCGCCGAAGACGTCCTCGAAATGGCTGAAGATGTCCTCCATGCCGCTGAAGCCGGCGTATCCCGACCTCGACAAGCCCGCGTGTCCGTACCTGTCGTACAGGTCGCGCTTCTCCGGGTCCGACAGCACCTGGTACGCCTCGGAGACCTCCTTGAACCGCTCCTCGGCCCGGTGGTCGTGCGGGTTGCGGTCCGGGTGGCATTCCAGCGCCAGCCGCCGGTAGGCGCGCTTGATCGCCTCCGGGTCGGCGTCCCGATCCAAGCAGAGGACGTCGTAGTAGTCGCGCTTGCTCATTCCCGATCTGCGCGGGCTACGTCTTCGCGGCCCGGCCGGGCCAGGCGGCGCCGAACAGGGCCGACGGGTCGAGGCTGATCTCCAGGCCGAACACGCGCGTCAGGACCACGTAGAGCACGGCCGCGGCAAGAGCCAGGCCGGCCAGCGACACGACCGCCAGCCCGGCCGCCGCCGCGGCCGCCGCCAGGCCGGTCACGGCGATCGCGAGCCGCTCGATTGACGGAGCGTCCCGGGGAGCGTCCCGGCCGCCCGGATCGATCGCGAGCCGCAACGCGTCGGCGATCCGGTCCCGCGCGCCCGCGCCCGCCGCGATTCGCTCCCAGAAGCCCGCGAAGCCGTCCATCCGAATCAGTCCTCCTCGGCGTCCACCGTCACGACTTCGACGCCGGCCACCGCCTCCTCGACGGCGGGGCTCGACGCCACCCCCGCCTCGATCCGCTCGACCCGCTCCGGCACCCCGCGCGTCACGGGGTGCTTCGGCACGAAGAGCGAGCAGCAGTCCGCGTGCGGCCGGATGGAGATCTCGTAGGTTCCCAGCCGGCGCGCGAGCGCGATGGTCTCCGACTTGTCGAACGAAATCAACGGTCGGAGCACCGGCATCGTGGCCGCCGCGTCGATGCAGCGGATGTTCTCGATCGTCTGGCTGGCGACTTGGCCGAGCGACTCGCCGGTCACGAGCGCCGATCCGCCGGTGCGCAGGCAGAGCCGCTCGGCGATGCGCACCATCGCCCGCCGGTAGAGGATCACCAGGTGATCGGCGGGCGCGCCGTCGCGCAGCACCTCCTGCACCCGGGCGAACGGGACGACGTGCAGATCGATCGTCCGCTGGGCCCGGGCCAGGATGCGGACCAGGTCCACGACCTTCTCGCGGGCCCCGGGGCCCGTGTACGGGAAGGCGTCGAAGTAGACGGCGTCGAGCGTCACGCCGCGTTTCTGCGCCAGGTGTCCCGCGACCGGCGAATCCAGGCCGCCGGAGAGAAGCAGCATCGCACGGCCGCCCATTCCGACCGGCAGGCCGCCCGCGCCCGGGAGCGCCCCCTCCCAGGCGAAGACCGCCTCGCGGCCGACCTCTATCCGGAACGTCCAGTCGGGGCGGCCCAGATCGACGGTCATGCCGGTGGCGAGCCGCACGGCGTCGCCGAGCCTCGCGTTGATCTCGTTCGATCGCAGCGGGAACGACTTGTCCGGCCGCTCCGCGGCGACGGCGAAGGTCCGCGCCCCCCGCGCAACCGCGCCGCCGGCCAGCCGGATCGCCGTCCGCGACCACTCGTCGATCGCACGGTCCGCGTCAACTGCACCGGCGGGCTGTTCGGCGCCTGCACCGGGGGACTGTTCGCCGCCCTTCCCGAGGAGCCACGCCGGCGACACCGACGACAGGCCGAACACGAGCCGCAGCCGCGCCAGGGCCTCGGGCGAATGCCCGACCCCCTCGACCAGGCACCGGCCGTACATCGGCCGCACGGTCGCTCCAAGGCCCGCCACGGCGCGGCGGATCGACCGGCCGACGGCATCGACGAACCGACCGCGGTTGGCGCCCTTGAGCGTCAGCTCCCCGTACCGCAGGACGATCGCCTGCCGCGCCCGCGGTTCGTCTTCGCCGCCGCCTCCTCCTCCGGGCGGCGACGCTTCGGCCCCGCCGCCCGCGACCGCCCCTGCCGGCACGAGCCGCAACGAAGGCGCCGAGCGGCTTGGCCGCGAGGCGCCGCGGGGGTCCGGGGGGCGAGAGGCGCGTAGCGCCGAACTGCCCCCCGGCCGCAACGTTCTCCGGCCCGTCACGCTCCGCCCTCCCGGATCGCGGCGCCCACGGCCTCGACGAAGCCGTCCACGTCGGCCTCGCTCGTCGAGCGGCCCATCGAGACGCGAATCATCCCGACCTCGGGCGGCGCTCCGATGGCGTCGAGCACGGGGGACCGGGCCAGGCGGGAGGAGCACGCGGAGCCCGCCGAGCAGTACACGCCGCGCGCCTCCAGCCGGTGGAGCAGGACCTCCGCGGGCATCCCGCGCACCGCCAGGGCGACGAGGCCGGGAACCCGACGGTCCGGCGGGACCAGCGGCACGAGCGTCGGCGCGAGCGGCGCGATCCCGTCGAGCAGCCGACGGTCCAGCGCCGCCAGGCGCGCCGTCATCCAGCCGGGGGGCTGTTCGGCGCTTCGCGCCTCACCGCCCCCCGGACCCCCGCGGACCCTCGCGGCAAAGCCGCTCGGGACGTTTGCACCCGGCGCGGTGCACTCCGCCGCCAGGCCGGCGGCGACGCCGAAGCCCACGATGCCTTCCACGTTCTGCGTGCCCGCGCGCACGCCGCCCTCGTGGCCCCCGCCCAGCAGCATCGGAAGCGGGTCGGCCCCGTCGGCCAGGCCCAGCGCCCCGACGCCCCTGGGGCCGTACGCCTTGTGGGCCGAGATCGAGACGCTGGATGCCCCGCCGAGCGCCGCGCGGAGGTCCAGCTTCCCGAGGGCCGCAACGGCGTCGACGTGGAGCAACGTCTCCGGCGAACGACGCGCCAGCTCGGCCGAAACGGCCGTCACGTCCGCGATCGTCCCCAGCTCGTTGTGCACGAGATGCAAGGCCGCGAACGACGCCCCCAGCGCCGCCGACACGAACCGCTCGACGTCCACCTCGGCCGCGGGACCGACCGGCGCCAGATCGACTTCGGCGCCGAGGGCCCTGGCGGCATCGATCGCCGCGCGGATCGACGAGTGCTCGACCGTCGTGGCGACGATGCGGCGCCCGCGCCGCGGGCGGCCGAGCCCCAGCACGGCGAGGTTGTTGGCCTCGGTACCCCCCGACGTGAAGACGACCCGGCGGAACCGCTCCCCGAGGAGCGACCGCACCGCGCGGCGGGCGCGCTCGACCGCGCGCGCCGCCTCGACCCCGATGCCGTGCAGCGACAACGGGTTGCCGAACCCCTCGGCCATGCACTCGGCGACGGCCGCACGCACCTCGGGCGCCGCGGGCGTCGTCGCGGCGTGGTCCAGATAGATCCTAGCCACCGCCGCCACCGCCGGGTTCGGCCGCCCCCACCGCCCGCAGCATCGCCCCGATCGCGGGACGTTCGCACGCGTAGCAGTCCTGCATGTTCAGCAGCCCGCAGCCCGACGTGCCCTTGAACCGCTGAACGTACGGCGCCATCCGCGCATCCGGCGCGGCGGCGATCTCCTCGAACACCGCCTTCCGCTCCGGACACGTCCGGTAGACGACGGCCAGGAGCGGCAGGCGCAGGTGGCGCGGCAGCGGATCGACGAGGCCGGAGCGGGCCAGCGTCGCGTGGATGCGCCGCATCACGGTGGCGGATCGATTGGCATCGAGGGCGGTGCGGACGAGCGTCTCGGCGCGCGGCTGGTCGAGCGCCCGTTCCAGGAACCGGCCGGCGGCCGCGTGCGAACCCTCGGCCGCGATCGCCCGGCCGGCCAGCGACAGCAGGTCCATGTCCGAGTAGTAGCGCCCATCGATCTCGGCCGCCCGCAAGCCCCGCTCCATCGACTGCCGCAGCTTGCCATCCATGCCGTACAGCATCGCGAGGCCGTACTCGTAGTGGGCGTTGCCGTCGAACGTCTGCGAGAGCCACTCGAGACGCGAGATCGCCTCCGCGACGGCGCCCCGCCGCGCGAGCGCCATCGCCGCGGCGATCCGCTCGTCGGACTCCTCGAAAGCCCGCCTTTGGGCGGCCAGTTCCGCCTCGCGCCGGACCGGCGGCGCCGACGGCTCCGGGAACGGCAGCAGGTCGCGGATCGAGGCGATCCCGCCGGCGTCCGCGCGCGGAGGCTCCGGCGCGCTGTCCCGACCGGCGGCCGGCCGCGACGGTCGCGCGACGGAGGGACGCGCCCCGGCCGATGCACCCGGCGCCGCGACATCCGCCGCCGGCGCCGAGTCGCCGATCGACACGGCGACGAGGGCGATCAGGAACAGCGCGGCGACGCCGCCGGCGACGAGCGCCACGACGCGGCCGCGTCCCGGGGCGAGCGTCACGGGGCCGGCGGCGGGCGTGGCCGTCCCGGCGCCGACCGGGAACGCAGTCCGCGAGGGCGGCGGCTCCACGAAGGCCGTCGGAAGGCTCGCCAGTGCAGCCTCGGGCCCCGCCGGCGGCGGCGGGCCGGTGACCACGGCATGCATTCCCCGAAGGGGGGCGAGCGCCGCGGCCAGCGCCGCCGCGGAGGGGAAACGCGCGTCCGGCTCCTTCGCGAGACACATCGCGACGATCTCCGGAAACGGCGGCGGATACGCCAGGTGCGGCGCGACGGCCTCCAGCGGCGGGGGCGGCTCGGTGAGGTGCTTGGTCAGCAGGCCCGCGACCGTCGGCGACTCGAACGGGCACCGGCCCGTGGCCATCTGGTAGAGGATCACGCCGAGCGCGTAGATGTCGGCTCGGGAGTCGACGGGGCTGCCTGCGGCCTGCTCGGGGGCCATGTACTGGGGCGTGCCGAACACCATGCCGGCCTGGGTCAGCTTCCGGCCGGACCCTTCCTGGGCCACCTTGGCGATGCCGAAGTCCATGATCTTGGCCGTCGTCCCGCCCTCGCGGCGCGGCACGAGCATCACGTTCTCGGGCTTGAGGTCGCGGTGAACGACGCCGAGGTCGTGGGCGCGGCCGAGCGCGTCGCAGATCTGGACCGCGACGTCCACGATCTCGGGCAGGGGCAGCGGCGCGGCCTCGACGATGCGATGCTCCAGCGATGCGCCCTCCAGCAGTTCCATCGCCACGTAGAGCGCCCCGTCCTCGCCGACGCCGCAGTCCAGCACCGAGCAGACGTTCGGATGGTCGATCCTGGCGGCGGCCTGCGCCTCGCGTTCGAACCGCGCGACCGCCTCGCCGTGGCCGGTCAGTTCCGGGTGCAGCCTCTTGAGCGCCACGTCGCGCTTGAGGAAGACGTGTTCCGCCCGGTAGACGACCCCCATCCCGCCTTCCGAGAGGCGGGCCACGATCCGGTATCTGCCGTCGACGACCTGTCCGACCAGTGGATCCGTTTCCGGTCGGGGGTCGGGGGGACGGCAACCCGTTCCCGTTCCCGCGTCGAACGGATCCTTCTCCTGTTCCGCCACCGAATCCTCCCGATCCGTTGACCGCGATTCGATGTTAGCGCATCCTACCGGGCGATGAAAGCGATCCCACGCGGTCACGACCTGCCGCTGCTGCGGTCCAGCACGCCGCGAGAGATCCGCGATCACCTCGACCGCTTCGTCGTCGGCCAGGAGCGCGCCAAGCGCGCGGTGGCCGTCGCCGCCTACCAGCACCTGCAGCGGGTCCGGGCGGCCCGCGAGGACGGGCCGACCCGCATCCGCAAGTCCAACGTGCTGCTCGTGGGGCCGACCGGGTGCGGCAAGACCCACATCGCGCGGAACCTGGCCGCCGCCATCGACGTCCCGTTCACCGTCGTGGACGCCACCGAGTACACCGAGGCGGGGTACTACGGGAAGGACGTCGAGGTGATGATCGGCGAGCTGCTGTTCAAGTCGGGGATGGACCTCGAGCGCACGCAGGCGGGGATCGTCTTCGTCGACGAGGTGGACAAGATCGCGCGGCGATCGCACGGCGTCCGCACCGGCGCCGGCAGCCGCGACATCGGCGGCGAGGGCGTCCAGCAGTCGATGCTCAAGCTCCTGGAGGGCCGCGAGGTGTTCGTGCCGCTCAACGTCACCCAGCACTGGAGCAAGCACGACTTCGTCCTCGTGGACACGACGCACATCCTGTTCATCTGCGCCGGCACGTTCACCGACCTGCACGAGTACTCCGCCGCCGGGACGCTCGGCTTCGCCCCCGAGTCCGACCGCCGCCGGTCGGGCCCGCGCCGGATCTCGCAGCGCGACCTGCGGGAGTACGGCATGATCTCCGAGTTCCTCGCGCGCCTGCCCGTCATCGTCCGCCTCGACCCGCTCGGCGAGGACGACCTGGTCCGCGTCCTCACGGAACCCCAGGACGCGCTCGTGCGCGAGTACCGGACCCTGTTCGCGCTGGACGAGGTCGATCTGCGGTTCGATCCGGAGGCGCTGCGGGAGATCGCCGCGCGCGCCGGCGCCCACCGCATGGGCGCCCGGTCGCTCCGCACGGTGATGGAGGCGGTCCTGCACGACGACCTCTTCCATGCACCGGAAAGGCGCGGCGGCGAGACCGTCGTGACGGCCGACCTGGTGCGCCGACGGCTGGCCGAGGCCGAGCGGGACCTGGTGTCGTAGGCGGGCAGCAGCTAGCCCCGCACGCGCTTCCCGCGCGGCTTGCGCGGCGCGGCAGGGGCGACGGCTGCCTGGGGGGGCGCAAGGAAGGCCCGGGCGATGAGGGCGATTCCGAACGCGAGGGCGCCGATCGAGATCCACTGGGACATCGAGAGACCATGGTGGCGCGCGTTGAGCCGGATGAACTCGATGAAGAAGCGGGGGAAGGCGCTCAACACGAAGAAGAGGCCGATCATGACGCCGGGGCGCTCGATCCGACGGCGCAAGAGCCACAGCACGCCGAAAAGCGCCAGCGCCGCCAGGGCCTCGTAGATCGGGGTCGGGTGCACCAGCACGTCCTCGGGGTAGAAGTCGCGCGGGTTGGGCGTGTCGAGGTTGGGCGGCGGCCAGTTCGCAATGGCGCCCGTTCGCATGCAGTGGAACCCCGGCTCGTCAGGCAGCTTCGGAAACGACATCCCCCACGGCAGCGACGTCGCCTTGCCGTAGCAGCCGTCGCCCGACAACAGGCAGCCCACCCGGCCGAAGGCGTACCCGACGAACGCCGCGGGGGTCATCGAATCGAACACGGAGAGCATCGGCGCCCGCGCCTTCACGATCGTGTAGACCGCCGCCGCCGCGGCGGCCACCAGTCCCCCGTACCAGGTCAGGCCGCCCTCGAGCAGCAACGTTCGGATCGGGTTGGCGGCGAACCGGCCGGGCTCCTCGATCAGCGACAGCACCCGTGCGCCGATTACCCCCCAGATCGCCGTGTTGAAAGCGATCGCGGCCGCCAGCGCCGGGTCGATCCCCTTGCGGATCAGATCGTTGCGCAGGATCGCCCAGGCGCAGAGGAAGCCGAGCGCCATCATCAGGCCGTAGGTCCCGAGCTTGAACCAGCCCCACTCGACCAGGTACGCGATCACGATCCTCCTCCGCAACAGGCGGGCCCGTCGGCCCCGCAGGATGGCGCCGTTGGTATCAGCAACCCCGCGGGATTGCAACGGGCGGCCCCAGGCCACCCGCCATTTCGGGTGTGTCCCACATGACCCGCCGACGCACCAAGTGAAAGGTAGCGGCGAGGCGTAGCGCGGGGCGCGCGCCTCCGTTTCGTGGCGGCGAGATGTAGTGCTGCGCGCGCCCCGCGCAAGCCCGCCGCCAGCAGATCAGCCCCCCCTCGCCTGCTCGCGCTCGCGCCCTCAACCAAGCCGAGAACCGCGTGGCCGCGGGATTGGTGGCCCGGTGGGAGGACTGGCCGTACACGCGAACTGTATCGGAGCAACCGATCTGAGGGCGGCGGGCTTGCGCGTGGACGCGCCGCACGTCGTCGCGACATCTGGAAGAGCCCGCGGCGCGTCCACGCGCTGCGCCTCGCCGCTACCTTTCGCTTGATCGGTCACGCAAACCCCTACTCCAGCGGGTCATGTGGGACCCCCCCGTTATTCCTCCGGCAGGGCGGCGGGGAGGCGCACGGTGAAGGTCGAGCCGGCGCCCGGAGTGCTGGCGAGATCGATCGATCCGCCGTACGACCCGACGATGGCCCGGACGATCGCCAGGCCGAGTCCCGTGCCGACGACGCTGCGCGTCGCATCGATCCGCACCCGGTAGAACTTCTCGAAGATTCGTTCCCGGTCCTCCGGCGCGATGCCGATGCCGTCGTCGGACACCGCCACCCGGACGCGGTCTGCGTCGCCGCCGCCGGAGACCCGCACGCAGCCTCCGGGCCGGCCGTAGTTCACGGCGTTGGTGATCAGGTTGACGAATACCGATTCCAGGTCGCGCGGATCGGCGTACACCGCCACGGGCCGCCCGGGCCGCTCGATCTCGATCGAGATCCCACGCTCGTCGGCCTGGGGCCGCACCATCTCGACGGCGGCCGCGACCGCATCGAACGGGTCGAGTCTCGCCAGGTTCCTCGCCTCGCCGCCGGACTCCAGGCGGGACAGGTCGAGCAGGTCCGAGACCAGGTTGATGACGCCGCGGGTGCGGTCGCGGACGCGGGACACGAGCGCGCGCTGCTCGTCGGGGCTTCCGTGGACCATCTCGTAGAGCACGGCGGCGAGCTGCTGGTGGATGGAGGCCAGGGGCGAACGGATCTCGTGGGACACCTTCGCCACCATCTCGGACTTCATGCGGTCGATCTGCTTGTACTCCGTGACGTCCGACAGCACGACGATCGCCCCGCCTCCCTCGGGCCCGTTCTCGCCTCCCGGGATCGGCTGCACGCGCAGCACGGCCGTGCGGCCCGCGTCGGTGCACAGTTCGAGCGGCCTGGACAGGCGCGGCGGCGGCTCGCCGCGGCACACCGCAATCACCGCATCCCGGCACTCGGTGGAGTTCAGGAGGCGTTCGACGGGGACGTTCTCGGCCTCCACGCGGAGGACGCCGAGGATCGCCGCGGCCGCCGGGTTGGAGAGAACGACCTCGCCGTTGCGGTTGACCACGAGGACGCCGTCGTCCATCTGATCGATGATGGCGCGCGAGCGGCTCTTCTCGGCGGCGATGTCGCGCAACGTCCGCCGTCGCTCGGCCGCCAGGCACGCCGCCTCCCGCTGAAGCCGGATCTTCTCGACGGCGCGGCGGGTGGTCAGGCGAAGCTGGTCGGGAGTGAACGGCTTGGCGATGAAGTCGTAGGCGCCGGCCTTCATCGCGTCGATGGCGGTTTCGAGCGTGGCGAAGCCCGTGATGACGATCACGAGCACGTCGGCGGCCTTCGCGCGGACGCTGCGCAGCACCTCCATGCCGTCCATGCCCGGCATCTTGAGGTCGAGCAGGATGACGTCGAACGGCTCGGCGCCGAAGCGTTCGAGCCCCTCCGTCCCGTTCGCCGCCGTGCGGACCTCCAGACCCTCGCGCACCAGGATGCGTTCGGCCCCGGCCCGAATATCCTTCTCGTCGTCGACGACGAGCACCCGGATCCCGTCCCGGTCGCTCATGCGATTCCCTCCTCGGGGATGCCCGACCCGATCGGCAGGCGCGCGGTGA
>CAMTWF010000072.1:0-12056 GCA_947085355.1 uncultured delta proteobacterium
AATGTGTGGTGCGGGGACATGCCGGGGCGCGCGCAGCACTATGTCTCGCCGCCACGAAACGGAGGCGCGCGCCCCGCGCTACGCCTCGCCGCTACACTCGAAAAACCGGGAGACCGCAAGACCGTGATCCCGTTGACCTGCGCGGTCCAGGACCCGCAGCCTCCGCCACCATTTTTGAGAAGCTACCCCGGTCCCTTGCAGCGTCGTGGAAACCGCGACATGCTCCGCGTAGATGCCGGAGCCATCGCAGTGGGAGCCCGGTTTCGCGAGGAGGAAGAAATGAACACGAGGCAGCGCAGGAAGCTGGTGCACGAGGGAAACTACGTGGCTGAAGTGTACGTGGAGTTGATCTACGCCGACGAGGGGTGGGGGCCCTATCTGTCCCTGGAGGACGCCTGCAGACTCGACGATATCCGAGAGGCCCTGGGACGGGGTGATCTGAAGTCGGCTGCGACGCTGGGGCGGATCTACACGCTGACTCCGGTCGCGGTCTGAAGGAGCGACGCGCGATGGCGCGGAGGATCGTGAGGGCGCCCAGGGGGACCGATCTCTCGTGCAGGAGCTGGCAGGCCGAGGCCGCCCTGCGCATGCTGATGAACAACCTCGACCCCGAGGTCGCCGAGAGGCCGCAGGATCTGATCGTGTACGGCGGCACCGGGAAGGCGGCGCGCAACTGGAACTGCTTCGACGCGATCGTCGAGGCCCTGCGGACGCTCGGCGACGACGAGACGCTGCTCGTCCAGTCCGGCAAGGCGGTCGGCGTCGCGCGCACGCACCCCGACGCGCCCAGGGCGATCGTCGCGAACTCCAACCTCGTCCCCAAGTGGGCCACGTGGGACGAGTTCCGCCGCCTCGAGGCGCTCGGCCTCACCATGTACGGCCAGATGACCGCCGGGTCGTGGATCTACATCGGCACCCAGGGGATCCTGCAGGGGACGTACGAGACGTTCGCGGCGGTCGCCGACCGGCACTTCGGGGGCGACATGTCCGGCCGCTGGATTCTCTCCGCGGGTCTCGGCGGCATGGGCGGCGCCCAGCCGCTGGCGGCGACGATGAACGGCGCGGCGTTCCTGGGAGTCGAGGTCGACCCGGCGCGGGTCGAGCGGCGTCTGGCGACGAGGTACGTCGATCGGCGCGCCGACTCGCTCGACGAGGCCCTGCACATGCTCGACGAGGCGCTGGAGCGCAGGCAGGCGGTGTCGATCGGCCTGGTCGCCAACGCCGGCGACGTCTACCCGGAGCTGGTCCGGCGCGGGCGGATCCCCGACGTGGTCACGGAGCAGACGTCGGCGCACGATCCGCTGGAGGGGTACGTTCCGCGCGGGCTGACTCTCGCCGCGGCCGCCGACACGCGGCGCGCGGACCCGGCCGACTACGTTCGCCGGGCGCGGGAGAGCATGGCGGCCGAGGTGTCGGCGATGCTGGAGATGCAGCGCCGCGGGTCCCGGGCGTTCGACTACGGCAACAACATCCGCGCGGAGGCGGTGGCGGGCGGCGAGCCGCGGGCGTTCGAGATCGGCGGGTTCGTGCCGCTGTACATCCGGCCGCTGTTCTGCCTGGGCAAGGGCCCGTTCCGCTGGGTGGCGCTGTCCGGCGACCCGGCCGACATCCGCGCGACCGACGAGGCGGTCAGGGAGTGCGTCCCCGGGGACCGCGCGCTGCACAGGTGGCTCGACCTGGCGGCCGAGCGCGTCGCGTTCCAGGGGCTGCCCGCGAGGATCTGCTGGCTGGGCCTCGGGGACCGGGCCAGGGTGGGCCGGCGGTTCAACGAACTGGTGCGGTCCGGCGGCGTCAAGGCGCCGATCGTCATCGGACGCGACCACCTCGACTGCGGGTCGGTGGCGTCGCCCAACCGCGAGACCGAGGGGATGAAGGACGGGTCCGACGCCATCGCCGACTGGCCGCTGATCAACTTCGCGCTCAACGCCGTGTGTGGGGCGACCTGGGTGTCGTTCCACCACGGCGGCGGCGTCGGAATCGGCTCGTCGCTGCACGCAGGCATGGTGATCGTCGCCGACGGCACCCCAGCCGCCGATGCGCGGCTCGAGCGCGTCCTGACCGCCGATCCGCTGACCGGCGTCCTGCGGCACGTCGACGCGGGCTACGAGGAGGCGGTCGCGTTCGCGGCCCGGCGCGGAGTGCGGGTGCCGCGGGGGTCGGGGGTCGGCGGGCTGTAGTCGGCGCCCATGCCGCGGGCCGCCGAACCGCCAGGGAGGACCGATGGTAACCGCCGAGGTTGTTCTCAAGCACGCCGGGCAACTGCTTGCCGTCCCGCCGTCGCGATCCGGGGGCGCGGCCGACGACGTGGGGCTTGTCGAGGACGGCGCCGTCGCGGTCGCCGAGGGGCGCGTCTTCTGGACGGGCCCGACGGAGTCGCTCGGAAGCCACGTCGCGATCGGTCCCCGCACGGAGGTCTACGATCTGCACGGGCGCGTCGTGGCGCCGGGGCTGGTCGACCCGCACACGCACCTGGTCTTCGCCGGGTCGCGCGAGCGGGAGTTCGCGGAGCGGGCGGCGGGCCGGCCGTACCTGGAGATTCTCGCGGCCGGCGGCGGGATCCTGTCCACGGTGCGCGCTACGCGGGCGGCGTCGGAGGAGGAGCTGGTCGCGGCGGCGCTGCCGAGGCTCCAGAGGCTCCTGTCGTTCGGGGTGACGACGGTGGAGGCCAAGAGCGGCTACGGGCTGAGTGTGGACGCCGAGTTGAAGATCCTGCGGGCGACCTGGCGGCTCAACGAGGTGCAGCCGATCCGCATCGTGCCGACGTTCCTCGGGGCGCACGCCGTGCCGCCGGAGTGGGCCGGGCGCAAGGCGGACTACGTGCGGCACGTGGTGTCGGAGATGCTGCCGGCGGTGGCGGGCGAGCGGCTTGCGGAGTTCTGCGACGTGTTCCTGGACGAGGGCGTCTTCGACGTCGCCGACGCGCGCAGGATCCTCGGGCGGGGGCTCGAACTCGGCCTGCGGCCTCGCCTGCACGCCGGCCAGTTCCGCGATCTGGGCGGGGCCGAGCTTGCGGCCGAGATCGGCGCCGCGAGCGCCGATCACCTCGATCACGTGTCGGACGCGGGCATCCGGGCGATGGCGAAGGCCGGCGTCGTGGCCGTGCTGCTGCCGGGCGCCGCGCTGTCGCTGGGCGCGCATCCTCCGAACGCCTCGCGGTTCGTCCGGGCCGGCGTCCGCGTTGCGCTGTCCACCGACCTCAACCCGGGCACCTCCATGACCGAGAACCTGCCGCTCATGACGACGCTCGGGGTCGCCTACGGCAAGCTCGCTCCCGAGCAGGCGATCCGGGCCGTCACCGACCACGCCGCCGCGGCGATCGGGCGCTCCGGCGCCGTCGGCACGCTGGCCATCGGCGCCGAGGCGGACATCGCGGTGTTCGACGTTTCCGACTACCGGCTGATCCCGTACCACTACGGCGTGTGCCACGCCGAGATGGTGCTCGTCGGCGGCCGGGTCGTGTGGTCGCGGGAGCCGATACGGCGGGAGCCGCCCCGCGACCGCACCGCCGGCGGGCGGGAAAAGGCGGCGGGGAAGAGCAGATGAACTTCGCCGATCTCGCGGCGTGGCTGTCGAACCACAAGACGCAGCTCATCACCATGCTCGTCATCGCGGCGGCGGTCTTCCTGCTGCTGAAGTCGGTCGTGCGGCTGCTGCGGTTCGGCGTCGTCCTGGCGATCGGCGGCGCCGCCGGCGCGGCCGCGGCCTACGGGCTCACGCGCCTCGGCGTCGAATCGAAGCACGCCCTCTGGGCCGCCGTCGGCGTCGCTGTCGTCGTCCTGCTGATCGGCACGCGGAGACGCAAGAGCGGCCCGTAGCCGCGAAGGCGGTGATGGGGAGCGACCGCCGTCACGGCGGAGCCCGGGGATGCGCCCGGACTACTTCTTTTCCCGCCGCAGGAACCTCGACAGGATGCCGCCGCCCGCGTCCTGCCCCTTCGGCTGCCGCATCTCCTGGATGCGCAACTCGCGGGCGGCCTCGATGTTGTGGGGGTTTATGCCGACCACTCGCCGGAAGAACTCGGCCGCCTCGTGCTGCCTGCCGGCGCGCTGGAGCAGCCTGGCGGTCTGCATCTGCGCCCTCTCGTTCTTCGGGGCCCGGGAGGCCGCCCCCAGCATCTCCGGCAGCAGGTCCTCGACCGACGTCCCCTTCGGCCGCCGGCACGCCGCGATCCAGTCCCTCATGCAGATGTACTCGCCCTGGTCCGGGCAAAGCCGCACCGCCTCGTCGGCGTGGCGCTGCGCGTCGTCGAGCCGCTTCCGGCGTTCGCACACGACGGCCATCTGGTAGGCGTTCTCGGCCGCAACCGCGGCATCGACGACCGACCGCGCCTCGGCGTCCTCGTCCCGGCCCGTCCGGAGCGTGGCCGCGTAGCGTTCGCGGGCGGCCGGATCCGTCAGCGTCTCGGCCGCTTCCTGGAGCCGCATCAGGATCTCCTCCATCGCGCCGCGCAGGTCGTCCAGCCCGAACCGGGAGGCGCGGTCGGGATGGTAGCGCTTGACCAACTCGAGGTAGCGATCCCTCACCTCCTCCGCGCCCGCCGAACCGGGAAGCCCCAGCACCTCGAAGTGGTTGCGCTTCCCGAGGAGCGCGGCGAAGGCCGATACTTCCTCGCGCAGCGCGCGAGCCGCCGCGGCATCGACTGCACCGAGGGGCGGTGCGGCGGCGGACGGGACCGGGCGCGGCGGAATCGTCGGCATCGGCGGAGCGACCGGCAGCGGCGGGGCCGTCGGACGCGGAGGTTCCGCCGCACCGTGGGGTTGTTCGGCGCCGGGCGCCTCACCACCCGGGCGCTCGGGCGGCGGGCCCGACGGGCTCCGGGCCTCCGCGTCCGCCACGTCCTCGCCCGCCTCGACGATTCCGCCGACGACGAGCAGGCAGTACGCCGCCACGACCAGCGGCTCCCTCCGATCGGGCGGCACCGAGGCGAACACGCCGGCGTCCCACGCGCCGCGCGCCAGGAACCGGCACGCCCCGCGCTCGGCGTCGCTCAGAGCGAGGCGGTCGAGCCCCAGCGCGTGGGTCGCCGTGACCGTGCGGCCCGCGGCGATGAGGGCGAACCGGGCCTCCACGTCGGCCGTCGCTCGGGCGCCGCGAAGGCCGACCGGGATCACCTGCAGCGCGTCCACGGGCGCCCCGTCCCCGGCCACGCCGGCCAGCGGGTCGACCCCCTCCTCCAACCGATACGTCCCCTCGCCCAGAAGGAACAGCCGGACGAGCCGCCGCCGGACCTGCTCGCGCAGCGCCTCCTCCAGCGCCTCGGCGGAGACCCAGTTCATGTCGAGCAGTACGGCGCCGAGGAGCCCCTGGACCGACTCCTGGAGCGCCAGCGCCTGGCCGATGCGGTCGGACGGGACGGCGCCCGTGTCGATCAGGACCTTGCCGATCAGCTCGACCTGGGCGCCGAGGCGCGCCTTGCACGGCCTCCCCTTGGAGAAGGCGACGACGTGAGTTCGCCCTCCGGCGGCGATCTCCATGCCGCCGGTGAAGCCGCGAGCATCGAGGTGGACGAGCAGCTCGGCGAGCGGGTGCTCGGCGAGGGACCCGGCGAGCGGCGGTTCGGGAGGCTTCAGCATATCAGTGGTCAGCGATCGGTTCGGCAACCGACAACCGGCAACCGACTACCCTCCATTCGGTGCCGGTCGGCGTGTCCATCAGTTCGACGCCGCGTTCGAGCATCTCCGCCCTGATGCGGTCCGATTCGGCGAACTCCTTGCGTTTGCGGGCTTCCGCGCGGCGCGCGATCGCCGCGGCGAGTTCCTCGATCGTCAGTCCGATCCTCCGCAGGCCGCCTTCGCCGACGGCGCGCAGGGCCTGCGCGGGGTCGCGACCGAGGACGCCGAGCATCTCGGGAACCTCGCCCAGGGCGGCCGCGAGCCTTCGGGCGGCCGCGAGGCGCGCCGGCGGCTGGGCCTCCTTCGCCCGGTCGACGAAGTCGTTGGCCGTGCGTTGCAGGACGGCGACGTGCCCGAGCGCCTCGGCGGCGTTCAGGTCGTCGTCCATCGCCCCGGCGAACGATTCCTCGAACGACCGCGCGGCCTTCTCCACGGCCTCGGGAACGTCGCCCGGACCGCGCGGCGCCTTGCGCCCCGCCGCCGCCGCGCACTCCGCCAGGCGCCGCAGCGTCTCGTACCCGTACGCGAGCCGGCGTTCGGCATCGACCAGGCCCGGGAAGCCGCGGAGCCCGCCGTCGTCCCCGACGTCGACCTCGAACTGGATCGGGCCGCGGTAGTGCGTGCCGAGCAGATAGAGCCGCAGCGCCTCGGGGAAGACCCACTTGCACGCCTGCCTGATGGTGAAGAAGTTGCCCAGCGACTTGGACATCTTCTCCTTGTTCACGTTGACGAACCCGTTGTGCATCCAGATCCGCGCGAACCGCTCGCCCGTCGCGCACTCGCTCTGGGCGATCTCGTTCTCGTGGTGCGGAAAGATCAGGTCCATGCCCCCGCCGTGGATGTCGAACGAGGTTCCGAGGTGCCGGAGGCTCATGGCGGAGCATTCGATGTGCCACCCCGGGCGTCCGGGGCCCCACGGCGAGTCCCACGCGGGCTCGCCGGGCTTGGCGGCCTTCCACAGGGCGAAGTCGAGCGGGTCGCGTTTGCCCTCGTCGACCTCGACGCGGGCGCCGGCGAGCAGATCGTCCAGGCGTCTGCCCGAGAGGGCGCCGTAGCGGGGGAACGACCGCACGGAGAAGTAGACGCCGTCGTCGCCGCGGTACGCATGGCCGCGATCGATGAGTTCGCCGACCATTGCGACGATCTCCGGGATGTGCCCGGTGACGCGCGGCGAGACGGTCGGTTCGAGGACGTCGAGCGCCTCCATGTCGGCGCGGTACGACGCGATGCACCGCTGGGCGAGATCGGCCGGCTCGATCCCCAGCGCCGCGGCGCGGGCGACGATCTTGTCGTCGATGTCGGTGTAGTTCCTGACGTACGTGACCTCGAACCCGCGCCGACGCAGGAAGCGGTACAGCACGTCGAACGTGACGTAGGCGCGGGCGTGTCCGACGTGCGCGTCGTCGTACACGGTCGGCCCGCAGACGTACATCGCGACCCGCCCGGCCTCGCGCGGCGCGAGGTCTTCCTTGGATCCGGTCAGCGTGTTATGAAAGCGGATGGCCATGGCTGCGGGACGCGCCCTTCTGGACGGCGGACACGCTAGAACATCGGCGCCGGGAATTCCAGCGGGGCGGACATAGGGGGCGCCGGATGCCGTCGATACCCATCTACGCGATTCCGTCCGAGGAGGCGCGCGCGGCCGTCGGGCGCCTTGCCGAGCGCGGCGCGGCGGACCTGCGCGGGTGCGAGGAGGAGGTCCGGGCGATCGTCGACGCGGTGCGGCGCGACGGCGACGACGCCATACGCGAGATGACGCGCCGGTTCGAGGGTCGCATCCTCACGAGCATCGAGGTCGGGGCGCAGGCGATCGAGCGCGCCGGGGATCTGGTGGACGGCGCCGTGCGCGAGGCGATCGACCTGGCGGTGGATCGCGTGCGGTCGTATCACCGCAGGCAGGTGGAGCCCGCCTGGACGTACCGCGAGGGCGGCGTCCTGCTGGGGCAGATCGTGCGCGCCGTGCGGCGGGTCGGCGTGTACGCGCCCGGCGGCACGGCGCGCTACCCCTCCAGCGTCGTGATGAACGCCGTGCCGGCGCGCGTCGCCGGCGTGGAGGAGATCCTGCTGGCCACGCCGTCGCCGACGCCGGAGATCCTCTACGCGGCGCGCGTCGCCGGCGTGGCGCGGGTGTTCGACGTGGGCGGCGCGCAGGCGATCGCGGCCCTGGCGTGCGGCACCGAGAGCGTGCCGCAGGTCGACATGATCGTCGGGCCCGGCAACAGGTACGTCACGGCGGCCAAGCGGGCGATCTTCGGCGAGACGGCGATCGACATGCTCGCCGGCCCCAGCGAAATCCTGATCGTCGCCGACGAGGGGGCGCGGCCGGACGTCGTGGCGGCGGACCTGTTGGCGCAGGCCGAGCACGACGAGCAGTCGATGGCGGTGCTGGTCACCACCGACGAGCAGCTAGCGCGCGCCGCCGCCGAGCAGGTCGAGATCCAACTCCGCGACCTCCCGCGGCAGTTCATCGCCTGCAAGGCGATCGAGTCCCGAGGCGCCATCTTCATCGTGCCCTCCCTGGAGGAGGCGATGAACGTCGCCGATCTCGTGGCGCCCGAGCACCTCCTGCTCGCCGTGGCGCACCCGGACAGGCTCCTCCCGAGCGTCCGGGCGGCCGGCGCCGTCTTCCTCGGCTACCACACCCCCGTCGTCCTGGGCGACTACCTCGCCGGCCCCAGCCACACGCTCCCGACCGGAGGCTCGGCCCGCTTCTCGTCGCCGCTCGGCGTCCACACCTTCCTCACCCGCACCTCGGTCGTCCGCTACAACCAGGAGGCGCTTCGCCGCGACGCCCCCGCCGTCAGGACCTTCGCCGCGGTCGAGGGGCTCGACGGCCACCGCCGCAGCCTGGACCTGCGCATCGAGACGCCCGAGTAGGGGCAGACGCATGTCCGCCCCTACTCCGAATCGCAGGGCCCGCAGTATCGCCTTGACGCCCCCGGTTCCGTCTCTCATACTTGACGCGTGAGGGGTCCGGCCCATACCCGGGAGGTTCCGGTGCCGATTCGCCGAACGGTGGTTTCGAGGATCGCGGCGGTCGCGGTGCTGTGCGCCGCCTTCCCGGCCGCGGTCTCGGGCCAGACGCAGGTCAAGCCCTACATCATGATCCTGCTCGATACGTCGAGTTCCATGCTCTACGATCCGCGGAACACCGTGGTGGACCCGATAACCGGCTCGGAGACGCTCGGCGACGGCAGCAACGACGACCCGTACCGGACCGGCTGGGGCCGTTGCTGCCCCGGCGTCGACACCGCATACGACGCCGACGCCCTTCCCGACGACAGCCGGCTCTTCATCGCGAAGGATGCGCTGCGGGACATCGTCTCCGCCTATGGGGACGCCCAGTTCGGCCTGATGCGCTACCGCGCCGACGAGTGCGCGATCGGATGGGGACAGGACGCGAACGTCATCGTATTCCCGGCCTATCAGGCGAACATGAGCTCGGGCCTCGGGGCGACGGTTACGCAGTCGTCGCCCACGTTCTCAATCCCGCCCTTCCTGGCGGGAACGAGGGAACTCGACCTGATCACCTACCTGGGGTTCAACTGCCGCACGGGAACCGCACCGAATCGGATATGCGGAATCCGGGACAGCGGCGGGACCTGCAACACGACGGGACCGGGAGGCGACGTGCTGGTGCCGTTCGCCGAGGACAACACGAACCAGATCCTCGAATGGATCGACAACACCGAGCGGTTTTCGAGCAACCCGCTGCCGCCCACCACCGGCGCCCGGCGCTGCGCGGCGACGACGATCACGAACCGCGAGCTTCGCGCCACTGGGCTCACGCCTCTCGCACGCTCCATCGACTCGGCCCGCACCTACTTCGCCGGCGTCCGGCCGGGCGATCCGTACCGTGACTGCCGCGGCTACTACCTCGTCGTGATCACGGACGGCGACGATACGTGCGACGGCAACCCCGTCCAGGCGGTCACAGATCTCCTTGCGGCCGGCGTCCGGAGTTACACGGTCGGCTTCGCGTTCATGTCGGCCACGCTCAACCAGATGGCCGCGGCGGGCGGCACCGGCCGCGCCACGGCCTTCAACGCCGCCGGCAAGGACGACCTGGCGGCCGCCTTCACGCAGATCATCGCCGAGACCGTCCTTACCGAGATCTGCGACGGAATCGACAACGACTGCGACACCCTCGTCGACGAGGGTTTCACCAAGTACTGCAACCTGCGGGCGGCGCCGCCGATCCCCGGCCGAACGCTGTGCACGGACCCCGGCGAGGCCTGCAACGGCGTGGACGACAACTGCGACACCCGCGTGGACGAGGGCGTCCAGAACGTCTGCGGCGGCTGCGGGCCGGTGCCGATCGAGGTCTGCAACCGGATCGACGACGACTGCGACGGCGAGACCGACGAGGGGTTGATCTGCGTCCCCGACCCCGAGATCTGCGACGGGATCGACAACGACTTCGACACCCTGACGGACGAGGATCTCGGCACCCGGCAGTGCGGCTCCGGCATCGGCGAGTGCCGGTTCGGCGCGCAGTCCTGCGTCGGCGGGACATGGGGCGCATGCACCGGCGGCGCCGGCCCGTCGGCCGAGTCGTGCGACAACCGCGACAACGACTGCGACGGCATGACCGACGGCATGACGCAGACCTGCGGGATCGACGTGGGCGTCTGCGAGTTCGGCTCGAGGATCTGCACGGCCGGCATCTGGGGGGCATGCTCGGGCGGGTACAACGGCGCCGTCGAGGTGTGCAACGGACTGGACGACGACTGCGACACCCTCACCGACGAGGGCGATCTCGGGGGCGGCGCCCCGTGCGGCAGCTCCATCGGCGAGTGCCGCCAGGGCGAGGTCCGCTGCATCGGCGGCCTTCTCGTCTGCAACGGCGGCGTGACGCCCGTGCCGGAACTGTGCGACAACCGGGACAACGACTGCGACGGACAGACCGACGAGGGGAACCCGGGCGGCGGCGCCCCGTGCTACAGCGGTTCGCCCGCCACCCGCGGCGTCGGGGTATGCGAGGACGGGCTGACGCGGTGCGTGGCGGGCGGCTTCGTCTGCGTGGGCGACACCCTGCCGCGCGCCGAGGTGTGCAACGGGCTGGACGACGACTGCGACACCCTCGCCGACGAGGACCTCCCCGACGGCGAGGTTTGCGGCACGTCGATCGGCGAGTGCCTTCCCGGCGTGCGACGCTGCGTCGGGGGCAGGTGGGCCTGCGACGGCGAGACCCCCCCGCGGCCGGAAATCTGCAACCTGCGGGACGACGACTGCGACGGACAGACCGACGAGGCGAACCCCGGCGGGGGCGTTCCGTGCGGGTGGAGTCCGGACGCCCCGCCCGAACGGTGGGACACGGGCCTCTGCGAGCCCGGCGTCACCCGCTGCGTCGACGGCGTCCTCGAATGCGAGGGGGCCGTCGGACCGGTCCCCGAGATCTGCAACGGCCTGGACGACGACTGCGACGGCGTCACCGACGGCGGCCTGACGGTCGGCGCCGAGTGCGGCTCGGACGTCGGCGCCTGCCGGCCGGGGACGCTCCAGTGCGTGGACGGGACCGTCCAGTGCGTCGGCGGCGTCGGCCCCGCCCCGGAGATCTGCAACTGCGAGGACGACAACTGCAACACGTTCGTCGACGATGACGTGATCTGCCCCGGCTTTTCCGTCTGCCTCGACTGCTCCTGCTCGCTGCCGTGCAACCCGGATCACGAGTTCTCCTGCCCGCCCGGGCGCTGCTGCAACTGCGGCCGCACGGAGGACCCCGAGGCGTGCTACTGCGGCCCGTGCCGCTGCGGAAGCACGACCTGCGGACCGTGCGAGAACTGCATCGGCGATGCGTGCGTCCCGCTCGAATGCGGGCCTTGCCGCACCTGCATGGACGAGACCGCCATGTGCGTCAACATTTGCGACACCATCGTGTGCGAGCCGGGCACGACCTGCGTCTGCGACCGGTGCCTCCCGAATTCCTGCTACTTGCTGGGATACGAGTGCCCAGCGGGGCAACGGTGCCGGAACTCCGCGTGCGAGGACGACCCCTGCCACGAACGAAACTGCCCGCCGGCGCAGTTCTGTCGCGAGGGCGACTGCTTCGACACGTGTGGTCCCGACATTACGTGCGGCGACGGCGAGAGATGCCGCGACGGCGCCTGCGTCCCCGACCCGTGCGACGGCGTGACCTGCGTGACGCCCGGCATCCGCTGCATCGGCGGCATCTGCCACGGCGACCCCGGCACGGCCTGCGAGGACGTCGACTGCGACTGGCCGCTCGTGTGCCGCGACGGCGCCTGCACGGAACCGGAGTGCTTCCACGTCCGGTGTCCCGAGGGGTATCGGTGCGAGCTCGACACGTGCGTCCGGACGGGCGGCGTGCCGGACGCGGGGACGGACGCCGACGCGGAGCCGGCCGGTCGCGAGGTGCTGGCGACCGGGACAGGCGGCTGCGCCTGCCGCGCGCCCGGCGGCGCGCCCGGAGATCGGAAGAGC
>CAMTWF010000073.1:0-12358 GCA_947085355.1 uncultured delta proteobacterium
TCGCCGTCGGGCGGCGGATCCGTCTTGAAGTCCACGACGACGAAGCCGAACGGACCGGCGGCGAGAAGGTCGACGTATCCCGACAACAGCGTGCCGTCCGGACCGGGCCCGGACACCGGATACTCGATCATCAACTCCACGCCGGGGCCGGGCAGGAGGCCCGCGGCCTTCAACGCGGCCAACGCGCGCGATACGTCGCCGACCGCCTCGGAGAACCGTTCCGAAAGCCCCGACGCCCGCGCCGCCCGGCGCACGGCCTCTTCCGCCGGGAGGCCGCGCAGGGCGTGGCCGATCGCGAGGTGCACGGTGTCGCCGAAGACCGCGCCGAAGCGTCCACGACGGCCGCCCGGGGGAGCCGCCGCGGGCGACGCCGTCTCGTCCTCGGCCCGAGGTTGAATGTGCGCCAGGCTGCTCGCCCCGCGGGGCCGGAAGCGCGGCTTCGACACCTCGTCGGCGGCCTCCGTCCATCGCGCATGCAGCGCGGCCTCGGCGCGCTCGTCGGTCTCGAACACCGGAACCGCCGCTGCGGGCGGTTTCGATGCCCACGCGGCCCCCGACCCCTCCCGGTACGTGTCCATGACGTGGAGCGTGCCGGCCGGGGCGCCATGCACCAGGCGTCCCGTGACGTACCTCGCATTCGCCCCCAACGGGTCCTTCTCCGCGTCCCGCGAGATCGGAAGCACGAGCAGGTCGCGGGCGCGCGTCGCGGCCACGTAGACGACCCGCAGCCGTTCGGCGTTGCGGTAGTTCTTCTCGCGCTCGAGGAACCCCTGCCCGGAATCCCACTCGACCCGGTCGATGGACAGCATCCAGTTCCCGCCGTCGCGCGACACCGCCCAGGGGGGAACGACGGCCATCCTCTGGCCGATCTCGGCCCGGCAGTCCCACAGGACGACGACCGGGAACTCGAGTCCCTTCGCCTGGTGCACCGTCACGACCTGGACCGCCTCGGACCCGACCGGGCTGGGCGGATCGAGTTGCACCGGGTCGTCGACCCATCTGCGGAGACGCGCGCTGACGCCGTCGAAGTCGAGCCCCTCTCGCGCGGCGAGCCGGTCGACCTGCGAACACAGTTCCCGCAGCCGCGCCAGCCGTTGCTCGCCGTTCGGCGACAACGCCGCCGCGCGCGCGAGCCCCGTGCGCTCCAGCACGTCCCGCGCGGTCGCCCCCGGAGACCTCTCGAAACGGCGCCGCCGCAGGTCGACAACGACGTCCCGCGCCGCCTGCACCCGCCTCGCCGCTTCGGTCGACGGATCGCTTCGGGACGCGGCGTATGCCAAGTGGTCGGCCGGCTCCAGCGCGAAGAACGGGGGCCGCAGCAGCGCCGCCTCGGCCGCCCCGTCGTCCGCGTCCGCAATCGCCCTGAGCGCCAGGAAGAAGCGCCGGTGCAGGGGATCCTCCAGGAAGAGCCTGCCCCCGCGCGACGTCCACGGCACCCGCATCCGGTCCAGCTCCGCGAACAACAGCGGCAGGGTGGACGTGGAGATCGCCAGCACGGCGATGTCGCCGAACCGCACCTCCCGTTCCTCGCCCGTCAACGGGTCCGTCACCGACACGCCGCTTCGCTTCCGGTCCGCCAGCCAATCCAGGTACGCCGCGAGCGCCTCGGCCTCGAGACGCCGCCATGCGTCCGCCTTCGACGCGGACCCGGCGAGTTCCAGGGGCAGCACGTGCACGCGGGGCTCGTCGGAACGTCCGTCGCGGCCACGGTCCAGCTTCCGGTGGAAGACCTTGCCCCCTTCGGGATCGAACGGGCTGTCGCCGGGCGGCTCGCCCAGGATCCCGGAAAAACGGTCGTTGAAGAACTCGATCAGCGACGGCCTGCTGCGGAAGTTCGCCGTGAGGGGCGCGACGAGCGGTTCGTCGCGCAGGACGTGCGATCGCACCCGGTCGTACATCGCCACGTCGGCGCGGCGGAAGCGGTAGATCGACTGCTTGGGGTCGCCGACGATCGTGAGCTTGCCGGGCGCGAGGCGCGTCTCCTCCCATGACTTCGCCTCGGGACCACTCTCGCAGAGGTACGCCGCGATCTCGGCCTGCAGCGGGTCGGTGTCCTGGAACTCGTCGATCAGCACGCAATCGAAGAGCCGCTGGTATTCGCCGCGGACCTCGGGCTTGTCGCGCAGCAGGTCGCGCAGCTTGACGAGCAGGTCGATCTGGTCGAGCACGCGGCGGCGAGCCTTGGCGCGCTCGTACAGCGCCACCACCACCGGGAACGTCCGCACGAGGCGGACGGCCAGCCACCGCCGGAACGGGGCGAGGATCTCGTCGCGCAGCGCGGGTCGTCCCTTGTTCTCCCCGGTCCGGCTTCCGTCGTAGGTCTTCCACGCGTCGTAGGCGACGGCATCGCCGACGAACTCGTCCTTCTTCCGCGGCCGGTTGTTGTTGGGCGCGTGGGTGAGCGGCCAGTAGATCTCCCGGTACGTCTTCGCCGGATCGGTTGCACCGGGGGGCAGTCCGCCGCTTCGCGGCTTGACGCCCCCCGGACCCCCGCGGAACCTCGCGGCAGAGCCGCGAGGTTCCTTCTCGTCGCGGCATCTCCGCAGCAGCGACGCCGTCTCGTGCAGCCATTTCGTCCCTTCGGCCGCCGGGTTCCGGGGGATCGCCACCACCATGTCGATGAACTCGTCCGCCTTTTCGCGGAACGGCCGCGGATCGAACTCCTCGATCGCCGGATCCTCGGGCGGCACGTCGCGGTGCTCCGCGAAGCCGGCGATCAGATCGCGAAGTCCGAAGACGGTCCGGTGGCGCGACCGTTTCGAGCCGGCCGGAACGCCGGCGTCCAACGCCATCCGCACCGTCTCCTCCACCTCGGCCGCCCGCGACAACGCCCCCGTGCCGCGCAGCATCCCGCCCAGCGTGCCGGCGTGCGCGCCGTACAGCAGGTCGTGCAACGTCTCGTCCACGAGGTCATCGATGTCCTCGACGATCTCGTACGACGGGCTCAGGCCCGCCTCGACCGGGTGCAGGCGCAGGAGACGGTCGGCGAACGAATGGATCGTCCCGACGTGCGCCGCGTCGACGCCGTCGATCGCCTTGCGGAGCGCGTCGCGACGCGCGACCGACAGATCCTCCCGCGCCGCCTCGGCGAGCAGCCGCTCGCGCAACCGCAGGCGCAGCTCGCCGGCCGCGCGCCGCGTGAACGTGACCGCGGCGATCCTGTGGATCGGGATCGGGGCCGGGTCCTTTGCACCGGGGGGCTGTTCGGCGCACGGCGCCTCACCGCCCCCCGGACCCCCGCGGACCCTCGCGGCAAAGCCGCTCGGGTCCGCACCGTCCTCGGGAACGAGCAACCGCAGGAGACGGTCGATGAGAATGGTCGTCTTCCCCGTGCCTGCGCCGGCGTCGAGCAGCACGTTCCTCGCACGTTCGGCCACGGCTGCGTCGCGGTGCTCCTGGTCGGGCGCCGGCCTGCGCTTGGTGGTGCTTGCCATGACCGTCACGCTTCCCGGGCGCGCAGCGCATGGAACTCGGCCGCCGCGCCCTCGGCGGGCGGCGCCGACGCCGTCCGGCCGCCGGGCGCCGCCTCGCCGCACACGGCGATGAACGGGCAGTATTCGCAGTCCTGGGTCACCGGCGTGCGCGGGAACGATCGCTCGGCCAGCAGCCGCGCGCCGATGTCGAGCCACCGTGTCGCCGCGTCGCGCAGATCGCCCCAGTCGTCGCCGCGGAAGCCGCGCTCGACGGCCGGCGGACGCTCCACGTAGGCGTACGCCACCTCGATGCCCGGCGGGATCCCCCACGCCCGGGCCATCCGCTCGGCCGCGAGCCCGTAGATCGCGATCTGCACGTCGAGCTTCGGAAGCGGGCCGGCCTCCTTCCTCGCTCGCGGATGGGCGCCGCCGGTCTTGATGTCCCGCAGCAACGTGCGCTCCCCCTCGACGTCGATCCGATCGATGCGTCCGTGGACGTGGAGCGAGTGCGTGCCCGGCTTCAGTTCCAGGGGTTCCGGCTCGCCGAACGGATGCTCCACGGCGAAGAGCTTCCGCGGCTTGCCGTCGCTCCAGTCGTAGTCGACGAAGACCGCCACGGCCGCAAGCAGCCGATCGAGCTGCTGGCGGCGGACGTCGGGCCCGGCGAGCGGGTACTCCTGGACGAGCTCCTCGAACGCGCGCCCGGCGATCGCCCGAGCCTCGTCCTTCCAGCGGCGCGCGTCGCGCCTGCGTTCGCCGAACTCGGCGCCGTGCGCGCGCGCGAACGACTCGGCCACGCGGTGGAACAACGAGCCGAAGGCGCGGGGATCGATCTCCAGCACCGGAGCAGGCGATGTCGGTTCCGCCCACCCGATGAGCGTGGAGAGGAGGAAGCGATATGGGCACTCGAGCAGAGTGCGCAGCGCGGTCGGCGAGAGCGGCCGGTCCTTCGTCAGGCCGGGGACGAACGGAAGAATCTCCGGGGGCGCCGCGCCGTGGTCGCCGGCCGCATCGAGTTCCAGCAGACGCACGAGATCCAAGTCGGGACGGGTCTTCCAGCCCGACGGCACGAGCAACGTCGCGGGCCCCGCGGCGCCACGGGTCTCGGCCGACGCCTTGGCCACGCGGTCGTGGCTCGCGGCCGACCCGATCGGATGATCGAGGCGCCGCTTCCGCGCCGCTTCCGCCGGGCCGGGAACGGAAGGCGCGAGGGCCGCGGCGATGTCGATGAGCAGCGCCGACGGCTCGCGCTCGGCGCCGTTGACGTCCGTCCGCGAGACGGAGATCGCAATGCGCTCCGACGCGTTGCGCACGACGCGGTCGAAGGCGTGCAACTGCATCAGCATCCGGTCGGGCCGTTCGACGACCGCCGTACCCCGTCCGCCGTCCTTGGGCAGCACCGGATCGCGGTGCTCGGCGGTGGGGAAATGTCCTTCGGCCAGGCCCAGGATCCGCACGGCGCGGAACGGCAGCGGCGCCGCGCCGGCGATCGTGCCGACGTACACCGCCGGGTCGCCGAAGCGCCCGGCGCCCAGCCGGAGCGACTCGATCGCAGCCTGCATGAAGCCCAGCGCGTCGTCTCCGCGGAGATCCCCCACGACGCCGGCCTTGCACGCGACATCCAGGCGATCCAGGAAGACCGCCTGTACCGGCACGTCGCCCGCGACGGGAAGCAACACGCGCTCCGTCAGGAACACGCGGAACGGTGCAAGCAGGTCCCGCAGCGGCTCGCCGTCGAGGACGCGACCGGCCAGGTCCGCGAGCATCTCGAGCGACACCCGAACGGCGCGGATGTCGCGCAGCAGCCGCTCGCGCCTCCGCCGCTCCGCCCGATGCTCCTCCCTGGGCGTCTCGCCGCCGTGGTCCGTGCGGCGATCAAGCGCGGCCTCGCGCGCGGCAAGGCGCGCCTTCCACTCCAGGGCGCCCCGGGGGTTCGACACGCCGCCGCCGACCGTGCCGAGCGCGAAGGCGAGTTCCATCGAGCGGCCCGCGGAGAGATGGGACTCGCCGCCGTCCAGGCGCAACCAGGGGAGAAGGGCGGCCACCCGATCCGCCGGGAGGAACTCGCGCAGCGCGCGCAGGATGGCGAGGATGCGCACGCCCGCGGCGGCGCCCGTCGCGGGAAGGCCGCCCGCGACGTGGACGGGGAGCGTGCCGTCCTTCCATGGGAGTCGCGCCGGCCGATCCGCGATCCAGCCTGCAAGCGGGTCGAGGGCCGGAAGGAGGACGGCGATCTCCTCGAGCGGCGTCCGGTGCTCGACGATCTCCCGGACCACCCAGTCGGCGGCCGCCTCGATCTCGTCCTCGATGCCGGCGTGCTGCTCGATGCTCACCGAGTGATCGAACGTCGCGGGACGACCGGCAGGCATCGAGGTTCCGGGCGGCCCGAACAGGCGAGCGGCCAGACGATCGCGGTCCGTCGAACCCGCCGGCGGCGGTTTCGCGTCGCGAAGCGCCGCCGCGACTTCGTCGCCGAACAGCAGGCCGACGCGCGCGACGTGTTCGTCGCGGAGCGGCCGGGCCCCGAAGACGACCAGCGTGCAGCGCGGAAGCGCGCGCAGGAAGGCGGCGTGCACGGTCGTCTCGTGGCCGGTGACGGCGGCAAGAGCCGGACCGTGCACGGGGCGGAAGCTCCCGAGCAGGCCGGCGGCCTCCAGCATGACGCGGGCGGCGCTCCAGGAGTTGCCTGCCGAGCGGTCGATCTCGCGCCAGAGCGTGCCGACGTCCGCGGCGCGCTTGTGGCCGGAGCGCAGGAGATCCTCCGGCGTCAATCCGCCCGCTTCCATCTCGGTGATCGTCCGCGCCAGGGCCTCGTCCCACCCCGGCATCGCGTGGAGCTGCTCGGGGTCGAAGTAGCGTAGCGCGGGCATCTTGCCCGCAATTGCCCGCAACTCGGCGAACAGCGCGCGAAGGCGGAGCGGCCGAAGCTCCTCCTCGCCCGCGGCGAACTCGACGCCGGCCGCGGCGAGCGTTTCGCGGGCCAGGGTGAAGGGCGACACGAACCGGGTTCCCACGAGCAGCCGCCCGTGGCCGAGCCGGAGCAGCTCGCGCCGCAGCGCGTGCGCCGCGCGTTCGTCGGGGACGATGACCGTCGCCGCGGGCAGGGGCCCCTCGATCGGCAGTTCGGCGATCGCCCGCGCCCAGTCCGCGGTGGACCAGAGCACCCGCACGCCGGCGCCGCCGGCGGCGTGCATCGCGACCTTCGGTCGTTTCCTCGGCACCGTCGCACCTCCGCGCCGGGGGGCAGTCCGCCGCTTCGCGGCTTGACGCCCCCCGGACCCCCCGCGGAACCTCGCGGCAGAGCCGCGAGGTTCCCGGCACGTAGCACGTCGCGCATGCGTGCGCTATCCTGCCCGCCGATGAGGGAACTGCCGGAGAAGATCGGCTACGTACCGCGGCGAGGCGTGTGGGAGCTGACGCTGCGGTGCAACATGCGGTGCCTGCACTGCGGCTCGCGGGCCGGCGACCCGCGCGGGGACGAACTCATCACCGCCGAGGCGCTCGACCTGGTCCGCCGGCTCTGCGACCTGGGCCTGCGGACGATCACGCTCTCCGGCGGCGAGCCGCTGCTGCGCGACGACTGGGAGGAGATAGCCACGGCCCTGGCCGCCCGCCGCGTGCGGGTGAACATGATCACCAACGGTCTGCTGGTGGACCTCGCGGCGGCCCGACGGATGAAGCGGGCCGGCATGGCCAACCTCGCGGTGTCGATAGACGGTCTGGAGACCCGCCACGACGCCGTCCGCGCGCGGCGGGGATCGTGGCGCGCGGCCGTCGGCGCCCTGCGCGCCTGTCGCGAAGAGGGGTTGCCGACCGCGTGCGTCTCGCACCTCAACAGGCACAACTTCGGGGAAATGGAGGCGCTCGCGGAGATCCTCCTGGAAAACGGCGTCTCGGACTGGCAGCTCCAGTTCGGCCGGCCGATGGGAAACCTGGCCGACCACCAGGATCTCGTCTGTCCCCCTTCGAGCGTGCTGGAACTGCTACCCCGCATGGCCGCACTGGCGCGCCGGTACGAAGGGCGACTGCGCGTCCACGCCTCCGATTCGATCGGGTACTACTCCGAGGACGAGGAACTGCTCCGCGGGGGACGCTCGATAGCCGGCGTCTGGACCGGATGCCTCGCGGGCTGCCGCATCATCGGCATCGAGGCGAACGGGGGCATCAAGGGGTGCCTGTCGATGCAGTCGGAGGAGTTCCTCGAGGGGAACATCCGGAGCGAGTCGCTGGCGGACATCTGGAGGAAGCCCGGCAACTTCCGGTACACGCGGGAATTCACCGTGGACCAGCTCGGCCCCGGATGCCGCTCGTGCGACCTGGCCGACGTCTGCCGCGGCGGATGCTCGTGGACCGCGTGGATGGAAGGCGGGCGCACCGGGAAGTTCGACAACCCGTACTGCTACCGCCGGCAGATCCGAGAGCGCGGCGGCTGACCGGCGGCTGTTCCGGTCACGCATTCTTCAACGCAAAGGCGCAAAGGCGCAAAGGCGCCAGGGGAGAGGACACCCTGGCGCCGCATCGGGGGGTTGCCTTCGGCCGGCGCCGTGCTAGTCTGCCGGCAGCACAGAGAGCGCGGAGGTGACCGATGGAAGACGATTCGAGGAAGCCCGGCGCGAGCGCGGGCGGCGAGGACAAGGAGAAGAGGCTGCGGCCGGCGTCGTTCTTCAGGGCGCTGGCGCTGTCCGCGCTGGCGAGCGTCGCACCGGCGGCCGGCTGCTACCAGTCGGAGCCCGACAGCGACGTCGCGGCCGACGCGGACGCCGCGGACCGCGGCGCGGACGAGGCCGACGGCGGGTCCGACGCGACCAACGTCGCGGCCGACGACGCACAACCGGAGGTGATGCCCCCGTACGGCGCCCCCGACTACGGCGCTCCCGTGTACGGTTTCTGACCCTTCCGCCGCACCGGGGGGCTGTTCGGCGCTACGCGCCTCACCGGTGGCGGGATCGCGCATCTGCCCGCGCTTGACCCAGACGGTCCGCAACGCCCGTCAGTCGAAGGTCGAAGGTTGAAGGAGGACGGCGGCGCGCACTCCGAATTCCAGGGCAAGGGGAATGGCGCCCGTCCGTCAGTCGTCGCCTTCGACGTCGACGATCTCCACGGGCACGCCGACGCGCCGGGCGTAGGCGACCGTGGCGCCGGTGCCGCTGCGCGTCCGGCCGTTCCAGAAGGCGATGAGCCGGGTGGCCCGGTCGACCATCCAGCGGTTGCGGCGGTGGTACGCGCCCCAACGGTCCCCGGGCCGGATCGGGCTTCCCAACTCGACGATGCTGTCCGCGGACGCCGCGACCTGGCGGGCGGCCCGCGGCTGGGCGTCGAGCGTATCCGGGACGACGACGACGAGCGCGGGGCGCCCGCCCGAGCGCAGCGCGCGCGCCGCCGCGAGGGCTTCGGTGTCCGCGCCGACGGCGCCGCCGAAGAGGATCGTGCCGACGTCCGGATCCGCCACGAGCCGCCTGATCTCGTTTCGCACCGCCTCCCGGTCCGCCTTGGCGATCCGCCGGTTGCCCGTGATCGCCACGACGTCGCCGCCCCGCGGGCCCCATTCCTCGTCGGCGCCGGCGAGCAGGTCGACCTGGCGGTTGCGAGCGCCGCCGCGCGTCGCCCTGCGGTCCCGCATCGCGCCGCCGCGCCGCAGGCGCGCCGCCTCCGTGAACGGGTTGCGCGGCTTCACCTCGAATCCTCCGGCCGTTCGATGTTCCTCATCGGCGGCCGCCGCGGAGCATATCCGGCCGTCCGGGCCGAGTCACACGGCCGCGGCGCCGCGCGAGGCCGCCGGGCCGGGTGGACCGCCCCGCGGCGGCGCAGTAGAGTGGGGTTTGCGGCGCCCGAGACGGCGGTTGGCCGGGCCTCGACGGGGGATCGCCGACGCCGCAGGAGGACGAGACCGGTGTCCTTCCACCGCACGATCCTGGCGCTTGTGGTCATCGCGGCGATCGCACCGGTCGCCTGCGGATCGTCGCAGCAGCCTCCGCGGGGCTCCATCGGGGACCCGTGCGAGCGACAATCCGATTGCGCCGGCGACTGCATCCCGCCGAACGACGAATTCCCGGGGGGCATGTGCACCACCGAGTGCATCGAAGCGCCGTGCCCCGACGGGGCGGTGTGCCTGCCGCACGGCGACTTCGACATCTGCTTCCCGGGCTGCGGGCGCCCGGACGATTGCCGCGAGGGTTACGGCTGCGGCGCGGCGGGGGCATGCGTGCCGTGCGCGCTGGAACCGACCGCGTGCGACCCGGGGCCGGACGCGGACGCCACGGACGTCGAGCCGGATGCCGACGCCGAGGAAGAGGCCGACGCCGGGCCTGACGAACCGGGGGAGGCCGAGGTCCACGTCGAACCTCGCGAGAACGGCGAGCCGTGCGACCGCGACGCGGACTGCCGCTCGCGCCTCTGCCTGCCGCCGGCGCTCGGCGGCGTGTGCGCCGCCGCGTGCCGGCCCGGCGACATCTGCTCGGGCTCCACGTCGTGCGTCCCCTTCGCCCGGGACGGCGACGGCGACGGACGGACGGAAAGCGCGGCCTACGGCTGCGCGCCATGGGCGCCGGGCGCCGGATACCCGGGGATGATCTGCTCGACCGACGCCGACTGCCGCAGCCTGCTCTGCCGCGGCGGAGTCTGCACGGTGCTCTGCCGGGACGATTCGGGCTGCGACCCGATGACGACCTGCTCGCCGTACCCGCTGCCCACGGACGCGGGGGCCGCGTCGTTCCCCGCCTGCGCGCTGACGCCCGTCACCGACGCCCGGATCGCGGAGGTGCCGCTGCCGACGCAGACGATCCCGTCCGGGGCCGAGGGTCGCCTGACGCGCTTCTGGGCGCCGCCCGGCGCGGTGTCCCTGACCGTGATCGCCCGCCAGCGCGGCGCCGTCGGCGGGTACGTCGGAGTGCTGAACGCCCACGATCCGGCCGGCGAGCGCATCTACGACTACGACGATTTCGCGGCGGGCCGGGACACGCCGAACTGGCACATCCCGGACTCGCGCATCGGCAGCCTCTTCATCCCGATCTCCGACCGCGTCACGTTCCGGCCGGGGCGCTACATGTACACGCCGGTCTTCTTCCCCCCGGATCGCACCACCGTGATCACCGACGACATCGAATTCACGGCGCTCGTGAAGTTCGATCCGGGCGGCGCCGTCGCGGGCCGGCTGTCGGCCAACTTCATCTTCGCCAACCCGGACGCGGTCAACGCGGCGACGGCGCGGACCAACGCGCGGTTCCAGGCGGCCCTTACCGAGTGGCAGGCGATCTTCGGCGCCGCGGGGATCACGGTGAGCGGCTTCACGTACACCGATCTGCCGGCTGCGGCTGCGGCGACCTACCGCGTGGTCGACTACGGCGCCGACATCGACACGGGAGAGGTCGGGCCGCTGATGGCCCAATCCGCCGGGCGCACCGAATGGTCGGTCAACGTCTTCTTCATCAACGACTTCTCGGGTTGGCCCCTGCTGGGCATCGCCGGCGGCGTCCCGGGCCCCTCGGCGGTCCACGGCACGACGCACTCGGGCGTCATCGTCTGCCTCGACTGCGCCTGGCGGGCCGGCGGGGCGTTCCTGGGCCAGGTGATCGCCCACGAAGTCGGCCACTACCTCGGCCTGTTCCACTCGACCGAGAACACCGGCAGCACCGGCTACCCCTACGGCGGCGACCCGATCGCCGACACGCGCGAGGGGGACGCTTCGAACCTGATGTACTGGGAGGCCCGAGGCGGGCGGAGCCTTTCCGCGGGCCAGGGCTGGGTGATCCGCAGGAGTCCCACCGTTCTCCCGCCGTGAGCACGGCCCGCACCTGCAACGCGCAGGGATTCCTGGGCCATCCTGCACGGTCGAAACAGCGCGATCCCGGTCTGGCACGAAAGCGGCTGGGCCATCCCGAGCGAGATCCCCGGCAAGGCGTCGGGGTGAGGAGGTGACGATGCGTGCAGGAAGATGGCTGGTGCTCGCCGCGGCGATCGTGGCGGTCGGATGCGCGACGACCGGCGCCGCGCGAGGCGGGGGAGGCGCGGAACGCGGAGGGCGGGCCTCGGCGGGCGACTCGGGCGGACGCACGACCGGCGAACGCGGCTCGTCGGGCGGACGCGAGGCGGCCGGCCGCGAGCAACGCTCGCCGGCCGGCGGATCGAGCGGCGGCGGCGGCTGCCACTGACGGCCGGCCGGAGAATACTCTCCGGCGGGCTGTAGACTATTCCTCACGAAAGGAGGTTGACGATGTGGCGAATCACCGTAGTTCTACTGGGGGTCGTGGCGCCGGTCGCTTGTAACCGGGCCGACGACCCCGAACCGGGCGCCGATGCCGATGCCGATGCTGCGCCCGACGAGGGGATGGACGACGGCACGACGCCTGACGAGGCCGGTGACCGGAGCGATGCCGGACGCAAGGTGGGCGACCCGTGCGTCGATGCGGCGGAATGCCCCGCCGGCGGTTCCGGGTCTCCAGTCTGCCTCGACTGGCCGGGCGGGTACTGCGCCGTGGCGGGTTGCGCCGAGCACGGCCATGACTGCCCCGACGATCCGGGGCTCGGAGGGACAGCCACGACGGGCGGCAAGTGCGTCCTCTTCCCCGACCTGAGGTGCTTGGCCCTCTGTGCCGGCAACGGCGACTGCCGCTCCGGCTACGCCTGCACCGCCGTTCCCGACGCCTCCGGTCACGGCACGGTCGACGTCTGCGTACCATCGTCGTAGACCGGCATGTGCATGCTCGCGGGAGGACTCGCGGGCGGGCAAGTTCTCCACGTGGGAGCGGGAGCGGGAGGCCGGCGTATGGGGGTGAACGGTTACGCCAGGATCTACTACAGGGCGGGTTGGGGGACGAACGGGTACCCGTTCAAGACGAACGCCTACCCGTTCAAGACTGCACAACGCCCCGCAAGTTCGGGACGTAACCGTTCACCCCCTGTACCTTCATAGCCCCGAACCGGTAGGGAGGGGTTCGGATCGTCATGAA
>CAMTWF010000074.1:0-2174 GCA_947085355.1 uncultured delta proteobacterium
CTGGTGCGCGGCCCGAGCGCCCTGGCGCCGCCGGCGGGCGGCGCGGCGCTCGTCGAGGTGACCACGGCGGTCGAGATGCGCCGCGAGGTGCTGGCGCGCTGGCGCGGGGTGGATGCCGTCGTGATGGCCGCGGCCGTCTCGGACTGGCGCCCGAGCCGGCCGGCCCGCGAGAAGCTCAAGCACGGCCCGAAGGGAATCGTCCTCGAGCTGGAGCCGAACCGGGACATCCTGGCCGGGATGGGGCGCGCCCGCGGGACGTCCCGCAGACCCCTGCTGGTCGGCTTCTGCGTCGAGACATCCGGCCTGGCGCGTGCTGCGCGCGCCAAGCTCGCCGCCAAGCGCTGCGATGCCGTCGTCGCCAACCTCGTCTCCGACGGTCTCGGTACCGAGACCGACCGCATCGAGATCCACCGCCCCGGCGGCGCCGTCGACGGCCCGTTCGAGGGACCCAAGACCGATCTGGCCGACAGGATCCTCGACCTGACGATCGTCCCCGCCCTCGGCCCGCGCCGCGTCCGGCGCTGACACCTCGGCAGGCTCTTCCGGAACCGCGCCTTCGCGCCCTTGCGTTGAGGAATACGTCCCCGAGGCCCCCTCGGCGCGGGCTCGGCCTACCCTACGGTGTGGAGCCGAGCAGCCGGACGAGCCGGCGGGGAACCAGGACCTTCCGCTCGCCGGGGGCGAGCCGCACCAAGCTCAGCGACCGCTGCCCCGCTGCCTCGAAACGCACTTCGTGATCGCCCGCATCGATCTCGATCTGCAGCGGCGCGACGCCCCGCGGAACGCCGTCCACGATGACGCGGATCTCGACCGACAGACCCTCCGGCTGCGAAACGATCAGCACGGCGCGCCCGCCGGGCACGGGCGGAGGCGGCGGAGGCGGCGGAGGCGGCCGTTCGACGTCCCTCGCCGGACGCTCGGTAGCGTCGCGCACCGTCGCAACGCGGCCCGCGTCCGGCGCCGACACGACGTCCGGCACGACGCCCACGGCAGGGCCGACATCCTCGCGTGCGGCAGGGCGAACATCCGCCGGCGCTGCCGCCGCATCGCTCGCCCCTCGATCTTCGCTCGCGACGTCGGCCGTCCCGGCATCCACCACGGCGTCCGGCGCCGGTGGCAAGCGCGGCGGTGGCTCGACGATGCCTTTCCCGGCCACATCGGCGACGGCCGGAGCGGCGGCGCGGAAGGGGACCGAAGCCCCCTCGGTCTCGCCCGCGAGCCGCGTGATCAGCAGGACCGCGGCGATCGCCAGGGCCGAGGCGATGGCGGCGGCAAGGCCGATGACCAGCGCGCGCCCCGAGCGTGGCCGTGCGGGACCGGGCGCGGCAGGAGCCGCCGCAGGCGCCGGACGGGTGCGCGGAATCGGCGGTGGCAGCGGCGGCGCCACCGGCGCGCGCTGCGGGACCACGGGGTCCGGCTTCGTGGCGGAGACGGCGGGTTTCGCCGGAGCGGGCCGAGCGGGCGCCGCCGGAGCGGCGACCGCCCCTGATTGTTTCCGGCAGGCCGTTGGACCTATTTGTTGGCCAGAGCCGCCTGGGCCGCCGCGAGACGGGCGATCGGCACGCGGTAAGGCGAGCACGACACGTAGTCCAGGCCAACACTTTCGCAGAAGGTGATCGAGGCGGGATCGCCGCCATGCTCGCCGCAGATGCCCAGCTTGACGTCCGGACGGGCCGCGCGGCCGCGCTCGGCGGCGATGCGGATCAGATCGCCCACGCCTTCCTGGTCGAGGCTGACGAAGGGGTCCTTGTCGAAAATGCCCTTGTCGATATAGGCGGCCAGGAACTTGCCGGCGTCGTCGCGGCTGATGCCGAACGTGGTCTGGGTCAGGTCGTTGGTGCCAAAGCTGAAGAACTCGGCATTGGCGGCCAGGTCGGCGGCGCGCAGAGCGGCGCGAGGCAGCTCGATCATGGTCCCGACCGTGTACTCGATCGCGATGCCCTGCTCTTCCAGCACGGCCTTGGCGGTGCGGTCGGTCAGCTCGCGCAGGTACTTCATCTCCTCGCCCTTGGCGACCAGCGGGTGCATGATCTCGGGGATCGGCGCGGCTTTACCCGACCGGGCAATATCGCAGGCGGCCTCGATGATCGCCCGGACCTGCATCTCGTAGATCTCGGGATAGGAGACGCCGAGGCGACAGCCCCGGTGGCCCAGCATCGGGTTGGTCTCGTGCA
>CAMTWF010000075.1:0-15109 GCA_947085355.1 uncultured delta proteobacterium
CTCTTCCTCGGTCGGCCGCGTGCCGGCCGGCGCATCGACAGGCGCGTTGCAGATGGCCTCCTCGATCGCGCAGCTCGGCGCCGGAGGCACGTGGCTCTCATCGATCGGCGTGGTCGTCTCACCAGGGCGCGTCACCGCGGGGCCGCCGCATGCGCTGACGACGACGGCGAGCAGGAACACGCGCGACGCGGCCCGGATCAGTTCCGGCTTGGTTGGCCGGAGTTCCCCCACGGTCTCCCGCAGCCAGCGCGCGTACTCGCCGCCGTCGGGGGCGCCCAGCTTCGCGGCGATCTTCTGCGCGGCGGAGAGCAGGTCGTCCATGTCGCCGGAGGCGATCTCGCTGCGCACGCGGCCCGCCCAATCGGCGCCCAGGCGTCCCGCGGTGTCGAGCGCCAGGCATCGCTGGACGCCGAGTTCCAGGAGGCCGGTCCAGGAGGCCGCCGGCGCGCCGCCGGTGGAGAAGAGGGAGACCCCGGCGCCGACGACGACGATCGCCTGTCCCTCCCCCATCGAGGAGCGAAGGTCATTCTCGAGGGTTGTGGATTGGTTCCCCATCGTGATCGCCCCTGCCGCAGTCCCGACTCTCGCGGCGAGCGTAGCAGCCGGCGGGGAGATCCATCAACGGCGGCGGTCCCCGAACGTCGCCGGAACGCGCGAACCGCGGTTCTGGGCGCCGGGGCGGCGCCGCGGCAACGGCAACACCGCGGTTCTGGGCGCGGGGCGGCGTCGCGGCAACGGCAACACCGCGGTTCTGGGCGCGGGGCGGCGCCGCGGCAACGGCAACACCGCGGTTCGCGCAGCTCAGCGCCGTCGCGGCAACGGCAACACCGCGGTTCTGCACGCGGGGCGGCGTCGCGGCAACGGCACAACCGCGGTTCGCGCATCTCAGCGCCGTCGCGGAAACGGCACAACCGCGGTTCGCGCACCTCAGCGGCGTCGCGGCAACGGCAACACCGCGGTTCGCGCAGCTCAGCGGCGGCGCGGCAACGGCAACACCGCGGTTCGCGCCATGCGGTGTCGCCCTGGACCCCCCTTGCGCGCGTTTCAACATCGTCGGCGCCCTGATCTGTGCTCGACAACGGGGACCGTCACCCGAGGCGCTTCTCGACGGCGTCCCAGCGGACCGCCTTCCAGAATGCCTGGAGGGGGCTCCCGCCGTGGGACGGCGGCCGGCTCGGGGTCGAAGTTGCCGCGCTACGCGCCGGTCTCCTCGGGCAGCAGGCGGAGCCCCTCGGCGGCGGCGGCCTCGCGTAGCCGCGCGTCGAGGCAGACGAACTCCGCGCGGGCCGGCCGGTCGCGGCACCAGACGAGCGCGGCGGCAAGCTGCAGGGCGTCCGCGGCGCGCAGCGGATGGATGGCCAGCAGGCGCATCGCGCGCCGCGCCACGTCCTCGGTTGGCAGCACGCGGTGGGCCCCCTCCAGCAGATCGGCCAGCACGGCCAGGGCGCGCTGCGTCCGGCCCTGGTCGAAGACTCCCTCCCGCCGCAGGCGGTGGAAGGCGCTCGCGCACTCCACGGGGCTCGCCCACCAGACGATCAGCTCCGGCTGCCTTTCGGCGAGCGCCCGCATGGCGCGGGTATGGGGCTCGTCGACGGCCAGCGGAACGAGAGCCGAGGAATCCCAGAACCTCATCGCGACGCCTGGCGGTCCTCGATCAGGGCGGCGAGGGCCCGACCGCGGCGATCGGCCGGGCGGGGGAGCTTCCAGAACCGCCGATCGAGGCAGCCGCGCGCCAAGCGCACCAGGCCCGCGCGGACCAGGTCGTCCAGCGGGCCGTCAGCGGGGTCGCAGGCGACGATGCGCGCCACGGGCCTGCCCCGTTCGGTGATCACGACTTCCTCGCCGGACTTGACGCCGGCGAGCACCTCGCTGAGCGATGCCTTGAGCTCGGCGACGCTGGCGACCCGCATGCTCCACCTCCCGTCCGACGTCCACCATAGTCATCTCCGGATGACCGGGCAAGGCACGTTGCGTGGGTCTCGCTGGACCAGCCACGACATCGTGTGCTCGGCCGAAGCGCTTCGCGGCGCCGGCCCGTCCACAACCCGATGCAGGCGCGCAGCGTCGGCAGGCGCCTGAGCCCGAGGCAACTGATGCACTCCGTGGTCGTGATCCCGGTGGCGCACTGCATCGTCGGCGCCCCGATCTGTTCTACTACTCTCGGCTTTGCTCGCGCCGCGCGACGATTCTCGGGAGTAGTAGATCAGGTTCCGCGTGACGGGAGCCGGGTGACGGGCGCTTCCCCGCCGGCAGGGGCGCCGTGCAGCGCCCGCTGGGCGCGTCACCCGAGGCGCTTCTCGACGGCGTCCCAGCGAACGGCCTTCCAGAACGCCTGGAGGTAGTCGGCGCGCTTGATGCCGTAGTCGGTCAGGAAGGCGTGCTCGAAGACGTCCATCACCAGCAGCGGGTCGCAGCCGGCCAGGTGGCCGACGTCGTGCTCGTTGATCCACTGGTTGAACAGCCGGCCCGAGACGCGGTCGCGGTAGAGCACGGCCCAGCCGATGCCGCGCATGGCGCCGACGGCCAGGAACTCCTTCCGCCAGGCGTCCGCGGAGCCGAACTCCTTCGCGATCGCCTTCCCCAGCTTGCCGGCGGGGTCGAGCGTCCCCTTGCCGCCGAGGTTCTCGAAGTACAGCTCGTGCAGCCGCATCCCGTTCCACTCCCAGCCCCAGCGCCGCCGCAGCTCCGCGTACTCGGGGCCGGTCTTCCCCTCGGCGGCCATCGCCGCCAGCGTCTCGGCCACCTTGTTGGTGTTGGCGACGTACCCCTGGTACAGCGTGAAGTGGTTCTTGAGCAGCGTGTCCGAGAATCCCGCGGTCCCGAGCAGATGATCGAAGTCCCTTGCCTCGTACATGCGATCCTCCCTTTCTTGCGGGCAGGCGCCGCGCGCCCCCCGTCGAGCCGCCGCCTTCGCGGCAAGCTTGTGATGCCGGCCGGCGGCCCGGCGTTGCGGCGCCGGCTCGTCTACAACCCGATGCAGGCGCGCAGCGTCGGCAGGCACCTGAGCCCGAGGCAACTGATGCACTCCGTGGTCGTGATCCCGGTGGCGCACTGCGCGGCGCACACGCCGACGACGCAGACCAGGAGATCCCGCGCCGCCCCGGCGACCTCCGGGCGTGCGGCCCCGAAGCAGTCCTGGTAGCAGAGCCCCTGGTCGACGCACCCCTCCTGCGACGCGCACCCGGAGGAGACGAGGCACCAGGCGAGTTCCAGGCAGCCGCCGACGCCGCCCGGCCCGCCGCCGCACTCCGCGAACTCCTCCGCGCAATCCTCGAACAGGCACGCGAAATCGGTCCCGCAACTGCTCCCCATCGCGCACCCGAGGATTGCCGTCAGCGCGCCGCGGGCGGAAGGATCCGCCTCGTTCATGCAGCCGATCTGGCACATCACCTGGTCGGGAGGGCAGCACAGGGCGCACATCGCCGCCGACAGGCACGACAGCCCGGTGAACTCGGGGACGTCCGCGTCGAGCGGCGTGTCCTGCGGCGCGTCGGCGTCCCGCGGTGCGTCCGGCTCGACGTCCTGCGGCGCATCGGCGTCCGGGGGGCCGACGTCATGTACCCCATCGCGGACGCCGGTTTCGTAGCCGTGCCACGGCCGCATCCACGGTTCGGTGCGGCCGCAGCCGACCATCCCCCAGGCCACCGTCAACAGGACCACGACTCGCAACGGCAGCACGCGCATGGAGTCCTCCCTGATCAAGTCGCGTGCCTACCAGACGCCGCCGCGCATCGCAAGCGGCCGGGCGACTTTGCCGGGATCCTGACAACCCGGCAACGCCTACAGCCGGTCCGGTTCGAGGAACTCGATCGACGCCAGCGACGCACCCGTGGCGTCCAGACCCCCGACGACGGCGATCGAGCCGTTCTGGAGCCGCACCAACGCGCAGGCGCTCCGGGGAGTGCGCAACGGCCGGCGGTTCGGCGCCGAGCCCGCCGTGTCCATGTGGACGCCCTCGCGCATCGGCGCCTCGCCGGCCTCGACGCCGCAGGCGAAGATCACCCGCGGATCCCCCTCGGCCGCGTCGATCGCGACACCCTGGGCGTCGAAGAACGGCCCCTCGGCCAGCGCGGGACCCAGCGTGGACCACACGTCGCAGCCGGCCTCGGGCGCCAGGCATGCCGCGTCGAACCGCCAGACGTACGTCGCCGCCCGACCGTCGTCGCCCACGCCGCCGGCGATCAGCACCCGGCTTGGGCCGACGCGCACGGCCGCGTGCCTCGTCCTGGCGTCGTCGGGCGGCGTTCCGGCGGGCGACGATGTCCCGCCGGCCGGGTCGATCAGCTCGGCCGACGGCTCCCCCCTCGCGTTGCCTCCGAACACGAGCGCCCGCGGGCCGGAAGGCGTATCGATCGCCGTCACGGTCGGGCCGGCCCGCGCGGTCGTGGCGGCGAGCAGTTCCACGCCGCCGGCGGTCACCCGTGCGATCTCGCCGACCGGGCTCATGCTCCCGTCGAACCCGCCCATCACCAGCGCCGTGCCGTCCTCGAACGCGGCGAACGCGGGGGCGACCCATGCCGGCGGCGCCCCGGCCGGCATCGGCAGCGCCGACCACCTCCCGGTCGAGGCGTCGAACAGGTCGACCTGCGATGTCTCGCCCACGCCGCCGAAATACGCCGTGCGCGCCCGATCCAGCGGAATCGCCGCCGCCCGCGACCGCGATGCCGGCATCGACGGGGGCGGATCGGCGAACTTGAGCACCAGCAGGTCGAGGATCTCCATCGTTCGCAGCGCGCTGCCTGCATCCGCCCCGCCGGCCACGAGCAGCCACTGGTCCAGGATGGGCACCGCCGTGTGATGCGCCCTCGCCGCGCCCAGACGCACGTGGTCCGGCGCCGCGGCGAACGAACCGGCGCGGAGCACCAGCACCGCGACCTGCTCGTTCCGCCCGGCGGAAATCAGGAACGGGACCGACCTCCCCCGGCCGCGCACGAGCCCCCCGGCATCCCGCGCCTCCACCTCCACCGTCGCCACCGCCTCCACGCCGGGGAAGGCAAAGCCGAAGGACGGCACGGCCGAGCCGTCCGACCGGAGGGGTCGCTCGAACGACTGCGGCTCCGTCATGTGGAACGAGAAGGCCAGCGTCGAGGCGCCGGCCAGCGCGCTCGCGCCCGGCGATGCCAGCACGTGCACCGTCACCGCCGGCGTCGTGTCCTCCGACTCGCACGCCGCGCACACGACGCCCAGGATGAGGGCGCACGGCCGGAGCCTGTCCGCGCCCACCGTCAGGATCCCGGCGCCGCCGCCGCCACGTTCCGGATCGCTTCGTGGAACTCGGAGGGGCGGCTGAAGCGGTACTGCTCCTCGGAGAACGGGGCCGGCGCCGGCGAGGACGCCAGCGCGTCGTTGCCCACCGGACGCACGACGCGGCCGTCGAACTCGACCGGCCGGAACGCCTTGAAGCCCGCCGTGCGCGTGCCGGGGAGATAAGGGAAGAACCGCTCGGAGAACCGCTTGAACGTCACCGTGCCGTCCGGATGACCGTCCACGACCGTCGGCATGATCCGGCCGTCCGCCTCCTCGTGCCACCCGGCGACGACGAGCAGGTGGCCGTGCGGATAGACGAACACCGTCCCAGGACGCAGCGCCTCGCGACTCAACTCGACCGGGTAGAAATCGGCGGCGTCGTCCTCGGCAAGCGTGCGCCCAGTGGCCGAGTGGACGCTCCATGCGACATCGACCTCCAGGAAACGGCTGAATCGCTCGACCGGGTCCGCGACGTCGTCGTGCCCCGCCGTCAGGTTCGTGTGCTCGGCACGGCACTCGACGCCCGCCCACGGGTCGGACCGGTCGCACCGCCGGAACCGGAACGGAAGGCGGAACTTCCACGAGAAGTACGCACGCAGCGCGTACGGCATGTCCCCGCAGTCGGCGCGCGCGCGAACGACCGGCGCCCCGCCGGCGTCCGCCGCCCGCGGCCCATCCTCCGACCATCCCAGGGCGCCGTACAGCACGTTGCCGTCGCGGGACCGCAGCACCGACGACAGCCGCCGCCAGCCGCCCGTGAAGTCCGGCGGCACGCGGAAAAGCCGCGCCACCCACGCGGAGTAGAGATCCTCCAAGGCGCTGTCCCACGCGCGTTCGATCGGCCACACGCCGGAGGACGGTCCGACGCGATCGGCCGCGGCCTCGGAGGCCACGTAGACCCGCACGCACGCGTGGCGGCCGACGCGCGACCGCAGGACGGCGACGTGCTCGCCCGGCTCGCCCGGCTCGGAGACGAACTCCCACGCGAAAGGCCCGGGGCCCCACGAATCGGCAAGCCTCACGTCCGGCGATCCGCCCGGCCCCGTCAGACCCACGGACGGAAGGTCCAGGGGCCGCCGGGAGACCGCGATCATGCGCAGCGGCCTGCCGGCGACCGGCCGGAAAGGCAGGACGTGCAGCGAAACGCCGGAAGTCCCGCCGGTGCAGGCGGGCTCGGCCGGCGACGGACCCTCGATGTCGTCGCTCCCGGCCGGCAGGCGCCCCGCGCCGGCGGCGAAGGCGGCGGGCGGACCGCGGCCGGGGTCGTCCGACGCGGCAAGGAACATGATGGCCGCGGCGAACATGACGCCCAGCGGGAGCAACGCGGTCCCGACTCGCCCGAACATGGCCATCGAGGACGGAGAGTAGCCGCATTCGGGAGCCGAAGTCACCCCCTACCGCACGACCACGATGGAGCCCGGGTCGTCCTCCGTCGGGTGGATCGACCACCAGCCGCGAGGCAGGGACGGGCGGGCGAAGTCGAAGATCCACCTCGCATCGATCGGAGACAGGTTGACGCACCCGTGACTCCGCCGGTTGCCGAACTGGTCGTGCCAGTACACGCCGTGCAGCGCGAAATCCTCGTGGAAGTAGACGACCCACGGCACGTCCTCGAGGTAGTAGGGGTCGTCCTCGGGATCCTCCGGCGCCTCGTTCGCCATCCGGTCCGAGATCGTCTTGATCCATATCCGATGCACGCCCGCCGGCGTCTCGTGGCCCCGGCGGCCGGACGACACGAGCGTTGCGTAGGCGGGGCGCTCCCCTTCGTAGGCGACGATGATCTGGGCCGTCCGGTCGATGTCGAACCAGCGGTCGTACGGGCCGACGCCCGAAGGCGGGTCCCGGTACGTCGGCCTCCGCACGTCGGCGGCGCGCACCATGCCGCCGCCTTCCATCTCGAGCCGGCGATCGCCGCCGGCGGAATGCTCGGCGACGAATCGGAGCAGCACGTGACGTTCAAGCGTCCCGGTCGTCGCGCGGCCGCTCGCCATGCCGAACACGCGCGTCGACGGGCGGAACGTCCACCCCACGTCCTCCCGGCCCGGCAACTCGACGCCGCGGAACGTCGAAGGCCGCGCGATGAACGTGTCCGACGCGCGGATGAACGCCCGCCCCACCGTCTCGTAGAACCGCTCGCCCTCGATCGTGCGGCGCCCGCGGATCGACACCGCGTACCCCTTCTCCAGCAGACGCATCGGGTGATCCGCGACGACGTCGCCGGCGCGATCGAACAGCGGCGCGCCCCCCTCGCGCACGAAGGCGTACGGGAAAGGCGTGAGCGCGCCCGGCGCCAGGTCGGGCAGCGGCGGCGCGTCCGGAGGCAGGTCGCCCTGCACGACCCGATCCGCGCACACCCACCCCTCCCCGTGCACCTCGAGCCACCACGACCCGCACCCGGCGCCGCGCTCGACCCGGAAGACCGGCAGCCGATAACCGCCCGCCGCCGTTCCGCGCCGCGGGGCGCCGCGCCGCGGCGCGCGGTAGACGGCCGTGCGCTCGGCAACGCAGGCCACCGACGGCGGCAGGAAAGGCAACCGAGCGGACTCGGAGGCGCCGAGGGCGAGGAGCAGGGCGATCGCAAGAGTCGTCATGGCCGGCGGTCAGCGGTCAGCGGGCGACGGCCGAATTCTGGACGCCGACGATGCGGTCCTGGATCATCGCGGCGATGCTAGCACGACCACCGTTCGTTGCGGCGCTGCTCGCGGCGTTCGGCGGGGGCTGCGGTACGCGGAATCCCGCGCCGGCCGGCGCCGCCGTCGAGGTTCCGGCGACCGGGAGCGAGGCCGGCGAGACGGTCGAGGCCGCGACGGAAGCGGTGCAGCCGGCGCCGGCGCCGGGCGGCGAACCGCGAACCGCCCCGGTCGAACGGCTGCGGGCGGCGCAGGAGGCGTTCGCCGCGGGACGGTGGGTCGAGGCGGAACGCGGCTTCCGCGAATCGCTCGGGGCGTGGCCGGCCGCCGACGAGGCGATTCGCTTCCGCGCGATGGAAGCGGCGCTGCGCGCCGGCGACCTGGAGGCGGCGCTGCGCGATGCCGATGCGATTGCGACGGCCGGCGGGCGCCGCGCGGGTCGCGCCGCGTTCGTCGCGGGAGAGATCGCGCTTGCGCAGGAACGGTGGCGGGATGCGAGGCGGATCTTCGCGGCTCTCGATGCGGAACGGACGTACTCGACGGGACGGGTTCCGCGCAGCCTCGACGTCGCCGACGTGCTCTTCGGACTGGCGAGGGCGCTCGAAGGGGCCGGCGAGGCCGTCGAGGCGCGGCGCGCGTTCGAGCGCCTCGTGCGGTGGTACCCGGAGTCGCCGCGGGCGGCCGAGGCGGAGGCGCGCCTGCGGGCCGCGGATCCGTCGTTCGAGATATCGCCCCACTGGCGGCTCGACCGGGCGCGCGAGATGGTGAAGCACCGCGACTGGGCCGAGGCGATCGACGAACTCGACCGGATACCGGCCGGCGCGCCGGGGATCCCGCGGGAGGAGGTCGCCTTCGAGCGCGCAATGGCGTTGTACAAGCACCGGCGGCGGTACGCCGAGGCGGCGCGGGCGTTCGAGGCGGTCGTCGCGATGCGCGGCCCGCACGAGGAGGATGCGGCGTTCCACCGGGCGCGGTCGCTGGCGCGGTCGCACCGCGACGACGACGCGATTGCGGCGTACCGCGAGTTCGCGCGCCGCTACCCGCGCGGCCGGCGCGCGTCGAAGGCGCTGTACCTGGCATCCTCGCTGGAGCTGTACCTCGGCCGGTTCGACGCCGCCATCACGTCGCTGGAGGCGCTGGTGGGGCGCAACCGCACCGGGCCCGGCCTCGACGACGCCAGATGGGCGCTCGCCCTGGCCTACATGCTCGCCGACAGACCGGCCGACGCGCTCCCGCTGATCGACGGCGCCGAAGACGACAGCCGCGGGGCGCTCGTGCGGGGCCGCGCGCTGTACTGGGGCGCCGTCGCCCGCATCGCGCTCGGGCGCGAGACGGAGGCGGTCGAGCGGTTCGAGGCGGCGATCCGGGACTACCCGCTGCACTACTACGCGCTGCTGGCGCGCAACCGGCTGGAGGCGATCGGGAGGACGCCGCCCCCGCCGCTGGGGCGTCGCGACGCCGGGCGGGCGGACTCGACCGGGGGTTGCGACGACCTGCCGCCGGAGATCGCGGCGCTGCGCGAGGCCGGCCTGTCGGACGACGCGCGGGCCCTGCTGGTCGATGCGCTGCGCGCCGACATGGCCGCCGCCGCGGGCAAGGACCCTCGCGGCTTTGCCGCGAGGGTCCGCCTGCTGCTGTGCGTGGACGGCGTGCAATCGGTCTATCGGCACGCGGTCGGCGCCCATCAGGCCGAGATCGCGGCGCCGCTTTCCGATGCGACGCTGCCGTTCTGGGAGGCGGCGTATCCCCGGGCGTACCGGGGCCGGGTCGAGGCGGCGAGCGAGAGCGAGGGGATTTCGCCGCACCTGATCTGGGCGATCATGCGGCACGAGAGCGCCTTCGAGCCGGCGACCGTTTCCTATGCCGACGCCATCGGGCTCTTGCAGATGATCCCGCCCACCACCCGGCGCATCGTCGAGGCTCGCGGCGGGACGTACGACGACGCGCTGCTGTTCGACCCGGCTTCCAACATCGACCTCGGCGTCGGGTACATCGCCCGGATCGGCCGAAAGTTCCACGACCAGGTTGCGCTCCTGGCGGCGGGCTACAACGGCGGCCCGCACAACGTCGCCCGTTGGCTCGGCGCGTTCCGCGAGGAGCGGCTGGACTTCTTCGTCGAGCGCATCCCATTCGATCAGACGCGGACGTACGTCCGCCGGGTGGTCGGTTCCTACGCGCGCTACCTGTACCTGTACGAATCGGACGCCGACGAGTGGCCGCTGCGCCTTCCCGACGCCGTGCGGTCGGACTTCCTCCGGGATCCGGACTTCTGATGCGCCATGCGCCATGCGCTATGCGCTCGGATGGGGTTGCGTCCGGAGCTGACCATGCGGGAATGGTCCCTGGTCCAAACGCACGGCGCACGGCGCACAGCGCAGCGTCTTGACTTCGGCCGTCCAACCTTCGATAAGTCGCGCGGACTTGAACGGTCGCGGCGGCGCCGGCCACCAACGAGCCAAGGGAGTTGCGCGTGGGTTGTGCCGTGCGGGCCGCGTTGCCGTTGGTGAGATGCTGGGGCATGGCGGTGACGGGCACGCTGGCGGCGCGGTGCCGGGACGGCGACGCCGAGGCGTTTCGCGAGCTGTATCGGACACATAGGCCGCGGGTCGCGCGCCTGGTGCACCGGATCGTCGGGCCGGACGCCGAGGTCGAGGACGTCATCCAGGAGACCTTCATCCAGGTCCACCGTTCGTTGCCGTCGTTCCAGGGGGCCTCGCTGCTGTCTACCTGGATCCACCGCATCGCCGTCAACGTGGCGCTGCAGCACATCCGCAAGCGGAAGCGCAGGCGCGCGGGACCCATTGCGATCACCGTCGAGCCGCCGGATCCGCCGGCCGACGATCCGACTCCCGACGAGGAGGCCGCGCGGGCCGACCGCATGCGCAAGCTGTACTCGGCGCTGGAGGCGGTGTCTCCCAAGAAGCGCGTCGTGTTCGTGCTGCACGAGGTCGAGGGGCTCACGGCGGAGGAGATCGCGAAGCTGGTGCGTACGCCCGTGATAACGGTGCGCACGCGGCTGTTCTACGCGCGCAAGGCGCTCTACGAGGCGCTGGCCGGGGACCCGGCGTTCGCCGAGTTCGTGCCCGGGGGGAGGGACGCATGATGCGAGGCTGTCCGTCGCGGCGCAGGCTGTTCGAGCATCTCGACGGCAGGTTGTCCGGGGTCGATGCGAAGATCCTCGGGCTCCACCTCGAGACGTGCGACCGATGCGGGTCGGCCTTCGAGCGGGCTGCGCGGGTGAGGGGAGCGCTCCGGGACCTGGGCGACAAGGCGCCGGCGCCGCCCGCCGAGAACCTGCAGACCGAGGGCCGCCTGATGCAGGCGGTTGCCGAGCGTGGGACGCCGCGCGGGGCCGTGCAGTGGTGGTGGCTGCCGGCGACCGCGGCGGCGGCGCTCCTCGTGGGCTTCCTGGTCTTCCCGCGCCTGCGTGGCGCCGACGATCCCGACGTCTCGGGCGCTCCCGTGGCCGGTGCGGTCGCGGAGGGCCCCGGCGCGCGGGCGGGAGGGCCGGTCGCGACGGTCGTCGGAACGCGGGGGGGCGCCGTTGCGGGGCCTTCCGCCGGCGCCCTGGAGAAGGCGCGCGCGGGCGACGTCCTGGGGCCGGGCTTCGTGGTGCGCTGCCCCGCCGACTGCGAGACCAAGATCGATCTGGCATCGGGCGGCGTGCTGGTTCTGCACGCCGACACCGAGGTGGTCCTGCCCTCGGCGACGGACGGTCTCGTGCTCATGGCGGCCGGGGTGCTGCGGGTGTCGGTAGTGCCGCGGCCCGAGGGGAAGCGGCCGTTCGGGGTGGAGACGCCGGTGGCGCGTGTCGAGGCGATCGGGACCGAGTTCGAGGTGACGCACCGGTCCGAGGAAGGGACATCCGTCGAGGTGTTCGAGGGCAGGGTGCGGTTCGTGTCGCTCGCGAGCGACGAGGATATCCTGGTCGCGGCGGGGGCGCGCGCCCGCGTGGATCGCGCCGGCGTCGTGTCGTCGGCTGGGGCCGCCGCCGCCGTAGCCGGCGAGCCGGTGCAGCAGGTCGAGCCGCCGGCGATCGCGGCGGTGCCGCAGGAGCAGGGCAGGATCGAGCATGCACAGCCGAGGCAGATCCGGCGCGTGCGCGGGACGATAGACGGCGGAGCGGTGCGGGCCCGCGTCTCGCGTCAGCGCGGCGCCTTCCAGGCGTGCTACACCGACTACGCGCTGCGGCTGAACCCGAGATCCGTCGAGGCGGCGGTCCGGTTCGTCGTGCTCGAGGACGGCACGATCGGCGAGTTCAACGCCAACTTGTCCGTCCCCGACCAGCAGCTCGCGGAGTGCATCGAGCGCGTCTTCCGATCGATACGCTTCCCCCGGCCGAGCGGCGGTCCGGCACAGGTGCACTACCCGCTGCGGCTGAGCCTGTAGCCCCATGCGTGCCGACCTCCCGCTCCCGCTGGCGGTCGCCAGCGCGGCACGTCCGAGAACTTCCGCTCTTCCGACGCGGGCGGCCTACAGGACCCGCGGCGGGCTTGCGCGGGGCGCGCAGTACGACATCTCGCGGCCACCAAACGGGGGCGCACCCAGACTCCATGGGGGTGCAACGGGTGCTCACAGCCGCAGCCTGTATCCGAGCGCCGCGCCGATGCCTCCCAGGTTGCCGCCCACGATGTCGTCGAACCGGGCGTCGTCGTAGGTCAGATCCAGGACGAGATCGCCCGGTCCCAGTTCCAGACCCGCCCCGAGGCGCACGCCCGCGGCGAACGCGACGACCGGCCCCGACGAGATGTCGCTCGCGGCGTCCGGATCGTCCACCTCCACCTCGAACCACGCGACCTCGGCGCCCAGCAGCAGGAAGCCCCACGTCGAGAAGATGCCGGCGAACGGGTACCGGTAGCCGACGGCCGCGTACAGCGGCACGGCCCAGCCGCTCGCATCCCACTTGTTCCCCGGCTCGTCGAATTGCGTGATCGCGAAGCCCTGATACCCTGCCTCCACGCCCACCAGCACTCCCGGAACGAAGAACGCATCGAGCCAGCCGAGGCCGACTCGAACCGGCGCCATCCCGGCCGCGCCGAGGTTGTGCGCGTATCCGACGGTTGCGCCGACGTACAGCCGGTCCACATCCGGCGGCTCGACTTCCACGGCGCCGCGCAGGCCCTCCGCGGCGACTTCCACCCGGAAGGCTCGCGCCGTACCGGACGGCAGTTCGAGCGGCGCGGTCACCCACCCGATCCCTTCGGTCTCCGTCGAGGCGGCGAAGGCCCCTATCGTCCCGGCGGCGGATCGGCCCACGAATCCCGCGGCCCCGGCCGGCCGCGTGACGCCGTTGCCGAACCGGTCCTCGATGCGCGCCCGCACCACGCGGCGGCCCCGCCCGCCGTCCGGATCGTCGCCGGTCTCGACTCGAAGCCTCTCGGGCGGGCCCGGATCGAGCACGACGGCGGCGTGGGCCACCGAGCGCCCAAGCTCCGCCCGGATGCTCGCGGAGCCGGCCCTCGTGCCGGCCCGGAACTGCACCCGGGCCGCGCCGCGAGCGACCGCCGCCTCGGGTGGGACGTCGCCTCCCATGGCCGACAACGCCACACGGACCGAAATCGGCAGCGGGGCGCCGAAGGCGTCGAGCGTCTCGACCGTGAGCGTCGTCTCGGCGGCGCCGTCCGCGACGAGCCGCGGCGCCGCCGCGGAGAGCCGCAGCGTCACGGCGGCGGGGTCGTACTGGCGGATCGCCGCCACCGCCTGGTACCCGCTCGCGCGGGCGGTCACGACGATCGCCGCGGGCGGTTCCGCGCCGACCACCATGCGGTCCGACGCCACGGTCGAAGTGACGACCGCTCCCGCCTGGCGCGGCGGCTCGATCAACCTGCCGCCCTCGATCGCGACCTCGACCGGCCCCATGTCCACGAAGTGCCCGAGCCCGTCGCTCACGCCGGCGTAGATCGTCGCGCTCGATGATCCGTCCGCCGCGAGCATGTCGGGCTCGGCGACGATCTCCATTCCCTTCGGCGGCCCGGCGATCATCTCGATCCGACGCCGGCCCTCCAGTCCGTCCACGGTCGCGACGAATTCGTGGCGCCCGAGCGCCCTTGACGGCCGCCAGGGGTAGATCCGCAGGCCGGGCTGGATCTCGGCGGACTCGCCGAGCGCCCCGGTCGCGATCGAGAGGTCGAACCCGGCCGGCGGCGCGCCGGTCGGAGTGAAGGCCGCCGCGAACACCGCGTGTACGGGCCCGTCGTCGGCGACCACGGCCTCCGCGGGCGGCACGACCAGCACGGGCGCTGTCCGCGACTGCGGAAGATCGACCTGCCGCTCGTACTCGGTCCCGTCGGCGCGGCGCACCGTCGCGCGCGCCGCCGGCACGCCCGGCGGCGCCTCCACCGGGATCGCAACGCGCCTCCCCTGGGCGCGCACCGGGCCGTACCGCTCGCCGGCAATCTCCACCGTGACGGTCGCCCCGGGCTCCGCCTCCACCTGGAGTTCCATCGAGATCCAGATCGGGATGCCGACCGCGCCCGCATACCCCTCGCCGTGGATCAGCACGACCAGGACGCGGGGCGAATCGATCTGCGGCAGCAGGAGCGCCGTCTCGAACACGCCCGGCTCGCGCCATTCGATGTCGTCCAAGCGGCCGGCCGAGGCGACTCCGCGCAGCGACCTGACCGATCGGGGCGCGGCGATCCGGATCGGGGCGATCCTGACGAGGCCGGCCACGACGCGCCGCGCCGCCAGACGTACCTCGATCGGATCCGGCACGCGCAGCGACTGCCGGGCCGGCAGCGGCGGCGTCACCGGCGGGACCGCCGGCATCAACGGCGCATCCCCCTCGAACGTCATGTCCTCCTCGAACGTCATGTCCTCCGGCGCCTCGGCCTCCTCCTCGCCGAACGACATCTCGTCCGGCGGTTCCTCCTGCGCGTGGGCTGCAAGCGGAACGGCCAGGCAAAGCAGGGCGGCGGACCGGTTCATGAGGGCGGTATCTACCGGCCCGGCCCGCCGATGTCGAGTTGAGGCCGTCCGCTTGCGCTGGTCCAGCCGTTTCGTGGACGTGGACGTGATCGACGGCAAGGTATGGCCGGGGAGTCGTCCACGTCCACGTGGGACAATCGCCACCACTTCTTGATCTACTACTCCCGAGAATCGTCGCGCGGCGCGACGAATTCCCGGTCTGTCCGGATTCTCAACTCTCGACCCTTGACTCGCGACGCCTGCCTGCCGCCTGCCTGCCGGCAGGCTGGGCAGGCAGGCGCGGCGGCGCCGCTGCGCCACCCGGA
>CAMTWF010000076.1:0-9232 GCA_947085355.1 uncultured delta proteobacterium
GAGGCGCGGGCGCCGGGCGGCGCGCCGTAAACCGAGGGCCGGGGGATCGAGGGTCTTCTCGTCCTCTACAGCACAACCGTGGGACAGCCGTAGGACGCCGAAACGGCCGACACGTCGCCGCCGAGGATGGCGTCGCACACGGGACCGTAGAACTCGACGGTGTCCTCGTCGACGTAGTCCCACCCGTTGGTGTGCGACGGGTCGCGCGGGATGACCTCGCCGCCGACGTGCAGGTTGACCTGCGTCGGGTCCGCCTCGGGCCCGGGGCTCAGGTCGAACCGGCACGACACGACGATCGTGCCCATGATCTCCTCGAACGCCGCCAGGATGCGGCTCGGGTCCTCGGCGGGATAGAAGCGCCCGGTCCCTCCGTGTTCGGCCATCCGGTTCATCAGGTCGCGATCGCCCCCCATCCAGCTCCCCATGCCCAGGACGTAGGTGCGCACGCCGTCGGCGAGCAGATCGTCGAGAGCCTGGTAGGCGGCCGTGTCGTCCAGGCAGGCTTCGGGACGGCCGGCGCAGCCGGTCTCGGTATCCAGACAGGTGCAGGTGGCGCCGTCCAGCGTGGAGTTGCAGTTGGGGACCCCGTCGGTCGCCAGCAGGACGTACTTCGTGTGGCCGGTGCCCGCGCTCCGCAGGTACTCGCGGGCCCGGCGCAGCGTCGCCGCCGTAGGCGTGCTGCCGCAGATCCGGAGGGGCGCGAGGGCCGCGGCGATCTCCGGCGCGCGGCTGGGTCCGAGCGGCACGTGTGCGGTGGCCGGCGCCGCACACTCGGTGTCCGGCGCCACCAGGCGGCACTCGTTCGGCGGCACGGAGCTGGGGAACGGCATCAGGCCGAACCAGATGCGGTCGTCGGAAGCGACGGCGATCGCATTGACCGCGTTCTTGAGGGCGGGAAGCGTCATGGCCATGCTGCCGCTGCGGTCGAGCACGATCAGCACGTCGGAATCCACGTCGTACTCCAGGGGCAGGTCCTCGGCGTCGCACACTGCGTCCCATCCGAAGTCGGGGACCTCCCGATCGACGTCGGACTCGACCGGGCCGTCGTCACTTGGTGCGTCGTCCGTCCCGGCGCGGCCGTCGTCGCCGTCTGGCATTCCCGGGACGTCGCGGTATCCCGGATCGTCGGAGGTGGGCGCGCACCCGCCGAACAGGGCCGCCGGCAGGGCGGCGATCAGTAGAGCGCGATTGGCGGTCATTTCGTCTCCCTTCTTCGTGTCGCAGCTTGACCGCAACCGAGAAGGGCGTCAAGACCAGCAGGGGAACCGGAACGACCGTCAGCTCGCTCCGGACCGCTCGGCCGGCACCTCGAGCGTCACGTCGCGGATCGCCTCGGCCATTTCGACCAGCAGCTCGCCGCGTTGCGCGGTGAGGTCGATGATCGTGGTCTGGAGCGTGTCGTATCGCTTCTGGAGGTCGGACAGACGCTTCACCAGTCGCTCGCGAAGCGCCGCCGCGCGCCTGATGCCGTAGATCGCGTACATGTTGCCCTGCACCTCGGACATCGCCCTGGACACCTCGTCGCGCTCGGCCCCGAGCCGCTCGATGTCGGCTTCGATCGCCCCGATCCTGTCGCGCATCTCGAGCGCCGCGCGCAGCTCCGGCCCGACAGCCTCGTCGACGGCGGGGCCCGAGAGATACAGCCGCAGGGCGTCCCGGCCGACGTCGGTGGAGAGTTGCACCTCCTGCTTGGTGGGCGAGCGTTCGATCAGCTCGATCTCCGCCTTCCCCATCGCGGGGAACTCCAGCGGCACGATCACGGTGGTCGCATCGACTTCCTCGGAGCCGGAAGGCAGGGCCCCGAGTTCCCATCCGATCCGCCGCGAGTGCTGGATGTAGACCTTGCCGGCCCTGTCGCTCACGTTCTGCAGCACGTACTTCGTCTTGCGGAGCGAATACCGCTGCACCGTGAGGACGCCGCGAACGATCTTGACGAGCTTGGCCTCCTCCATCCCCGAGCCCGGCTCGACGGAGATCGAGACGGCGCGTTCGAGCGCGTACGGGATCGACGTGGTCGCGCCCATCGGAAGCGGCGCCAGCAGTCCCTGCCCCAGGAACGCCTCGCGCGCGAAGATCGCCACCGGGCCGCGCTCGATCGTGACGCCGGCCTGGTTCGTGAACCGGACCACCCGGAACGGGTTGCTGCTCGACGCCGGCACGCCCGGGTCCGGCCGGTACAGCAGCGTGTCCCCGGCGTCCACCATGCTGTTGAAGATCGCCACCAGCGTGGACGAGTGGTCCCGCACCGTCACCGGCGCGGTCGCCTGATACGTCGTGACTCCGCCCTCCTGGCTTCCGAGCGCCAGCAACGCCAGGCTCGCCTGCGCGCCGGACGCCGTGAGGCCGGGGGCGGGAGGGGGGGGCGGAGATGCCGTCGTCGGCTCCGCCGGATACCGCGCCTCCCGCTGCACGCGGGCGGGACCCTCGGCAAGTGTGTCCGCGGCCGCGCCGCCTGTCGGGGCCAGCCCCGGTCGGGGCATGGCCCCGGCAACCCGGGTCCTCACTCCCCCCCGCGCGACGGAATCGAAGTAGCCTCCCCCGCCGGCGCCGGTCCCGGTGAGGCCGAGGCCGCCGACGCCGTCGACGTTGAACTCGTCCCCGTCCGGGCGTGTTACCTCATAACTGCCGGCTGGCACCGCCATGGCCGTCTTCGCGGCATTCTCGGCCTCGCGCAGCGCCGCGGCGAACTGCCGGCGGACGTCGTCCGACACCGACACGGAGGCCGGCACGGCCGCCTGCACCACGTCGCCCCGGTCGGTCACCATGGGCCGATCGGGCACGAACGGCCGCGCCAGATCGGCGCGGAAGGTCAGCGGCGTCCCCTCCGTGACGCTCAGCCGGACCTCCCTCCAGTCCTCGCCCGACAGGTTCTGCACGACCGCCCACCCCTGAAGCAGCGCCTTGCCGGTCTTGTCGTCGAGCACGATCCGGTACGTCGGCCGCCAGATCGGCGACTCGACGACGTAGGAGATCACGACGTCGCCCGGCGCCCCCTTCCTGAGAGTCACGACGACATCGATGACGTCCTCCTCGTCGTCGCCCTCCCCGTCGCCGCCGTTGGGCGGAGCGGGCGGCATTCCCGGGCAGGCCCCGCCCGGGACGGCCGGGTACGGATACACCGGCCAGCACGGCGGGGGCTCCGGCTTGTCGTCGTCCTTCTTCTCCTTCTCGATGGGGAACGACACGAACTCGACCGGCTTGCCCTCCGGCGTCACTACGGTGAGCGACGCGAGGAAGTCGCCGACCTGCGTCTTCCTCACCTTGAACCGGATCTCGTCGCCGGCCACCTTGCCGGCTCGCTCGAAGTAGCCGACGCCGTTGCGGTACAGCACGACGCGCCGCAGCGGCACGTCGACCGCAACATGCGGGGGCGTCTTGTCCTTGCGGCAGGCCCCCCACGACGCCGCGGAGACCAGCACGGCAACCAGGCACGCCCGCGCCGACGACACCACCAAACCACGCATCATCATCGCTGCCTCCTCTCCCCCGAGCGGGATCGGGACGGCGGCCAACGCCGCCACGCCGCCCGGCAGGCGGCCACCATATACGGCGCACCGGCCCGCGTCGATCTACCTGCGCGGCGCCGCGGGGCGGAGCCGACGATGCGTGCCCTCGACCAGCCTGGGGTCGATGGGCGGAAGACGAGACAGCATGCGCCCCCGACACGGCCGTCCCGTTGCCGCCAAGATCGGCCGCCAAGATCGGCTTGCGAGCGACCGCCTCTCGCGCTACTCTTGCTCCGGTCTCGGGCGCTCGGAGCCGGAGGCTGGACTGTTGCGGGGGACGCGATGATTCGTGCAGCGCACCGGTGGCTGATCGTGGCGGTGGCGGGGGCCGCGGGCGCGGGGTGCTACGCATCGCACAAGGACAGCTTCCAGGACGCGAACCCGCCCGAGACGTTCGGGAACTCGTGCGCGAGCGACGGCGAGTGCGACGACGGCGAACCGTGCAACGGCGCCGAGTGGTGCAACCCGCGCGTAGGGCTGTGCTTCGCCGGGACGCAGCTCCCGGACTTCACGCAGTGCCGGACTCCGGACGGGCGGTATGCATCCTGCGTCGGCGGTAGATGCGACCTGCGCTGGGAGGAGATCTGCATCCCCGCCGGTCCGTTCGTGATGGGGCTGAACCGGGAGGACTACCGAGGGCCCGGCGGGTGGGGGACAATCCCGCCCTGGCCAAAACACATCGTGACGCTGTCGGAGTACTGCATCGACAAGTACGAGGTGACCAACCGCCGGCTGCGGCGATGCATCCAGGCGGGAGCGTGCAGGCCCCACGGCGACTACAGAACCTGCGACACCGGCCTGCCGTACACGATGTCTGACAGGTACCTCGACCACCCCGCGATCCACCTCGGGTACTACGACTCGAGCGGCACCCACGCCGATCTACAGCAGGTCTGCCGGTTCGAGGGGAAGCGCCCGCCGACGGAGGCGGAGTGGGAAAAGGCGGCCCGGGGGGGCTGCGAGATCGGCGGCGACCCAACGATCTGCGACGCTGCCGACGAGCGGAAATACCCCTGGGGCGATGCCCGCCCGACAGCGGATCATGTCGCCGAGGTCGCAGGCGTTGCCGGCACTTTCCCGGTCGGGTCCAGCCCGGCCGGGGCTAGCCCGTACGGGGTCATGGACATGGCTGGGAACGTCTCGGAAACAACGATGGACTGCGATGGGATACCCCCAGGCGGACCGAGCGAGGAGGGGACGATAGGATACATCGCTTGCGCCGCAGGGGGGTGCGTCGACCCGTGGACTCCCCCGGTGCCGCCGTTGTTGCAGACGCTCTGCCGCGGCGGCGGGGGGGGGGGGAGTGCGATGTCCATGTGGATGACGAGTTGGCCGTATACCCCAGACTGCATTGTGGGGATCGTGGTAAAGCTGGCGGTCGCTGCGTCCGCAGCAACGCGGTGCTTCAACCGACGATATAGAGGAGGAACACGATGGACCGGAAGCAAGGATTGCCTGGTTGGTGTGTTGGGGCTTGCGCCCCAGCGATCCTGGCGTGCGCGGCAGCCGTGGCGGGGTGCTTCCACGGCATCCACGAAATGGAGCTCGTGGACTTGCGCGCCGGGAGACCACTGGACGCGCCGACCTGGGTAGAGGGTCGGCCGACACAGGATCCCCAGCGAACCTTGATCGTGTCAACGCGCGACCACCTCCGTTCGAGCGAACGCGATCGCGCCATTCGAGAGGTGATGCGGCGCAAGATCCAGTTCGAGATCGACTACCTCTGGAACGAGGCGACGGACAACGTATGCCGGCCGGGGTTGGACGGCCTGGGGGAACGAGAGACGCTCGACGGTGATGATGTTCCAGTACTCCGCAGGTCGAGCATATGCCTTCGCGTCGGCACCCCCCCGCGAGGATGTCTTGTTGGAGATGTTGTAGGATCATGCAGCGACTATTGGAATATCATGGAGGCGTATCACGCAACGCGCCCCGTCAACCCGCGGTGGTACGCCCCCAATGGTGGTCGTCAGGTTCCGGCCGTCGGCTTCCAGGGGATGGATCTCTGCTACCTGGCGCGACTGCTGGCGTCGCTCGACCCAGAGGGCCTGGCGCGGCTCCTGCCTATCTACCAGCTTCGTCGCGACCTGACGGCGGCTCCGGCGCTGGTGTGCGATCCCGGTTGGGTGAGCCGGTGGTTCGCGGCGGCGGACTACAACCGGGACGGACAGGTCAGTGCGGACACGAGGAACCTGTTCGACAGGAGCTACGATCCGGCTTGGTGGCCGGCGCGCTTCGGGCTTCCGGAACCAAGCGGGTACTACGACCTCAACAGGGACATGATCTTCGACCATGGATACGACTATCTGAACATGCTTGGTGCGGCCGCCGGGGCGTTCGGAATACCCATGACGGATCGGCAGATTCGCGACTGGAGCCCGCTCGGGTACGGCGGCCGGATCAGCCTCCCGCCATACCGACCGGTAGTAACCCTCGACTTCGCCGGCGCGAACTGCCACGTCATCGACAGATGCATCGACCCCGACGGCGCCGGCCCGCTACCGTGGGGGTGGGTGCCGGACGTGCCGCAGGAGATCACGCTGGATGACATGAAGTGTCAGGGAGAACCGCCTCCCGTGCCGATCGGCGGCGTGCGGCCCGACGGCCTGTATGATCGCTGTCGGCCTGAACTAATCGATCCAGATCCAGACGATCCGTTGGAAAACGACGGCTACAACGGGTTCAACTGCCCTTGGCAGGCGATGGGGATCGACACGCGCGGTCAGAGGGACTTTGACTTCTCGGAAATCGTGGAGGAGGACGCGACCGTCGAATCCCTGAAGATCCACTATGCGCCGGACACGAGCGAGCGGGCCTTCTGCGGCACGATCGAGGGAGAGTCTGCGCCGGTGGTTGCGACGAACCGGAGCAGTTTCGACCTGTTGTGGGTGGACGACGCGGGGAAGCCCAGTTTGAGGCTCGACACGTATCTCGGCACGTCCGTCCACATCTCTGCCGCTCCCGCAATGGAGGTGCGAGTGAACCGGCTGGGTATGCAAATCGGACTGACACCCCAGACATGCGACCAGCCGGTCGGCAGAACCTGCACGGAATGGATCGTGATCCCGGCGGGCGTGCCGCTGGACAGCCCGCATTTCCTCTTCACGCACACGTTCACGCACACGCTCGGGGACGTGCACTTCGGATGCATCGAGGAGCTGGCGTGCGGATTCAGCGGGGGCCGTTGCTGCGCCGCCGACCACGACATTCCCGCCTTCTTCCCGGACTGGGACCGTTCGCCGGGTGAGCCGGCGTCATCGTTGCCGTTGGCCTTGGCGAGCAACAACTTGTTCTTCCGTGTCGGAGTGGCGATGGGGGCAGACGTAGATGTCAACTGGCTATGGGCCTGCGAGGCGTTGGTGGTCGCTACCACTGTCGCCGGGGCCCTCGCGGGTGGGGTTTGCGCTGCGGCTATCTTCTTCCCATTCCTTCAGCCGGCCTGCGCCGCAGCGATCGCTCTCGTCGCGTGGCTACGTGATCAAGTGAGGGAGTGTGAACGTGGCGAGAGGCTGGCTCGCGGTGAAATACTCCGGCGGATCGCCGGAATTCAGGCCAAGATCCATCGACTCGTGGCGGACATCGCGTACTGGGGCCTTGACCGCAGAAGGGCGGATGGCGTGACGATCTCGGGCGCGGAGAATCCAGGACCGCGCGAACTCGCGTCGGCGCGGCACTACCTGCACAAGTGGTTCTGGCGGCCCGTGCTTCCGGCGCTCGCCGAGGGCTCCGCTGAATGGGACGAATTCACGCTGCCCGCGCGGACGCTGCGCGGCATCAGGTTCACGAAGGTCGAGTGGGACGGGACGAGTCGAGACAGCGTTCGGCTCTCGTTCATCTGGGACCCGGACCTGGACGACCGGGACGCGATCAACGACAACTGCCCCGACGATCACAACCCCGACCAGGCGGACTGGGACGGCAACGGGTACGGCGACGTATGCGACTTCGACCACGACAGAGACCGCTGCTGCACGCCCCGCCCGGGCGTCACCCCGCCCGCAGACGCCTGCGCCTGCACCACGGCCCAGGAGAATGCGGGGCAGTGCAGGCGGAACTACGACTCGAACCCGCGGTGGCCCTCGCTTGACAGCGATGCGGACACCATCGCCGACCATTGCGATCTGGACATCGACGGGGACGGGGTCGCGAACTCGGTCGATAACTGCCCGGACAGGCGGAATCCCCTCCAGGCCAACTGGGATCTGGACTGGGCAGGGAACGCCTGCGACGAGGATGACGACGACCCAGGGGACTGGGACTGCCCCGACTGGATCGAGTGCCCGGATCCGCCTGGGACCGAGCGATGGGGACATCCCGATCCGGAGTTGGCTTGCGTCCAGGGGCAGTGGCGCACCGCGGTTGCATTCAACGAAATCGACCGGAGCGGCCGGAGTGGCCAACCCTTGTGCGACCTCGACAACAACCTCAGGACCGATTGCACCGGTGATAACGTATGTGTCTGGACCGGGTGGTTCCAGTTCCCGGGAGGCGACGCGTTCCCCACATATGTATGCCAGGCCAAGGCGGTGGAGAATCCCGTGCAGTGCGGCCGCCCCCCTGGACCCTTTGGCGGCCCTTCCGGCAGCGGCGCGCGGGGGGGATCGCCCGAGGAACTCTGCCTGTTCGAGATTGGGGGCGGCGGGGCGTTCCCTGCGGCCTGCGGCCTGTATGCCTCATCGAGGATCCCGTGCGTGGCGAATCCCTGGAGGCCGGACTGCTGCGTGGTCTGCGACGAGCCGGAGATATACGAAATCACGCCTGCGGGCCAGACGTACCGTACGATCACTCTCGCGACCGTCGGCTTCGAGCCGCCGGACATGTACGGCATGGACGTGGCCGTCATCAACGACATGAACGCCAACGGCTTCCGGGAACTCGCCGTCAGCATCCCGTACGCCGGCGATTCAGCCGGCCGCCCGCAAGGCAGGGTCGTGCTGGTCGATGCCGGGGACGGCGCCGTCCTGCGCGAGTCCACGCGAGCGGGCGTGCTGGGCACGGCGATCGGCCGGCTCGGGTTCCGCGTCCTGGCGACGTACTCCGACGTCGCGCAGGTACGCGGAGCCGCCGCGCTTCAACAGACCCCCGGCGGCAGCCCGTCGGTCGGCGCGGTCATCTACGACGAGCTGGGGTTCGAGGCGGCATCGATCGCGCCGCCGTTCGGCGTGCGGGATCCGCTCGCCGTCACCGCCGCCTCGGTGAACGTCTGGGGCCGGGAGATGCTGGCGCTCCGGTGGCCTGCCTGCAACGGCAAGATCGACACGGGCTGCATCCGGGTGATCGACATGTCGGGCGGCATCTACAACGACCTGGCCGGCCGCGCGTCCGGCGACCAGTTCGGCGCGACGATCGACTCGAACGGCCGGTACGGCATCATCGGCGTGCCGGGCGCGAACGCCGGGCGCGGGGAGATCCAGGTGTTCGACTTCAAGACCAACGCCTCCTGGCGGGTCAGGAACGGCCGGTACCGCGGCATCGGGCGCGCCGCCGCGATCGTAGAGGCGCCCGATCAACCGCGGATCGTGACGTATGCCGAGCGCGAGCAAGTGTCCGCGCGGGCCGCGCGCCGGAGCGTGCCGATGGTGATCGAGACGGCGATGCACGGGCAGATCCTCGACGCGTACGAGCTGCCGGCCGGTTTCACGCTGGTGAAGATCGTCTCGCCGATGGTCGAGAACCGCAGGACCACCGATACGTACGCCCTCGTCTTCCGCAGCGCGACGGGCGAC
>CAMTWF010000077.1:0-12442 GCA_947085355.1 uncultured delta proteobacterium
CGCGGCTCGCGGCGTCGCTGCGCGGCGAGATCGCCGCCGTCGCGGCGCGCAGGCCCGGCGGGCCGGCGCCGCGCGCCGTGCTCGTCGTGGATCGCACTCCGGACGACCTGCGGCAGTTCTTCGTCGCCGGAAGCGACAACTTCCTCTCGGACCTGCTGGCCGCGGCCGGGGCGCGCAACGCGTTCGACGGCGCGAGGTCGGCGTTCCCGCAGGTGTCGCTCGAACCGATCCTCGCCGCGGATCCCGACCTGCTGATCGAGCTGGCGCCCGGGGCGTCGGCGGCCGAGGTTGCCGATCGTCTCGGGACGTGGCGGCGCCTGGCGCCGGGCATGCGCGCCGTGCGCAACGGATCGGTGCGCGTCCTGACCGATCGCACGTTGCCCGTGCCGGGCCCCGGCGTCGGCGCGACCGTGCGGGCCCTGGCGGCGGTGGTGGACGCGGCGCGGCGGGGTGACGCGGAAGGGGACGCGCGTTGATCGGCGTCGAATCGGTCGGGTTCGGCTACGAGGGCCGGCGCCTGTTCGACGGCGTCTCGTTCCGCGTGGATGCCGGCGAGGCCCTGGCGATCCTGGGCCCGAACGGCGCGGGCAAGACGACGCTGCTGCGGATCCTGGCCGGCATCCTGCGGCCCGCGACGGGGATCGTCCGCGTCGACGGGCGCGACGTGCACGGGATGACGCCGGTCGATCGGGCCTTGCGGGTCGCGTACGTGCCGCAGGGCGTCGATCCCACCGTGCCGTTCACGGTGTTCGAGACCGTCTTGATGGGCCGGTACGCGCACCTGCGCGGCCGGTGGGAGCGCGAGGCGGACCGGGAGGCGGCGCGGCGGGCGATCGCGACGATGGGCCTCGATCGGGTGGTGGACCGGCCGATGGCGAGGCTGTCGGGAGGCGAGCGACAGCGAACGATGATCGCGGCGGCGCTGGCGCAGGAGGCTCCCGTGCTCCTCATGGACGAGCCGACGACGTCGCTGGACCTTCGCGCGAGGTGGGAGACGCTCGGCCTGCTGGAGCGTCTGCGCGTCGAGGAGGCGCGGACGCTGGTCGTGGTGACGCACGACATCGACCTGGCCGCGCGGTCGTGCGGACGCGTCCTGCTGCTCGGCGCGCCGGGGGGCGGCGGGGCGCGTAGCGCCGAACAGCCCCCCGGCGCAATCGAGGGTCCGGCATCCGAGGTGCTCGTCCCCGGACGCCTCGGGGCCGCCTACGGCGTCTGCATCCGGGCCGTGGATGTCCCCGGCGAGCCGGTGCCGCTGTTCGTGGCGCGGCGGTCGGAGTGTGCCGGGGATGACCGTCGGTCGGATTCGGTGGGGGCGGAGGGGTCGCCGTGGCGCCGATGAGCCGCGCGCTGTTGATCGGGGCGACGATCGCGGCGCCCGCGACGGTCCTGCTGTGCGCCCCGCTGCTGGGGAGTTCGCCGCTCGACCTGGGCCGCGCGCTGGGCGGGATCGGGGATCCAGGCTGTTCGGACGCGCGCGTGCTGTTCGACATCCGGGTGCCCCGGGTGCTGGCGGGCCTGCTGGTGGGCGGCTGCCTGTCGCTCGCCGGCGCCGCCCTGCAGGCGCTCACGCGCAACGGGCTGGCCTCGGAATACACGCTCGGCGTGGCGGGCGGCGCGGCGCTGGGCGCCGTGACGGCCCTGCGGCTGGGCCTCGCCGGCTCGGTCCTCGGCCTCCCGTTCTCGTCGGTGGCGGCGCTGGCGGGGGCCGGGCTGGTCGCCGTCGTCGTGCTCGGCTGGGCGAGGCGCGCGAGCCTCGACCCGGGCGGCCTGCTCCTTGCCGGCGTCACCGTCGGCCTCCTGTGCTCGGCCGGCATCCTGCTGGTGCAGTACGTTTCCGACGCCACGCAGTCGCACCTGGTGGTGCGCTGGCTGATGGGCGGTCTCGACGTCGTGGGATACGGGTCGATTCTGGGCGTCCTGCCTTTCGCGGTATCCGGCGTGCTGCTGGTGGGGCTGCACGCGGCCGAGCTGGACCAGATCCTCCAGGGTGACGAGGTAGCCGAGGCGCGCGGCGTGGCGGTGCGGGCGGTGCGCCCGGCGGTGCTGGCCGGCGTTGCGCTGCTGTCGGCCGCGGCGGTCTCGATCGCGGGCCCGGTCGGCTTCGTGGGGCTGATCGTGCCGCACACGGTGCGCCTGCTGGCCGGCGTCGACCACCGGCGGCTGGCGCCGCTCTGCTTCGTGTGGGGAGGCGTCTTCCTGGCGGCGTGCGACGCGGTCGCGCGCACGGTGCTGGCGCCGGCCGAGATCCCGGTCGGCGTCCTGACGGCGCTTCTCGGGGGGCCGTTCTTCCTGTGGGTCCTCGCATCGCGCCGCCGCCGCGTGGCGGCGTTTTGACGGAGGACGCGCCGGCGCATCACACGGTCAGCACGCATGGGGGGAATGGCTACATCAACCTTTTCGCCTCACGAGCGAGTTGTCGGTCGAGTGTCCACAAGCCGCACCGCTCATGCAGCGCAGAGGTGAGAAGGTGTGCGTCGACCCAGCCGATGCCTTTGCCGTAGAGGCGATGGGATTCCAGGACGTCCAGGACTGCGGCGTGCTCGGCGACCGCGGCTTGCGGCAGGGCGTTCAACAGTTGGACAATCTCGCCACGGTTTCGCGGATTGCCGCACGCGATCTCTCCGACAATGAAGGGGTGGCACAGGACTCGCTCGGTGAGCAACAAGTCGACGAGGCGTACGTTCCCGTGCCGGAGGTGATCGATCCAGACGGACGTGTCGACAAGGATCATGGCGCGGCGTCGGTCTGCCTTCTTCGGACCCGCCTGAGTTGTCTTTCGCTGCCGCCGAGTTCCGCCAGACGGCGGGCGCTTTCGCGGGCGATCAGCGCCTCGAGGCCCAGATGGACCAGCGAGGTCTTCTCCGTGACGCCGGCGAGACGGGACGCGCGCCGCAGAAGTTTGTCGTCAAGATTCAACGTCGTTCTCATGATCCCAATCTCTACCACCCATGCTCACATGTCAAGGATACGACGCAACCGTTCGGGCAGCTCCCGAGCGTTCGCCGCTACCGTGCAGCTCCCGACAATCGGGCCCTCGCGTGGAGGGGGGTGCGGCGGCGGGCAGCGTCTGCCGGGCGGTGTGCCGCGGATCGTCCGACATTCGACGGTTTCCCCCGAACTCCCGAAGAAGGTGAAGGGCGGTCAAGAATTCGTGCTCCCCAATCCGACGCTTCCTTCGCGGGCCGCACCGACGTAGACTGCGAATGATGAGGCTCGGGCAAGCCGGAGAGGCCGCGGTCCGAGGGTTCGTGGAGGGGCTGCGCCGGGCGGCGCCGACGCGCGTGCGCTCGATCGTCCTGTTCGGTTCGCGGGCGCGGGGCGATGCGCGCCCGCATTCGGACGTGGATCTCTTCGTCGTCGTGGACCGGCGGGACGAGGAACTGCTCGATCTCGTCTTCACGCTCGCTCAAGACGCCCTCCTCGAGGAACACGTGCTCCTCTCGCCCAAGGTGTGCCCCGAGGATCGTCTGGGGAGGATGCGGGAGTTGGGCGATCCGCTGCTGGAAGCCCTGGCCCGGGACGGGGAGGATCTTTGGACGACGAGTTGAGAGCCCGGATCGCAGCGCGCCTCCGGAAGGCCGAGCGGAAGCTGAGATCCGCCGGCCTGCTGCTCCAGGCCGGCGAGACCGAAGATGCGGTCTCCCGCGCCTACTACGAGGCATACCATGCGGCACATGCGCTGCTTCTGTCCGCCGGGCTGTCCGCGCGCACGCACGAGGGGACCCTCGTGCTGTTCGGCCTGCACTTCGTCCAGACCGGACGGGTCGACCGTCGGCTCGGCCGGGCCCTGAATCGGGCGCGCGAAGATCGCGAGAACGGCGACTACGCCGAGGTCGCCTTCTTTGACGCGGAAGACGCCCGGCGATCGATCGCGGACGCCACGGAGCTGATCAATGTCGCGCGGCGCATGACCGGCATCGCACCCGAAGGTCCGGAGTAACCGTTCAGGCCCCATGGGAATGTCGTGCTCGTGCTCGTGCTCGATCCCGCACTCGTGCGCCTGGGCCGTGTCGGCTGCATCTCGCACCGTGACGGTCGCGGCGAATGACGTGAACGGCGACGATGCGCCGTCGAGCACGAGCACGAGCACGGAGGCGACGGGGAGGGGTGAACGGTTACGGTTGAAGGTTGAAGGTCGAACCGCAAGTTCATCCCAGGTAGTTACCCGCCCGCGGCCGCGAGGATCCTCGCGGCGGCCTCGCGGGCCTCGGCGAGGCTGGTTGCAGGCCCGGTCGAGATCCGGATCGTGCCGCGGGCGCGGTCGGGGTCGCCCGGGAAGAGCGCGGCGACGACGCGCGAGGGCTCCGGCGTGCCCGACGAGCAGGCGCTGCCCGCGCCGATCGCCACGCCGTCCAGATCGAGGCGCACCACCATGATCCCGCCGTCCAGATCGCGCCGCCGGACCGAGAGCGTGTTCGGCAGGCGCTCGACGGGATGGCCGTTCAGATCGAAGCCGGCCTCCAGCAACGCGCGCTCGATCGCGTCCCGCGCCCGCCGCATGCGCCCGATCTCGGCATCGAGTCTCGCTCGGATCTCCTCCGCCGCCGCGCCGATCGCCGCGGCGCCGGGGACGTTCTCCGTGCCCGCGCGCATCCGCCGCTCCTGGCCGCCGCCCAGCAGCACGGCCGAGGCCGGCGCGTCCGGCGCGGCGTAGAGGAACCCGGCGCCGGGCAAGGCGCCGATCTTGTGCCCCGAGAAGCTTGCCATCGAGGCGTCGAGCGCCCGCAGGTCCACGGGGATGCGCCCGACGGCCTGCGTGGCGTCCACGTGCAGCGGGACGCCGCGCCGGCGCAGCAGCGCCGCGATCTCGCGCACCGGCTGGACCGTCCCGATCTCGTGGTTCGCCCACGATATCGACACGAGACGCGTGTCGGGGCGCAGCGCCCGCCCGACGTCGTCCGGGTCGAGTCGACCGAAGGCGTCGGTGGGGACGCGGGTCACGGCCACGCCCCGCGACTCGAGGAGGCGCGCCGGCTCCAGGACGGACGGGTGCTCGATCGTCGTCGTGACGAGGTGTCCGCCGCGGCCGTCGGCGAACGTCCCGAGGATCGCCAGGTTGTTCCCCTCGGTGCCGCCCGACGTGAGGACGAGGTCGCGCGCCGCCGCGCCGACCAGCGCGGCGAACGATTCCCTGGACCGCTCGACGAGGTCGCGCGCGGCGCGGCCCCAGGCGTGGATGCTCGACGGGTTCCCCGGCCCGTGCGCGTCGATCAGCCGCCCCAGCGCGCGGCGGACGCCGGCGCGCAGCGGCGCGGAGGCGTTGTGGTCGAGGTAGATCCGCCTGGTCGGCACGACGGGCTATCCGGCGAGCGCCTCGTCGACGCCCTTGCGCACCTCGTACCAGAAGTCCCGGCCGGCCTCCCACTGGTCGGCGTCGAAGCGCCGCAGCCATTCGGCCAGCTCGGGGCGCGTGACGCCTTCCTCGGTCTTGCGGCGCAGGAAGGCATGCACCAGGGCGGCGACGCGGCGCGACTCCCAGAAGGCCGACGGGTTGCGCGCGTTGATTCGGCGCGTGAGGTCGCGGTGGTGGGCCTGCATGTCGACGTCAGCGTGCCAGAAGTCGCGGAAGATCTCCGGCAGCATCTCCTCGGCCCATTCGCGGTGGAACCGGCAGAACCCCATGTTGTCCAGCAGCAGCTCGCCGGCCATGCGCCCCGCATTGATGCGCCCCAGTTCCCGCGGCGGCACGAACTCGTCCCCGTAGTGCTCGTAGTACTTCCCCATGATCGCCATCGGCGAGAACATGCCCGGGACCCAGTACTGGTTCGGGACCATCCAGCCGCGATCGGACGAGCAGTTGACGACCAGGCGGTCGAGCACCTCCGCCGGCTTGCCGGAGCGCTCGCCGATGCGCCGCGCCGCCTCCCGCGCGCCGCCGGACATGTCCAGGTCCCCGCGCCGCTCCAGGATGTTCCGCACCAGCGCGCAGGCAAGCTCCGCGTTAGCGGCCGAATCCTCGACCGCGCGGAAGCCGTCGGGGGAGAAGACCGGCCGCGCGTCGGCGCCCAGCGAGGCCGGACCGGCGAGGCCCTCGTCGGCCAGATCCATGAGCCACGACAGCACGCCGCCGAGCTGGATGGCGTCGAAGCCGGCCGCGTCGCACAGCCCGACCAGCCTCTCGGCCGCGCGCTGGTCGAACACGCCGCACTGCGGCCCCATCACCTCGTACGGCTCGTAGTCCTTCTTGTACGGCCCGCGCATCTTCTTGCACACCGCCGGGCACGGCTCGCCGCAGTGCGACCACTGCTTCTGCGCGATCGTCTCCTCGTTGAACTGCCGCAGGTAGTGCCCCTCGATCAGCGCCCGGTACGCCGCCAGCCGCCGATCCTTGGGCCACTCGACCGACCGGTAGTTGAAGAAGAACAGCTTGTCCTTGAGCTTGGCCAGGTTGACGCCCAGCGTCCCGCCGGTCTGCAGGTCCGGGTCGTAGCGGTACTTGCGCGTCGCATCCTTGTCCTTGAGCAGCATCCGCATCGCGTAGCGGCGCTCGAAGTACGAATCGGCCAGCTTCCGGTCGTCCAGGTCGCGGTCCACGAACGACCCGCCGAAGATCACGGCGAACAGGTTGTGCTCCCGCGCCAGCCGGCTCCCCAGCCCGCCCCGCCCGGCCCAGCACTCCGCCCCCGTCGGCCCGTCCTGCTGGACGCGGGACGAGCCGATCGCGCCGAAGTCCGAGGCGATCGCGGCGGGGCCGACGGCCAGGACGCGCGGCGGCGTGGAGAACGTGCGGGCCCAGCGGTCCCAGACGTGCCGCTGGAGCGCGTGGAACCCCGTCTCCTCGCCCGCGGCGCACCGGCCCCAGACGGCGCCAAGGTCCAGCGGCGCGATCTCGACCTCGACCTCCTCCTGACCCTCGCGCCGCAGGACCAGCGCGGACGGCGCCGGACACCGCCGCGAGAGCGCCACGTAGTTGATCCCCACGTTCTCGAACGTCACGCCCGCCCCGCCCATCGTCGAGACGTAGAAGCCGTCCCAGCAGGGCGAGTGCCCCGTGAAGATCAGGCGGTTCGAGCCGGGCAGAATCGACCCCATGAACGGCCCGCCGCCGAAGCACAGCGCGCGCGACCGCCGCCACTCCCGGAAGCCGAAATCGACCGGGCCGATCATCCCCGCATCGCGGATCCGCTCGACCCGGTAGAACCCCGAAAACAGATCCACGTGCAACGCCTTCTGCTCGTACATGGGCGCATCATGCCTCGCGCGCCGGTCGAAGGGAAGCGGCACAATCAGCATTCAGGGGTCAGGGGTCAGGACTTGCTCCTCGCAAGGCTACCGCTGGCCGGAGACGGACCAGGACTGGTTGGTGCAGTCCAAGCAGCTCCCGCTGTAGGTGGCCCTGAACGTACCCGTCCATCTGTCGTCGGTGACGAAGGAGCCGGTCAGCGAGTAGGTCTCGTTGCAACTGCCCACGTACGTGCAGCTCACGTTGATGTTGCGCGTTGTCCGCGCCGACGGGCCGGTCATCGGCTGCGGCACCGGACACGGCGCGCCGACCACCGAGAGCACCGTCCCGCTGTCGGTGAAGGTCAGCGACGGGATGGTGAAGTTGACCAGGTACACGCCGAAGAAGTACGCGCACCTGTAGCTCGGCGCCGGAGTCAACAGGTAGACGCCGGACGGGTCGAACGGCCGGGTGCACTGCGACGTGTCGAACGCGCAGGCGGGGGTGCAGCCGAGCGATCCGCCGGCGAAGCCGCCTCCGATCGTCGTGCAGTCGTGGCCGCCGAGGGCCGCCCCGTCGCACTGCTCGCCAGGGTCGATCGTCCCGTTGCCGCATCGCGTGCACCCGGAGACGTCGAACGTGCAACTCGCGGCGCACCGCAGCGTCCCGCCGCCGAAGCCGCGGCCGATCGAGACGCAGTCCTGGCTGCCGAGATCTGCGCCGTCGCACTCCTCGCCCGCGTCGCGCCTCAGGTTCCCGCAATTCGTGCACCCGGACGTCGACCATCCCGAGCAGTTGTCGGCGCAGCGGGCGGTCCCGGCGTGCCAGCCGAGCGTCGAGCAGTCCGCGGTCCGGCCGGCGCAGCACGCGAAGGCTTCGTCGCACGCGCCGTTGCAGTCGTCGTCGACGCCGTTGCATCGCTCCTCGGCCGACGGGCGGCGTGCGCGGTCGCCGTCGTCGCAGTCGTCGCCGCCGCATGCGGCATCGACGTGCGTGTCGCCGTCGATGTCGCGCGGCAGGTTGACGCAGCCGACGGCGTCGTCGCACCGGTCCACGGTGCAGCCGTCGCGGTCGTCGCAGTCCAGGATGCCGACGAACTGGCAGCCGAACTCGAACACGCACCGCCATTCCCCGACGCAGGCGGGCCCGACGACGCAGTCGGCGTCCTCCGAGCAGCGGTCCGGCGGTCGCGGCAGGCACCCCGGTCCGGCCAGGCAGAACTCGCTCGGCCCGCACAGCTCGTCGTGCGGGATGTGCTCGCAGACCGCGCCGTCGCCGCACCGATCGATCGTGCACGGCACGCCGTCACGGCAGTCGGCATCGGCGGAGCAGGGGCGCGGCGGGGCGTCGCACCCGCGCCCGGGGATGCAGACCAGGTCGTCGCGGCAGCAGTCGGTGCACGGTATGCGGACGCACCGGCCCCCTTCGCAGCGGTCCACCGTGCAGGAGATCAGGTCGTCGCACTCGCGATCGGCGCGGCACGCCGGCGTTTCCCCGTCGTCCGGGCCCGGGGTCTCCTCGGCCGATCCGGCGTCGTCGAGCGCCTCGCCGAGCCGTTGCCGTTGCCGTTGCCGTTGCCGTTTCCGTAACGGCAACGGCAACGGGGACGGGGGCCTGCCTGCCGGCAGGCAGGCGGCAGGCGGGAGGCTGTAGCCGGGGCCGTGAACGGCTACGCCGGCCCCCCACAAATCGCGAATGCACCCGTTGCGCCGCGGCGTCTTGACCCCGCTTTCCCGCGCGAGTAGTGCGGGGCCATGCGCGAGTTCTTCTACCCGCAGTCGGTCGCGGTGATCGGCGTATCGCCGCGGCCGGACAACCTCGGACGCGAGATCGTCGCCAACCTCACGCGGTTCGGCTTCAACGGGATCATCTACGCCGTCGGGCGATCCGGCGGCGTGTGGGCCGGCCGGAGGATCCACCGGTCGGTGTCCGACATCCCGGACAAGGTCGATCTGGCGGTGATCCTGACTCCGGCGCGGACGGTGCCGGAGATCCTCGCCGAGTGCGGCGAGAAGGGGATCCGCCGGGTGGTCGTCGAGTCCGCGGGGTTCCGGGAGTACGGCGACGGCGGCCTCGATATCGAACGGCAGGTGGTCGAGGCGATCCGCCGCTGGGAGATCCGGCTCATCGGCCCGAACGGTCTTGGCGTGATCAACATGGAGAACGGCCTGGCCCTCCCGTTCATCCCGATCGAGGACAAGGTGCTGCCCGGCGACATCTCGGTCATCACCCAGTCCGGCGGCGTCGGCCTGAGCATCATCTCCGTGCTGGCGGAGGAGAACCTCGGGCTCAACAAGTTCGTCTCCGCCGGCAACATGCTCGACGTCGGGACCGAGGAGCTGCTCGATTACCTCATCGAGGACGACGGGACGCGGGTGATCGTCCTGTACCTGGAGGGCATCCGCGACGGCCGCCGGCTCGTGGAAACGGCCCGCAGGTCGTCCAAGCCGATCCTCGCCATCAAGGGGAACATCGGCAGGCTGGGCCGCGCCATCGCCGCGTCGCACTCGGCCTCCCTCTCCGACGACGATCGCGTCGTCGAGGAGGCGTTCCGCCAGGCCGGCATCGCGCGGATCCACAACCCGACCTTCCTGGGGCACCACCTCAAGGCGGTGCGGATGCCCCCGATGCGCGGCCCCAACCTGGCCGTGGTCTCGCGCTCCGGCGGCCACGCCGTCCTCGCGGCCGATGCGTGCGAGACGTTCGGCTTCGAGCTGCCCGCGTTCCCGCCCGGGTTCATCGCCGGGATCGAGCGACGCTTCAGGGCCTCGGTGATCAAGCTCACCAACCCGCTGGACCTCGGCGACCTGTTCGACCTGGACGTGTACCGCGGGATCATCGAGGAGACGCTCAGGCAGCCCGACGTGCACGGCATGCTGCTCCTCTTGGCCTACGCGCCGGGAGCCGAGGGCGAGGCGGCGCGGGAGGTGTTCCGCTTCGCCGGCGAGGCCGGCAGGCGACACGACAAGCCGGTCGCCATCTTCGTCGCCGCGCCGCTCGAGGAGATCCGGCTACTCAAGCAGACGATCCACCACCCCGTGTTCACCCACATAACCGAGGCGGTCCGTTCGCTGCGGATGGCCCGCGACTACTCGGTCGAGGCCGCGAGGGCCAGGACCCCGCGCGAGGCCCCGCGCTTCGATGCCGACCGCGCGCGCGTCGCCGCCCTTCTGGAGACCGCCGCGGCCCAGGCGCGCGACCCGTACCTGCACGAGGCCGCCGAGGCGCTGGCCTGCTACGGCATCCCGATCGTCCGCGGCGTCCACGTCCATTCCGAGGAGGAGGCCGCCGCCGCCGCCCGGAAGCTCGGCTACCCCGTGGCCGTGAAGATCGTCTCCAGGCGCATCTCGCACAAGTCGGACTTCGGCGGCGTGCAGCTCAACCTCCGCAACGAGGACGCCCTGCTGCACGCGTACCGGGACATGTTCGAACGGATCCGCCGGGCGTTCCCCGAGGCCGACATCGAGGGCGCGCTGGTGCAGCCGATGGTCACGGGCGGGCGGGAGATGATCCTCGGCGGCCGGCAGGACCGCGGCTTCGGGCCCGTCGTACTCGTCGGCATGGGCGGCATCTTCGTCGAGATCCTGCGCGAGGCGTCCGTCCGCATCGCCCCGATCGACGCCGGGGAGGCCCACAGGATGGTGGACGAGCTGCGGGGCGCCCCGATCCTCCGCGGCGCCCGCGGAACGCAGCCGGCCGACGTCGAGGCGCTCGTCGAGTGCCTCCTCCGCCTCTCGATGATGCTCGTCGAGTTCCCGGCGATCCGCGAGGTCGATATCAACCCGGTCCGCGTCTTCGCCCGCGGCGAAGGCTGCCTCGCGCTCGACGCGAGGATCCTGACCGCCGCAACGGACCGCTGATCGGACCCGGCATGGATCTGGAGCGCGATCTCTCGGAGCCCCAGCGGCGCGCCGTGACGCACGGCGAGGGGCCGCTGCTGGTGCTGGCCGGCGCCGGCAGCGGCAAGACGCGGGTCGTGACATGCAGGATCGCGCACCTCGTCGCCGCGACCGGCGTCGGCCCATGGCGCATCATGGCCGTGACGTTCACGAACAAGGCCGCCGGCGAGATGCGCGCGCGCGTGCGCGAGATGCTCGGGCCGCGGGCCGCCGACGTGTGGCTAGGCACGTTCCACGCCACCTGCGCCCGGCTGCTCCGCATGCACCCCGGCCCGGCGGGCCTGTCGCGCGACTTCGCCATCATCGACGAGGACGACCAGCGGACGTTGGCCGGCCAGGTGCTGCGCGACCTCGGGATCGTCCCGGAGATCCTGTCGGCGAAGGATCTCCGGATCCGGATCGACCGCGCCAAGCAGGACGGGCTCGGCCCCGGCGACCTGCCGGCCGGGCGGCCGGGAGCGCCGCCGATCGCCGAGGCGTACGCGGAGTACGAACGCCGGCTGCGCGCGTCCAACGCCGTCGACTTCGGCGACCTGCTCGTGATGGCGGTGCGGATGCTGGAGTGCGACGCCGAGGTGCGCGAGAAGCTGCGGGACAGGTTCCTGCACCTGCTCGTCGACGAGTTCCAGGACACGAACGCCATCCAGTACCGGCTGCTCCGGCTGCTCGTCAACGAGAGGCGCAACCTGTGCGTCGTGGGCGACGACGACCAGTCGATCTACGGCTGGCGCGGCGCCCGCGTGCGGAACATCCTCGGATTCGAGCACGAGTTCCCCGGCGCCGTCGTGGTGAGGTTGGAGCAGAACTACCGCTCGGCCTCGCGCATCCTGGAGTCGGCCGCGGCGGTGATCGAGCGCAACAGGGCGAGGCACGCCAAGAAGCTGTGGACGGCCAACGCCGCGGGCGAGCCGGTCCGCGTGATCGCGGCCGGCGACGAGCGCGAGGAGGCGTGGGAAGTGGCGCGGCTCGTGGACGAACTGCGGGCCCGCGGCCGCCCGCTGCGCTCGGCGGCCGTCTTCTACCGCATCAACGCGCAGTCCCGCGTGATCGAGGAGGCGATGCGGGCCCGCGGGCTGCCCTACGTCGTGGTCGGCGGGTTCCGCTTCTACGAACGGGCCGAGGTGAAGAGCCTGCTGGCATACCTGCGCCTGCTGGCCAACCCCGCCGACGACCTGAGCTTCGCGCGCATCGTCAACGTGCCGCCGCGGGGAGTCGGGAAGGTGACGTTCGAACGGCTGGCCGAGCACGCTCGGGCCGCCGGCATTCCGCTGGCGGCGGCGGCGGCGACCGTCGCCGACGTCCCGGGCGTTGCGACGGCCGCGGCCCGCGGCCTGGCCGATCTGGCCGCGAGCCTGGAGCGCTGGCGCGCCGCGGCCGTCGA
>CAMTWF010000078.1:0-12724 GCA_947085355.1 uncultured delta proteobacterium
GCTGGTGCAGGCGCGCCCGCACTCGCCGCAGCCGACGCACGCGCCGGCGCGGCGCTGCACCTCGGGGCCCGGCGAGATCATCTCCGGGTTGTGACACCAGACGCACGCCAGCGGGCATCCCTTGAGGAAGACGGTCGTGCGGATCCCCGGCCCGTCGTCGAGCGCGTTGCGCTTGATGTCGGCGACCAGCGGCTCCACGAGCGGCGCTCAGCGGTGCTCGGCCCGCTCGACCAGCTCGAGCTGCAGGTCCCGGTTCAACTCGACGAAGTAGGCATTGTAGCCCGAGATCCGCACCAGCAGATCGCGGTGCTCCTCGGGGTGCTCCATGGCGCGCCGCAGCGTCTCCGTGCTCACGACGTTGAACTGGAGCTGCATGCCGCCCAGATCGAAGTAGGTCCGCGCGTAGGCCGCCATCCGGTCGACGATGCGTTCGTGGGTGTCGTCTCCGCCCGGCGCCAGTTTCACGTTGAAGGCGATGTTGTTGGGGATCTTCTCCGTGTCGAGCGCCGCGACCTGGCGGATCTGCTCCGTCAGCGGGGCGCCGCAGGCCGGCGAGGGAGTCAGGCCGGGCGTGAACGGCTTGCCCCGCCTCCGGCCGCTCGGAAGCGCCCCGGTCAGCAGCCCGAACGCCACGTGGTTCGACATGCTCCAGTAGCCCGGCAGGTAGCGCCCGCCGCGGTAGTTCCGATGCGCCTGCCAATTCTCGAAGACGAAATCGACGAGGTCCGCCGCGATCGCCGTCGGCACGGGATCGCCGCTCCCGAACCGCGGCACGCGGCCCGCGATCTCGGCGTGCAGCGCCTCGTGGCCCGCGAAGTCGGCATCGAGCGCGTCGAGCAGGCGCTCCATGGCGACGGTGCGGCGATCGTACACGAGGGTGCGCACGGCCGAGAGGCTGTCCACCACGTCCGCCAGGCCGACCATGGCGACCCCGGATGAGTTGTACCGCGCTCCGCCGTCGATGACGTCGCGGCCCGACTCCGCCGTTCCCGCGACCAGCGCCGACAGGAACGGCGTGGGGTGCAGCGCCTGGTGCGCTCGGCCGAGCAGGTCGTTCGCCTCGGCTGCGCGGTCGATGAGCCACCCGAGCTGGCGCTCGTAGGCGTCGAGGAACTCCTCCCAGCGCAGGAAGGTGCGCGGGTCGCCCGTGCGCGGGCCGACCTGCTCTTCGAGCAGCGGGTGTCGGCCGTCGCGCAGGGCCATCTCCAGCGGCGCCACCATGCTGAACATCATGGAGTTCGTGTGGCCCATGTGGCGCCCGCAGACCGTCGGCTCGACGCAGCCGGTCGCGCCCCAGTCGCGCGCATCCTCCGTCGCGAAGCCCTGCCGCTCCAGCGCGGCGATCACCGCCTGGTCGTTGTGGATCGACGGCGTGGCGCGCGTCAGGAGGTTCACCTCGCACAGCCGGCGCAGGTAGTAGTCCGGGTTGCGGTCCGGGTGGCAGCGCGCGTTCATGTTCGGATCGCGCAGGCCGAGCATCTCGGTGGCCTTGAGGAACACGTAAGTCATGTCGCAAACCGCGGATTCGCCGTCGGGCCGGACGCCGCCGAGCGTGATCACCTGGTCCGAGGAGGAGCCGCCGAAGAGGCGGTTGCCGACGTCGGGCGTCAGCGGCAGGTGGTCGGTCGCCTTGAGCATGAAGGCGCAGGTCGTCTCGATCGCCTCGCGGACCGCGCGCGTCCGGGCGTCCAGCCCGCCCGCCGCCTCCGCCCGGCGCACGTCCGCCTCGAAGTACGGCTGGAGCCAGGCGTCGAGGCGACCGATCGAGAGTCCGGCGTTCATGTTCTCCTGGTGCAGCGACAGGAAGCAGATCCAGATCGAGTTGAGCGCCTCGCGGAGCGTGCCGGCCGGCCCGGCCGGAACCTTCCGGCAGACCCGGGCCATCTCCGGCAGATCGGCGCGCCGCGCCGCGTCGCCCTCGGTCCGCGCAGCGGCCTCGGCCTCCTCGGCCAGCCTTCGCGCGTAGTCGAGCACCGCCTCGATGCAGATCACGACCGAGCGGTGAAACGCGCGCCTCGCCGGATCCGCGGCCCGGGCCTCGCGTTCGCGCGCCTCGGCGGCGATCGCGCCGAGCCCGCGGGACAGAACCGACGGCATGTCGGCGATCGTGTGCGACACGGCGTGGTTCTTCCACAGGAAGTACAGCACCCACCGCTCGTCGAGGCGCAGGCATTCGGGATTGCCGAACGCCGCTCGCGCCCACTCGCGGACGTTCTCCCGGAGCCAGCAGGGGAAGATCTCCCGGTCCAGCGCGCGGGCGTCGTCGTCGGATATCTCGTACGGGTTGAGGTCGCGCGCTCCGACGGTGAGCAGCTCCGGCCAGATGGCCGTGCCGCCCATCTCCGGGAACACGATCACCCCGACCGGGTGACTCGTCGTCGTGCCGGCCAGGAGGTCGTCGTCGAGGATGACGGCGCGGCGATTGCGCAGCACGTGGGCGAAGGTGCGGGCCTGCCGCAGGACCGGCGGGTCGCCCGAACCGTCGCGGCGCTCGCGCACCGCGACCTCCGTCCACAACCGGGCGCGCTCGATGCAGATCCGCGGGCGCGTCGTGAGGTGCCGGTGGAGGAGCCGCTTGATCCTCGGGAAGTCGTCGAGCGTCATCGAGGCGAACGCGGGGTCGTCGAGCAGCGGCGCCCCGGCGTCCCGCGGCGGCACGACGCACGGCCGCCCGGGCGGACGCGCGCGCAGGCGGCGCCAGTCGGGGTCGCCGTCGGTCGGCCACGGCTTGCCGGCAGGGCGCGGGCGGGGGCGGCCGCCGAGGGCCACGGCCGAGGCGATCAGGCCGAACTTGGCGAGCACGGCGAGGTTGCCGTCGAACGACAGGTGGTTGTCGAGCAGCCACCCGAACAGGTCGGCTCCGCCGGAGGGCGCGAAGAAGCGCCGCATGTACCGCTCGTCGCGCAGCGTCACGGTCACGTCCGGCGGCACGGGCGCGTCTCCCGTCCCCGCCTTCGTCCTGCCGCCGGCGAAGCGGACCCACGCCCGGCTCCGCCGGTCCCGGGTCGTGAACTGGATGACGGCGTCGAATGAACCGGGCTCGCCTCCGGGCGGGCGGACCGAAAGCCGCTCGCGCAGGGCCGGCCGGAGCCTGCACGATAGGCCCATGGCCCGCAGCGCAAGGGCCGCCGCGTGGGGCGTCAGCGAGTCGGCGAGGCCGCCGAGAGCGGACGACAGGGCGGCGGCGAAGGCGACCGGCACGGGACGATCATCGTCCCGGCCGCGCCTTCGGGCAAGGGTTGCAGGCGACGAGGGATGGACCGGCGGCAGAAGCGGACGGGACGGCCGCTGCCGGCCCCGGGGATCTACCTCTCGCCGTCGCGGCGGCGGCGATCCGGGCGTGGTCCTCGCGGCCCGTCGGACCCGCGAGGAGGACCGCCGGAGTGCATGTCGCGTCCGCCGCCACGCGGGCCGTCGAACCCGCGAGGAGGACCGCCGGGGCGCGGGTCGCGTCCGCCGCCGCGCGGGCCGTCGCTGCGGCCCTTTTCCTGGGCGAAGTCCACGCGGATGCGCCGGCCGTCGACATCCGCTCCGTCCATCGCCGTCTTCGCCGCCGCGGCGTGTTCGTCCGTGCCGAACTCGACGAACCCGAACCCGCGCGACCTCTGCGTGGTCGGGTCGCGGATCACCCGGACGTCCTTGATCTCCCCGAAGCTGGAGAACGCGCCGCGGAGCGCCTCCTCATCGGTTCCCCATGCCAGCCCGCCAATGAACAGTTTCCTCGCCATCGATCCTTCTCCGACTCCTCCCGCTCCGGGGCCTTGAGGAGGCCGCGGAGCATCAGCCAACCCCCTTGGTGCGGCGAAGCGACCATTCGCACGCCGCCCGACCGGGGCCAGCGGAAACGATAGATCCCGTCCCGGCGCCATTGCAACGGGTTTCGGGTTTGGAGTTTCGAGTTTGGAGTTGGAAGGTGAGGCGCAGGCGTAACGGCGTTCGAGATTCGAAACTCCAAACTCGAAACCCGAAACCCGAAACTCGAAACTCCTCATGCCCCGGTCACCTGCCGAAGCGGCGGCTGCGTTGCTGGTAGGTGCGGACGATCCGCAGGAAGTCGATCTCCCGGAAGGCGGGGAAATGGACGTCGGAGAAGACCAGCTCCGAGTAGGCGAGCTGGTAGAGGAGGAAGTTCGAGAGGCGGACCTCGCCGCCCGTGCGGATCAGCAGGTCGGGCTCGTCCGAGCCGGCGGCGAGGCGGGCGGAGAGAGTCGCCTCGTCGATCGACTCCGGCGCGATGCGACCCGCGGCGGCGTCCGCGGCGATCTCCCGGACGGCGTCCACGATCTCCTGGCGCGCCCCGTAGGCGATGCAGATGCGGAACTCGAACCGGTCGTAGCCGGCGGTCGCCCGCTCGACCTTCCGCGCCGCCTCCACCACCTTGTCGGGCAGGGAGTCGGTCCTGCCGACCACTCGAACCCGGATCCGATTCCTGTGCACCCGCTCGTCCGCCGCGGTGTCGAGCAGCTTGCGCTCGAAGAGGTCCATGAGCAGCGATACCTCGGCGGCGTCGCGCCCCAGGTTCTCCGTGGAAAGCGCGTAGACGGTGAGCACCTTGACTCCGATGCGGCGGCACCATTCGAGCAGGTTCTCCAGAGCGTCGGAGCCCAGGATGTGGCCCTCGGCCGGCGACAGGCCCAGGCTGCGCGCGTGCCGCCGATTGCCGTCCATGATGACGGCCACGTGGCGCGGGACCGGCCGCGACAGCACCTCCCGCCGCAGCCGCTCGGAATAGCCGCGCTCCAGGATCGCCCTGGCGCCCCGGGCCAGCGCATCGAAACCGATCACAGGCACCCCAAGCTCCACCCGCCTCACCAGCTACGGGTCGCCGCGGCGAGCGCCGTCCGCGCCAATCTGTCGCGCCACGGGCCCGGCGGCAGCGCCTCGACCGCCGCGGCGGCGCGAGCCGCATCCGCGCGCGCCATCGCCCGGACAGCCTCGAAAACCCCGAGGCGCCGGAGCCCGCCCCGCAGCCGCTCGATCAGCACGAGCCGCTCGGCGCCCCCAGGCGGCGACGCCCAGAACGACCGTACATCCCGCATGAAGGAGGGGTCGCGTTCGGCCCCCAGCGCCAACGGCAGCGTGATGAGCCCGTCGGAGACGTCCTGGCCGATGGGCTTGCCCATCTGCGCCGGGTCGCCGTCCCAATCGAGCAGGTCGTCGGCGGCCTGGAATGCCTCGCCGGCGGCCAGGCCGTACGCGCGCGCCGCGGAGCGCTCTGGAATGTCTGCGCCGGCCAGGATCGCGCCCGCGTCCGCGGCGTAGGCCAGCAGGGCCCCGGTCTTGAGCCGGCTGACCAGGCGGACGTGCGCGACGCCGACGTCAACGTCGAAGCATCGCTCGCGCTCCAGAACCTCGCCCTCCGAGACGTCGCGCACGGCCGTCGCCATCGCCTTCTGCAGCTCGCGCGGCCCCTCGCGCGCCAGGCGGTCGAAGGCCCACGACAGGAGGAGGTCGCCCGCCAGGATCGCCGTGTGGGCGTCGAACGCGACATGGGCGGCGGGCCGGCCGCGGCGCTTGATCGATCCGTCCACGACGTCGTCGTGCAACAGGCTGCCGACGTGCACCATCTCGCTGACCGCCACCAGGCCGATCCGGCGCCTCGGGTCGGCGCCGAGGGCGCGCATGAAGCCGCAGGTTAGCAGCGGACGGAGGCGCTTGCCGCCGGCGTCGAGCAGGTGTCGGGCGGCGGCGCCGATCCTCGTCGAGTGGGCCGCCCGCAGGCTCGCGAGCCACTCGTCGACGGCCCGGCGGTCGCCCTCGGCGATGTCGTCGATTGCACCGGGGGGCTGTTCGGCGCCGGGCGCCTCACCGCCCCCCGGACCCCCGCGGAACCTCGCGGCAAAGCCGCTCGGTTCCTTGGCGGAACCGGATTCCCGTGCGTGTATCTCGGCGGCTCGAGCGCCTGCGATGGCGGCCATCGAGTCTCCTTCCTTGTCCCCGGGGCGCGAATCAAGCACGCCGGGTCCGCATCGTCAAGGAAACCCGCGGCCGCGGGGCCTCACACCACGCCGGCGAGCTTCGCGACGGTCCCCGCGATCGCCAGCAGCACGAGGACGAACAGGAGTATCTTCCAGAAGCTCCACGGCGCCTTGCCGACGACCTCTCCCGTCTGGCCGTTCACGAGGAAGCGGTACACCTTGTTCCTGTAGCGGTACGCGGCGATCCAGACCGGGAGGAGCAGGTGGCGCCAGGCCACCGCCAGGAAGGCGTTGTTCACGGAGAGACGTCGCTGCGTGTCGCCGGGAACGTCGCCCGCGCAGCGCCGGTGCTGCTCCTCGGCGACCCGCCCCGATGCGACACCCCATCCCTGCTGGAGATCGACCACGTATTCCTCCGCCTTCCATCCGGAGAGATACGCCGGGTTGTACGGGACCAACGCCCTCGTGTCGAACGACTGGATCCTCGAAACCAGGTCCGCGGGGAGGCCGCCGGAAGCGCACACGAGGATGCCGGCGTACCGATCCTGCCTGGCCCCCGAGGCCGGGACCCACCGGATGCGCCTTTCCCGGCGGGTCATCCTTCGTCCGGAGGAGTCGCGGTAGGTGACGGTGACGTAGTAGTAGTAGCCCGCGTCGGCGGTCCAGCGGCTCACGACGTCGCAGTCGTAGGACCAGAACGGGACGTACACGCCGTCGATCTGCTGCAACCTGGCGCGGTGCTTGAGGTCGGACGGGCGGAACCAGAGGCCGTGCAGCCAGCCCGAGAACGCCCTGCCGGAGGCGGCGCGGTCGATGCGGAACGGCACGAGCGACTCGGGCCGTATCGCGCGGGCCGCCGCCTCCTGCGGCAGCACGTAGCTCGACCCGCAGAACGCGCACGCCGTGGTCGTCGTTCCGGCCTCGTACTCGACGCACGCGCCGCACTCCTGACACCGGACCGCCGCGGCGGCGCGCCCCATCCCGCCCGTCTGCTCGGCCCTGATGCCGGCTGCGAGATCGTAGCTCTGGACGTGGCTCCCCTCGGGACCGGCAGCCGGGACGTCCTGCACGGAACCGCAGTGGCCGCAGCGGAGCTTCTGCGCCGCCGCATCGAACGTCACCTCGGCGTTGCAGTTCCCGCAGCGGTACCCGTGGCTCTTGTGCTCGATCGGATCCGGTTCGCTCACGGCGACGTCCGTCGTGCCGCGCTTCACATGCGGCTCATATCACCCGGGATCGGGACCGGCAACTACTGCATCCTGCTCCGCCGCGCCTCGGATGCCGGTCCGGCCAGACCCAGGCGGCTCGCCTTGGCGTGGAAGTTCTTCTTGTCCATGCGGGCGAGGCGCGCGGCGGCCGAGAGGTTGCCGCCGGAACGACGCAGCGCGGCCTCGATGTAGGCGCGCTCGAAGCCGTCCACCAACGCCTGCTTCATCTCGGTGAACGAAACAGACAGGTCGATCGGAGGCGCGACCGGCTCGCTACCAATCTCCGCCTCCGCAGCGCGCTCGGCCGAACGGCCGGACGCCGCACGCTCGGCCTCCAGCGCCGCATCGAGCCGCCGCGCACGCTCCTCCAGAGTCCGCTCGCGAGCCGCGACGGCCGCGCGCGCGGCCAGCAGCCGGATCGCGATCTCCACCAGCGACGGCTCGTCCGGCGAAACCGATTCTCCCGCTCCCCACGGCCCCGCGGCCAGCACCGCCGCGCCTCCAGGAATCACGACGGACGCGACGAGGTATCGCCGCGATCCGCCCGGCCCGGGAGAATCGACGAACTCGCGCTGGAGCCACGCCGGCAACGCCTCGAACGGGCACTCGCGCACCGCAGCGCCGCCCTCCACGCCGGCGTCCGCCGGCGCGTGACGGAGAAGCGGCGCCGGTCCCCGCCGCACGTCTTGGGGCGTCGCCCCGTCCGGTGGCAGCCGGAAGACGCCCTCGGGAATCGCGGCGCCGCCGCCCGCCGACACCGACAGCACCAGACGGCGTGACGGGATCCCGCAGCGCAGGCGCGACAGGATCGTGGTAGGCAGATCCTCCGACGTCCCGGCGTCCGGCGCCGCGGTCGCGGCCACCAGGTCGGCCGCGTTCCGCACCAACCCCTCGACGTCGATCGGCAGGATCAGATCCGGTTCCGGCTCCCGGCTCCCGACCTCCGACCCGCGACCCCCGACATCGGCGGCGAGCAACCCGGCGAAACGCGCCGCGTCGGGACGGAACGTGCGGGGCGGCAGAAGGAAGACGACGTACGTGTCGCGGCGGCGGTGCACCACCGGCACGAACAGCGCCGCCGAGTACTCCCCGACGGCGCGACCGTCCCCGCCGACGTCCGGCGGCGCGATGTGGTGGACGCGCATCTCGCGCGGCCCGGCGGTCGGAGAGACCGGTGCGCCCTCGAAGGCGATCAGATCGTACAAGCCCGGCCGCGCACCCGCCCCGTGGCGGCTTGCCACTAGTCGGGTCCACGCGAGGTTGCCATCAAGAACCGTGCCGTCGCCGGACACCAGCAGGACCGGCAACTGATCGATGAGCGGTTCCAGGGTTATGGTTGTCACGGCGCCACCGACGACTCCGGGCCGTTGGTCGTCCAACCAATGGCCATTCGCGCAAGACTACAACACATCGTCGGGGCACAGGCAAGCCCGTTGGCTGCAATACCACCGGAGTCGGAGCGAGCGGGGCCCATTTGTTCGTAACCGTTCAGGCCCCATGGGAATGTCGTGCTCGTGCTCGTGCTCGATCCCGCACTCGTGCGCCTGGGCCGTGTCGGCCGCATCTTGCACCATGACGGTCGCGGCGAATGACGTGAACGGCAACGATGCGCCGTCGAGCACGAGCACGAGCACGAGCACGGAGACGACGTGGAGGGGTGAACGGTTACTGCGTCACCTTCCGCCCGGGCCCCGGTGCTGCGCCCAGACTTCCAGTTCCTGCACGCGCGTCCGTATGCGGGCCGCGTCGATCACTTGGCCGTCGCCCGAGAGGGCCGCCTGGTACGATGCGAGCGCCTCGGCATAGCGGCCCTGCTGGTGGAGGATGTCGCCGTACAGCGAGTGCGCACGCGAGAAGTCGGCCTTGGTCCGCAGCGCCCGGTCGAGGAAGCCGGTGGCGAGCGTGTGGCGGCCCGCGGCGTGGAGGATCTCCGCCAGCCGGTACGGGATCATCGCGTTGGAGGCTTCGAGGTTCGCGGCGGTTTCCAGGAAGCCGATCCCGTCGTCGGTGCGGCCGAGCGCCACGAGGACTTCGCCGAGCGCCTCGTGGGCGCGCGGCGAGTTCGGCACGCCGCGGACCGCGGCCCGGAGCATCTCTTCCGCCTCGCCGTGCGCGCCGGTGCGCCAAAGCGCGATTCCGAGCAGCTCCTTCGCCTGCGCCACGTTGGGCAGTTGGGCCACCGCGACTCGCAGCGGCGCGACGGCCTCGGCCCACCTTGCCGCGGCCGAGAGGCGCCGGCCGTATTCGAGCTGCGCGTCGGTGAAGCCGGGCCGGATTGCGGTGGCGCGCGCCAGGTGCTCGATCGCGCGGGCGTGATCGCCCGCCAGCCGGCCCAGGTTGTACAGCGCGTCGGCCGACCACGAGCGGGCCGCGAGCGCGGCCTCCAGCTGTCGCGTCGCCTCGGCCGCGTCGCCGCGGCGCTCCAGCATCAGCGCGAGGCCGATTCGCGCCTCCACGGCGTTCGGGTCGGCGGCGATCGCCCGCCGATATGCGGCGATCGCCTCGTCGATCTCGTTCGCCCTGGCGTGGGCGTCGCCGATCCCCGAGTGCGCCGCGGCGTTCGACGGGTCCGCCGCCAGCGCCCGGTTGAACTCCTCGATCGCGAGCGACGAACGCCTCCAGACGAGATACGCTTGGCCCATGCACACGCGCCCCTCGGGCGCCGATTCGCCCGCGGCCTGGATCACGCGCCGGCAGGCGTTGCGCGAGTCCTCGTACCGGGCCTCGGCCATCCGCGTTCCTGCAACGCCCCGGAGCGCCCGCACCCAGTCCGGTCTCGCACGCAGCGCGGCCTCGTAGGCCGCTCGGGCGCCGGCCGTGTCGCGGGCCTCGAGCAGAGTGTCGCCGAGCCGCGCATGCGCCTCGGCGTCGCCCGGCGCCGCCTGGGCCGCCGTGCGCGCCGCATCGAGCTCCGGGAACGCCGAGCCCCGGGCAGGCCCGGCCGCTGCGAACGCCGCCAGCGCGACGACGCAGGCCGCCACGGCTCCCCGCACGCCCGCTCCGCGCGATCCTCGCAATCCTCGGTTGGTCTTCATGGACAACCTCATACCACGATCCACCCCCCACCCGGACACGGGCGATCAGACGGCCGGACCGGAGCGCGATTCAGTACAGGCTGGGGGTTGTCCCTACAACGGCGCCCGGATAGAGTCGCCGAGGGGCGACCGGCCGACGGGAAAGGCAATAGGCAAAGGGCAAAGGCAAGCGGGAGCGGGACGATGGACAGGGCCGATCTTCTAGAGGAAATGTTCGCCTTCCAGAAGGCGCTCAACAGGCGCATCGGCGTCGATACCGACGCGCTCGACGAGGAAGGCCGAGTCAAGTGGCTCCTCAACTATGCGCGCGCGCTGTCGCAGGAGATCGCCGAGATGACCGACTCCGTTCCGTGGAAATGGTGGGCCAAGTACCAGAAGTTCGACATCGACAACGTGCGCGTCGAGATCGTCGACATGTTCCACTTCCTGATCTCGCTCGCCCAGGCCGCCGGGCTCGATGCACGCGACGTCCACGACCTCTACATGAAGAAGAACAAGGTCAACGTCCGGCGGCAGGAAACCGGCTACGCCGTCAAGGACGATTCGGACAACGCCGCCGTCAAGATCGACCGCTGACCGCGCTCGCGCGGCTCCGTCAAGGCGCCTCCAGGCGCAGCGCCTGCGTGGCCCCCCCCATCACCTGGATCCTGCGGACGGGGAAGACCACGCGGTCGCGGCCCGCGCCGGCCACGATCTCCGTCTCGTACGTGCCCCCCGAGATCAGGAACTCCTCGCCGCAGCGCACTTCCGGCAGCCACCCCGGCGCTCCCGGCCGGCGGATCCGCGCCTTCGCGTCCGCCTCGTAGCCCGCACCGCCGCACATCAGCGTCACGCGCCCCACCTCGAAATCGACGTCCACCGCGGTCTCCCGCCCGGCCTCCACGACGATTCCGGAGCGCGACAGGACGGGTCGATCGATCGCCTCGGTCAGGACGACCCGCAGTTCGTACGCGCCGGCCGGGACGTCGACGGCGCGGCCGGCGTCGCCGGACGCCAGGGCCGCGCGATCGCCGGCCGCAAGGACATCCATCGTCGCGCTCGCCGCTCGCCCGTTCGCCGTCACGTTCACCTTGAGCTTGCCCTGGGTGGTCTGCGCCGCCGCCGTCGCCGCCACGACCGCAAGGATGCAGCAGCCGATCGCCGCCTCCCGACGCGCTCGCGTAGCGCGGGCATCTTGCCCGCGATTGCCCGCAACCCAACTCATCGCATCACTCCTGTCCCCTGGCGCCCCTCGAGACGCGCGGGCACCGACGGACGATGCGGCGCCGTATTCATCGAGGAGCAGTCGGCGGCCGGCTATTCCCGCTCGCGCCGATCGAAAACGAACGGCGGCCTGTGCACGCCGTCCTCGGTGACGATCGCGCTCACCAGGTCCGCCGGGGTCACGTCGAAGGCCGGATGGCGGGCCGCGACGCCCTCGGGCGCGATGCGAACGCCGCCGATCAAGAGGACCTCCTCCGCGGAGCGTTCCTCGATCGGGATGCCGGAGCCGTCCGCGATGGCGCGGTCGAGCGTGGTCGACGGGGCGGCGACGTACAGCGGTACGTCGTGGCGGCGCGCCAGGACGGCCAGCGGGTAGGTGCCGATCTTGTTCGCGACGTCGCCGTTGGCGGCGATCCTGTCGGCGCCGACGAGGACGGCGCGGACCTCGCCCGAACGCAGGATCGCCCCCGCCATTCCGTCGCAGATCACGGTGACCGGGATGCCGTCGCGGGCCAGCTCCCAGGCCGTCAGGCGGGCGCCCTGGAGGTACGGTCGCGTCTCGTCCGCCAGCACGCGCACCGTCTTGCCGGCCTCGACCGCGGCGCGGACGATGCCGAGCGCCGTTCCGTAGCCGCCCGTGGCCAGCGCGCCGGCGTTGCAGTGCGTCAGGACGGTGCAGTCGTCCGGCAGCAGGTCCGCTCCGTGCAGTCCGATTCGCCGGTTCATCGCCACGTCCTCGTCGTGGATGGCGATCGCCTCGGCCTCGACCCGCCGTCGCGCGGCGGCCGCGTCGCGGCCTCCCGATGCGGCGGCGTTGCCGACGCGGAGCATGCGGTCCAGCGCCCACGCGAGGTTCACCGCGGTCGGGCGCGAGGCGCCGAGCACCGCGGCGGCGCGATCCATCCCGGCGCGCATCGCCAGGCCGCCTCCTCCGGCGGCGCGGGCGGCGAGCGCCATGCCGTAGGCCGCGGCGATCCCGATCGCCGGCGCGCCGCGCACCGCCATCGACCGGATCGCGTCGGCTACCGAGTCGGCCGTCTCGCACCGCACCCAGGTCTCGCGCCACGGCAGGTCGCGCTGGTCGAGCAGCTCGACCGCATTCCCGACCCAGCGGACGGGGCTGAGCATTCCCTGATCCCGCGGCGCCTTCCCGGCCGTTCCATGTCCCGCCATTCGTGCTTCCTCTCCTGCAACGTAACTTCTCAAAAACAGGCGGCGGATACAAACAGGATGGACAGGATAGACAGGATGGGATGTTGCATGAGGACCTCACCGAGAAGATCATCGACGCATGCTTTGAGGTTATGCCCAAGTTGGAGTTCAAGAGACTCCACAGATAGGCCGTTCCCCCTCCTGTTCA
>CAMTWF010000079.1:0-4563 GCA_947085355.1 uncultured delta proteobacterium
CCCGGGGGGCAGTTCGGCGCTACGCGCCTCACGCCCCCCGGACCCCCGCGGACCCGCGCGGCAAAGCCGCGAGGGGCCTTGCTCCCGCGGCGACCCGGCATCGCGTATCGCGGCGGCCACCTGCACGGCGCGCCGCGCCTGCGCCACGTCGTGCACGCGCACGATGTGCGCTCCCCCGAACACGGCGACGGCCACCGCCGCCAGCGTTCCTTCCAGCCGGCGGTCCGCCGGATCGCCGGTCACGGCGCCGATGAACGCCTTCCGTGACGGACCGATGAGGACCGGACGGCCGAGCGCCGCCAGCGCCGGGATGGAGGCGAGCAGGCGAAGGCTGTGCTCGGGCCGCTTGGCGAACCCGATCCCCGGGTCCAGCACGATCGCGGCGGACGGCACGCCGCGGCGGACGGCCCGGTCCATCGCTTCGGCAAGCTCCCCGACGACCTCGGCCACGACGTCGCCGTACCGCGGGTCGTCCTGCATGTCCTTGGGGCGCCCCCTGGAGTGCATCAACACCAGGCCGGCGCCGCGCTCACGGACGACATCGGCGATCTCGGGATCGAACCGCAGCCCGGAGACGTCGTTGACCATCGACGCCCCCGCACGCACGGCCCGCTCGGCCACCGCCGCCCTGGTCGTGTCGATCGAGATCGGCACGCCGATGCGGCCGGCGAGCGACTCGATGACCGGGAGGATGCGGCGCATCTCCTCGTCGGCCGTCACCGGCTCGCTGCCGGGCCGCGTCGACTCGCCGCCGACGTCGATGATGTCCGCGCCTTCCTCGAGCATCCGCATCGCGTGCGCCGCGGCGTCGCCGGGGTCGACGAATCGCCCTCCGTCCGAGAACGAGTCCGGAGTGACGTTGAGGATGCCCATCACGAGCGGCCGGGAGAGATCGACCTCATGGCCCGCGATCCGGAGTTCGGGACTGGGAGCGTGAGCAGCAATCCCTCCCGTCGCCGGCATCGCCGATCCGCTTCGCATCGCTGCGTCGCTCCTCCTTGCCGTACTTTCAGTACGGCTTCGTCGTCGCTCCTTGCGCCGCTCGCGTCTCGGCGCGCCGGCTCGGTCCCGGATTCCTGCTCACGCTCTCCCCGCGCGATCGGCAGCCATCCTGCGCCTCACCCCCCGGTTGGGACCTCGCGCGGCCTCGGCGGGAACAGACCCGCCGGGACGGGCTCGGCCCTGGTCTTTCCCTTGACCGCCGCCGCGCCGTCGACGCCGTCGACGCCGTCGACGCCCCCGCGCCTCATGGGCAGCGGCCTTCCCTCGACGAGCGCGTCGATGTCTTCTCCGTCGAGCGACTCGTGTTCGAGCAGCGCCGCGGCGATCCGATCGAGCGTCTCGCGGTTGTCGGAGACGAGTTTGCGCGCCCGCTCGTAGCACTCCGTGACGATCCGCCGCACCTCGGCGTCGATCTCGATCGCCGTCTGCTCGCTGTAGTCCTTGTGCTGTGCGATCTCCCTGCCGAGGAAGATCGCCTCTTCGCGCTTGCCGAAGGCGAGCGGCCCGATGCGGTCGCTCATGCCCCACTCGCACACCATCTTCCGCGCCAGTTCCGTGGCCCGTTCGATGTCCTGCCCCGCTCCGGTCGTTTTCTGGCCGAGGGCGAGTTCCTCGGCGATGCGCCCGGCCATGAGGACGACGATCTGCTTGAGGGCGAACTCGCGGGAGATGTTGAGCCGGTCCTCCTTCGGGAGCTGCTGCGTCAGTCCGAGCGCCCTGCCTCTGGGGATTATGGTCACCTTGTGGATCGGGTCGGTGCCCGGCAGGAGGCGTGCGACGAGCGAGTGGCCGGCCTCGTGGTAGGCGGTGGTCCGCTTCTCGCTTTCGCTGATGATCATCGAGCGGCGTTCGGCGCCCATGAGCACCTTGTCCTTCGCCAGCTCGAAGTCGTTCATGCCGACCTGTTCTTTGCCGGCCCGGCCGGCCAGGAGGGCCGCCTCGTTGACGAGGTTCTCCAGGTCCGCGCCGGAGAACCCGGGTGTGCCGCGGGCCAGCACGTCGAGGTCGACGCTGCGCCCGACCGTCACCTTCCTGGTGTGCACCGCGAGGATCCCCTGGCGGCCGCGCACGTCCGGCAGCGGCACCACGATCCGCCGGTCGAAGCGCCCCGGTCGCAGCAGCGCGGGGTCGAGCACGTCCGGCCGGTTCGTGGCGGCCACGATGATCACGTTCTCGTTCCCCTCGAAACCGTCCATCTCCACGAGGAGCTGGTTCAGCGTCTGCTCCCGCTCGTCGTGCCCGCCGCCGAGGCCCGCGCCGCGGTGGCGCCCGACGGCGTCGATCTCGTCGATGAAGATGATGCACGGGGCGCTCTTCTTGCCCTGCTCGAACAGGTCGCGGACGCGGGCGGCCCCGACCCCCACGAACATCTCGACGAAATCCGACCCGCTGATCGAGAAGAACGGCACGCCGGCCTCGCCGGCGATGGCGCGAGCCAGCAGCGTCTTGCCCGTGCCGGGTGCACCCAACAGCAGCACGCCCTTGGGGATCCGGCCGCCGAGCCGCGTGAACTTCTTGGGATCCCGCAGGAACTCGATTATCTCCTCCAGCTCGTCCCGCGCCTCGTCGATCCCGGCCACGTCCGCAAACGTGACCTTCTTCTTCCGCTCGGTAAGGAGTTTGGCGCGGCTCTTGCCGAACGACATCGCCCGCCCGCCGCCCGCCTGCATCTGCCGGAGGAACAGGAACAGCAAGCCGAAGATCAGGAGCATCGGCAGCCACGAGACCAGGACGCTCGTCCAGAACGACGCATCCTCGCTCCGGCGGTACCGGATCATCATCGGCTGCCCGGTGGCCCGCAGCGCCCCCTCGATGCGGTTCTGGATCTCCGGATCCACCAGCCCGAAGGCGTGCTGGCGGACCTTCACCTCCTTGCCGTCACGCACGGCCGTCACGGCGTAGTCGTAGCGGTTGGTCTTCAGGTCGATCGCAATCCCGTCGGGCGCCGCCACCCGCCGCTGCTCCACGTCGTCCAGAAGCTGGAAGAACGGCACTTCCTTGGAATCGGACTTGTCCGAAAACAGGTTGTAGATGACGAAGAAGACGCCGATGAGGAGAACCCAGAGAAGGATCGTCTTGTGGGACTGCTTCACCGTGGCCGCTCCGGAACCCGCGATCCGCTGCACCGGGGGGCTGTTCGGCGCCGGGCGCCTCACCGCCCCCCGGACCCCCGCGGAACCTCGCGGCAGAGCCGCTCGGTTCCTTGGCCTGCCCCGCGACGGCGCCTCGCGCGCCCGCCGCAACCGTCGACCGCCGACAGCGAACCTTCTAGCACACCGGGGCACCACCGACAACAGCCGCGATCGCGGACCACGGCCCCGACGGCGTCACGGACAGCAGGATGCGCACGAGGCGCAGTCGGTGGACCATACGCAGGAGGGGAGGCAGAACTGCCACAACCTGGTGCCGCAGCAGCGGTAGTTCGTGCCGGCCCGGTGCTCGCACTGGCTGCCGGGACGGAGCTGGCAGGCGCCCCACGTGCAGCCCGACCCGCAGATCTGGTGCGAGCAGCGGTCGCACGAACCGGCTTGCGTCGATCCGGGCGAGCACGGCCCCTCGCCGGTACACGCGGTCCAGGGGTCCCACGCACACGAGGAGTTGCACGTACGGCTCCGCGTGCCGCAGTTGCCGCACGCCTCGCGCTGCTCGTCCCCCGGCGAGCAGACCCCCTCGCCGGTACACGCGGTCCAGGCGTCCCATGCGCACGAAGAGTTGCACGTGCGCGTGCGCGTGCCGCACCGACCGCAGCCCTCGGCGCCCACGTCGCTCGGGGAGCACGGGCCCTCCCCGGAACACGGGCCCCACGGGCTCCAGACCATGTCCGAGCCGCAGGTGCGCGACTCGACGCCGCAGCGACCGCAGGGACGCGTCTGCCCGGCGCCGACGAGGCACGGCGGCGCATCGACGGGCGCGTCGTCCACGGCGTCATCCCCCGCGTCGACATCGTGACCGCCGTCGCCGACGGGCGGATCGCACACGCATGCGTCCCCGCGGCACTCGCCGCGCTCGGCCCCGAGGGCGACGCAGCCGGCATGACAGTCGACCGCCGAGCACGCCGCGTCGGCATCGACGTCGCCGGCGTCCTGGTCGGGGTTCTCGCAAATGCACAGGTCGCGATCGCACAGGCCCGCGGCGTAGCCGCGCCCGACGCAGCGCGCCAGGCACGCCGCCGGATCGCAGCCGGTATCCGCCGGCACGTCCCGGCCGTCGGCGGGCCAGGAGTCCTCCGAGGCGGCACACGAGACGCATGACGCGAGCGCCAGCAGGCCGAGCGCCGCGGCGGCGCGGGCGGGTCCGCGCCCCGGGGTCGGGGCGTTGCCGAGGCCGATAGCTGCTTCGAACATGGCGGTCCAGTCTACGCCGCCGACGGAGCGCAGGCAACCACGGTCGGCCTGGGGGGGTGCATCCCATGCGTGCTAACCGACAATTGGGGGGTGTCCCACACGACCCGCTGCCGGAACCTTGCACCAACCGTTTTTCCCCGGATGTAGGGGCGCCACGCAGCGGCCCCGAAGGGGCCGCAAGTGCGCCCGCGAGTTCACCCAAGCGGTGGGAGTGTGC